>NZ_BRLB01000002.1 GCF_027923465.1 Vallitalea longa
TAGGCTATCACATGCCTCTCTCATTGTAAATGGTACGCTACGCCAAACTAGATATTAAAAAAATACAATATATCTACACTATAAAATTTTATTTGAAAATACCGGACATTTAATATTGCAATTTATATTTTATTGTTAAAACTGGAAAAATCCTTGACATTCATAGTGAATTATGGTAAAGTTTTTGAGTGGTATAGCCGCACGAAGAGGTTAAAAAGTTTCTTAGGAAACACCGTATTCGGCGAGTCTTGATAAAAGGAGGTGCCAAAATGTACGCAATTATTGAAACTGGTGGAAAACAATATAAAGTTGCTGAAGGTGATTCAATCAGAGTTGAAAAACTAGGAGCAGCAGCTGGAGAAACTGTAACATTTGACAAAGTTTTAATGGTATCTAATGACAGTGGTTTAACTGTTGGTAGCCCACTTGTAAATAACGCAACTGTAACTGCTACAGTTGAAGAAGAAGGTAAAAACAAAAAAGTTATCGTTTACAAGTACAAAGCAAAAAAAGGTTATCATAAGAAACAAGGTCATAGACAACCTTATACTCAAGTAAAAATTGATAAGATTAATGCGTAATTACGATTATGATTAATATTGATGTATTTACAAATAACAATCATATAAACGGTTTTGAATTAAGTGGTCACGCAGGTTATTCTGAGTATGGTAAAGACATAGTTTGTGCTGCAATATCAGTATTAACTATTAATACTATTAATTCAATTGAGAATTTTACTGATGATATATATGACTGTTCAAATGATGAACAAATAGGATATATTTCATTTAAGATATTAGATGAAGTAAGTAATGAATCTGATTTATTACTGAGATCAATGGTATTAGGTATAGAATCAATGATAGAAGAATATGGTAGTGATTATATTACTCTTGTTATCAAGGAGGTGTAAGTATGTTAAAAATGAACCTTCAATTCTTTGCTCATAAAAAAGGAGTTGGTTCTACTAAGAACGGTAGAGACTCTGAGTCAAAGAGATTAGGCGCTAAAAAAGCTGATGGACAAACTGTAAAAGCTGGTAATATTTTATATAGACAACGTGGAACTAAAATTCATCCAGGAGAAAATGTAGGTAGAGGTGGAGATGATACTTTATTTGCATTAGTTGATGGAGTAGTTAAGTTTGAAAGAAAAGGCAGAGACAAAAAACAAGTTTCTGTATATCCAAAAGCTCAATAATGTTAGTGAAAAGTTTCAAATGGTCTTCATTTGAAACTTTTTTTATTTAAATAAGAAAGTTCTACTTTCTATTTTCCTTGAAATCTTTTATAAAGCGTAGCCTCTTGGTTCTTACTCTTTAAACAAGTAGTTGTGTTTATTTGATTATAAGGGTATATAGATACTGTAATTAATAAATACTATAATTGTATGCTATTTAGTATTTTTAGGCTACTAATCTAAAAATGCCTTTCAAATATATTAATTTTATAATATAATACACATAGATTGAAAATATGCTAAGCTCATGATAGCTTAATAATAATCCATAAATCGTGATTATTCCTAATAGGAAGGAAGATGTAAATGATATTTGTTGACCAGGCAAAAATATATATAAAATCAGGTGACGGCGGAAACGGCTGTGTAAGTTTTAGACGTGAAAAATATGTACCTAACGGTGGTCCTGATGGAGGCGACGGTGGTAAAGGTGGAGACATTATATTCAGAGTTGATAATGATCTGAATACTTTATATGATTTTAGACATAAAAAACATTTCAAAGCTCGTAGTGGTGAACCTGGTAAAGGAAATAAAATGCATGGCAAGAACAGTGACGATCTAATAATTAATGTACCACTTGGAACCATTATTAGAGAAGCTGAGACAGGAAAAGTTATAATTGATATGGCTCATAAAGGTATGGAAGAAGTCATTTTGAAAGGTGGTCGTGGTGGTAAAGGTAACCAACATTACGCTACACCTACTATGCAGATACCCAAATATGCTCAACCAGGTAGAGCAGGTAAAGATCTTTGGATTATACTAGAATTAAAAACAATTGCAGATGTTGGTCTTGTAGGATTTCCTAATGTAGGTAAATCAACTTTCTTATCAAGAGTAACTAATGCTAGACCTAAAATAGCCAATTATCATTTTACAACACTAAACCCAAACCTAGGAGTTGTCGATATAAGTGGTGGGAAAGGTTTTGTTATTGCCGATATTCCAGGACTTATAGAAGGAGCTTCAGAAGGTGTTGGGCTGGGACATGAATTTTTGAAACATATTGAAAGAACGAAAGTTATTGTCCATATAGTAGATGTTGCTTCAACAGAAGGTCGAAATCCTGTAGAAGATATTAATAAGATAAATTATGAACTGGAAACATTTAATAAAGAATTAATTAATAGACCAATGGTAATAGCAGCTAATAAAATAGATGTAATGCAAGATGACGAGTATTTATGTGAATTGAAAGACGAATTTGAAGACAAAGGAATTAAAGTATTTCCTATATCAGCAGTAACTGGTAAGGGTGTTAAAGAATTATTATACCATATTAATGATTTATTAAGTAAATTAGATAAAGAAACCCTTATATATGAACAAGAATATTTCTTAGACGAACAAGAAGTACAGGAAGATGGTTTTACAGTTGAAATGTTAGAAGATCATACTTTCTTAGTAGAAGGTGCCAAAATAGAAAAGATGTTAGGTTATACTAACCTTGAAACTGAAAAAGGTTTTGCATTCTTTCAAAAATTCTTAAGGGAAAATGGAATAATAGAAGAGTTAGAAAGTCTTGGCATTGAAGAGGGTGATACAGTTAAAATGTATTATTTGGAATTTGACTTTTACAAATAATATTATTTTAATAATCAATAAATGGATTTATAATCAATGTTAATTAATGAAAGGAAAATATAATGGAAAAAATAACTAGTAAACAAAGAGCTTATCTGAGAAGATTGGCAAATGATTTAGACCCAATATTTCAAATAGGAAAATCTGGAGTGACTCCAGAAGTTACAAAAGCAATTTCAGATGCATTAGAAGCTAGAGAATTAATTAAGATCAATGTACTGAAGAATTGTTTATACACACCAAAAGATATTTGCTATGTCCTATCTGAAAGAACAAGGTCGGATGTTGTACAGCAGATTGGTAGAAAGATAGTACTGTATAGAGAATCTAAAGAAAATCCAAAAATCATATTACCATAATTACAGCTAACTTACGAATGATAAAAAGAAATGAGGGGTTTACATGAAAAAAATATTTAATATTATTATAATAAGCATAATGGTAATAGTAGCAATCAATTGTAATAATTTTTCTTCTATGGCTAGATCCATCTCATATAATGATGTAGATATAACTTTAGCTAAAGTTGTAGAAGTTATTAGTGGTGAAGCAATTAAAGTTATTGAAGAAAATAGTAATTCAGATAAAAGTACAAAACTAATTAAAATGATTGGTATTGATACAGATTCTTCAATGAAAGCTACTGAGTATACTTATAATCAACTTTTAGGCAAAAGAGTTATGTTACTCCCTGATTCTAATAATGATACTTTTGATAAAATAGATAGATATGAGTATAAATACGTCTATCTAGCAGCAAATAAGTCTATAAGTGAGGAGTTGCTTGAATTAGGACTAGCTAAAACTGATACCTCATTTGAAAAAGCAGAACAATATGATGATTTAGTAAAAGCTCAAAACATGGCCATAACAGAAAATAAAGGTGTTTGGGATAATTATAAAGGAAAAAAAGCATTAGTAGGTGTTAATATCAATACTGCAACTAGTGAAGAATTAATGGATATTTTAGATGATACAACTAGTGAAATGGCATATTCTATAGTTAACTATAGAAAGCATAATGAATTTAATGATATAAAGGAAATCAAATTTGTTAATTCTGATTTTACTAAAGAATGGTTTGATAAAAACCGAAACAAAATGTCAGTTGTCAGTAATATTAAAATAGCATCTTTTGAAGAATTGAGATCATTGTTTGGTAATACTAAAATTGGAAAAGAATTAGCAAACAATATTATTGACTATAGGTTGTTTAATACTCTAGACAGCATTAATGATATTAGAAAAGTTCCCAATATGTATAATAAATTTAATGATATAGAGGAATACATATCATTATACACATTAACTGATTATGAGGATAAAGATGATGTAAAAGTAATCAATCTTAATACTGCATCAGCTAGACAAATCAGGAGAACCTGTACTATCTCATCAAAGAGGTCTTATGATATAGTAAAAGAAAGAGATAAGCAAGGATATATTTTTAAGTCTTTAGGCGAATTAGAGAAAAAAGATTTATTGACTAGAGGAGAAATTTTATATTATAGTGATAACTTATCATTATTTACCAATCTAAACACTGCAAAAGAAAATGAGCTTCTATCTCTATTTGGGTGTATTGATATTAGTGATTCCAGTAAAGAAAAACTTGTTGACAAGATAATTGATAACAAACCATATGTAAGTAAAAAAGATCTTGATAAAAAAAATATAATTCCATCTAAATATTATGATATGGTAGAAACATATATATATGCTTCACAGTCTGAGTTGCCAGAGTATATTAACATTAATATTACTGACAGATATAAAGCAGCAGAATTATTCGATATAGATGGAAAAGAAGCTGATAAATATATTAAGAGTAGGAAGAAATACAAATTTAGTAAGTATATCAAATTCGATTATGAAAAATATGCTTCAGACTTTACTTTGTATACTAATATAAATACAGCATCAAAATATGAATTAGAAAATATTTATGGAAGAGTGTACAAAGACAATAAATACCAATATCTAAGACTACCAGCTGATATTATTGATGATATCATTGATTTTAGGGAAGACCAACCATTTAATTCACTAGATGAAGTATCTGAAATATTCTCTAATAATAAAAAAATGAGTTTTTATAATAATATTAAAGATTTTATAGTATTTTATTAATTATATTAAATAATGATTGAAGGGTTATTTATGAGTGAACAATTAATTGGTATAATGGGAGGTACATTTGATCCTATCCATTATGGCCATTTGATATTAGCACAATATGTCTTGGATAACATGAAATTAGATAAAATATTATTTATACCTTCTGGAGTATCTTATTTGAAATCCAATAGAAAAGTTTCAGATAAAATACATAGGCTAAATATGACTAAATTAGGAATACTAAATAACGATGAATTCGAATTATCTACTATTGAAATAGATAGAAAAGGTAACACATATACTGTCGATACAATAGATGAATTGAATGATAAATACCCTTTCAATACTTATTATTTTATAATAGGTGCGGATTCGTTATTCGACTTAGTCAAATGGAAAGATCATAAGAGATTATTCAAGATATGTAATTTTATTGTTGCTAATAGAGGTGCTACTTATACGGATATACAACTTAATGATGAAATCCATATGTTACAAACGAGATATGATGCAAATATTACATTGGTTCGTATTCCGGACATTGAAATTTCATCATCAGAAATAAGAAATAGAGTTAAAGATAAATTATCAATTAGATATTTATTACCAGAAAACGTTGAAAAATATATTGGTATTAACAAACTATATAGCAATATATAGTTTGTGTATGATAATCATGACCTTTAGAAGGGATAAGATATATGCAAAGTAATTATGATTTCACTGCAATTAGAAATGAATTGCAGAAACAATTACATAAGAATAGATATGATCATACGTTAGGAGTTGAAAAAACAGCAGTTTTATTAGCGAAGCTTCATAATGTAGATATAAATAAAGCTAGATTAGCAGCTTTACTACATGATTGCGCTAAAAATTTATCTGATAATAAAAAAATAGAAATATGTAAAAAATATAATATAGAACTAAGCTGTGAAGAATTGAATAATCTTGACTTGATTCATGCCAAAATAGGCTCTGTAGTGGCTAAATACATTTATGAAGTCAAAGATACAGATATACTTAATGCAATAACTTATCACACTACAGGGAAACCAAATATGACCAGCTTAGAAAAAATTATTTATATATCTGATTACATAGAACCTGGTAGAGATAAAGCTCCAAATCTAAAAGAAATTAGAGAAGTAGCTAATAAGGATTTAGATAAAGCTTTATTTATGATATTATCAGATACTATAGATTATTTAAGAGCTAGCAATAATTATATAGTTCCATTAACAATGGACGCTTATGAATATTATAACAATATTCTATATTATACAGGAGGCAAATAGATATGGATAAAAACACAGACAATTCTTTAGATATATTAAAAATAGCGTTGAAAGCATTAGATGACAAATTGGCAGAGGACATTAAAGTACTAGATATCAGAGATTTAACTGTTATTGCAGATTATTTTATTATAGCTCATGGTAACAATAAAAGTCATATAAAAGCTTTAATCGATAGGACAGAAGAAATATTGTCCAAAAATGGTTATGAACCTAAACAAATAGAAGGTTATAATTCTGCAAGTTGGATTCTATTAGATTATTCAAATATCATAATTCATATATTCAGCAAAGAAGATAGGTTATTCTATGATTTAGAAAGAATATGGAGTGATGGTAAAAATATAGATGTTAAGAGTTTAATTGAAGAATAAGTGTATTTTAGATAATAATTCTAAAGGCTGAGTAATATAATAATTACTCAGCTTTTTAACTTAAAATCTTCTAAAAAGTCCAACAACCTTACCAAGTACTGTAACATCCTCAACAATGATTGGATCCATTGTACTGTTTTCAGGTTGTAATCTTATATGGTCAGTTTCTTTAAAAAATCTTTTTACAGTAACTGAATCATCAATTAGTGCAACGACGATATCCTGATTTTGCGCTTGATTTTGTTGTTGTACTAATATTAAATCTCCATTAAATATCCCAGCATCAATCATACTGTTACCTTCAACATTAAGCATAAACATTTGCTTATTGGGTATAAATTCAGCTGGAATAGGAAAGTATTCTTCTATATTTTCAACAGCTAATAAAGGTTCTCCAGCAGCCACCTTACCAATTATTGGTACGCTTATAAGTTCTCTTTTGGTAGGAGCAAAGGATTCGTCAATGATTTCAATAGCTCTTGGTTTTGTTGGATCTCTTCTAATTATACCTTTTTTTTCTAGTCTTTCAAGATGCCCATGGACAGTTGATGTAGATTTCAAACCTACTGCATCACATATTTCTCTTACTGAAGGTGGATATCCTTTTGACAGTATTTCATTTTTTATAAAATTAATTATTTTAATCTGTTTTTCACTTAGATCATTACTCATAAAAATTCACCCCTATTTTTATTAATTTATCGATTATATGTATTCTTATTAATGTAGGTAGAATATCTTGTATAGATATAATTAATACATTTATTAACAATTATAGCATATAAAACTAATAATATCAAACAAATGTTCGGATTAAATAAAAATGTTTGGGAAACACATTGACACAGAACATCTGTTCGTATATAATATAATCAAACAAACGTTCGGGGTGATTAATATGAATAGAACAAGAAAAATATACGTATCAGTAGTTTGTCTATGTGCTATATTTATTTTGTCGAATTGCTTATTAGGTAAGAATTACGCTAAGGGGTTAGAAATTAAACCTAATAAGAGTTACATATCAATTATGATAGAGGAAAATGATACTTTATGGTCTATTTCAAAGAAGAATATGAGCAAAGAGTATTATACTACTAAAAATTACATAAAAGAGCTTAAAAGCATAAATAATCTAACTAGCGACATAATATACAAAGGTGAATATATAATTATACCAATAATACATGAAAATTAATCTTTCCTTAATTTTATAACCTTTGCAGCTTTCCTTCGTCGTTCATCTTCAATCTGTGCATAATGTTTTTTGGTAGTGTTTACATCTTTGTGACCCAAAACATCAGCAACTAAATAAATATCACCAGTTTCTCTATATAAATTGGTTCCATAAGTACTTCTAAGCTTATGAGGGGATATATTTTTTAAATTAGTAACAAGCTTAGAATATTTTTTAACTAGGTTCTGAACAGCTCTAACACTTAATCTTTTATTCTGTAGGGATAAGAATAAAGCATCCTCATGACCAGTGACTGGTATAACATGTTTTCTGCTATCCAAATAAGTCATCAATGCAGATTCAACTTCATCACCAAAATATATTATTACTTCATTGCCACCTTTTCTTACGATTCTAATACCATCTACATTAAAATCAATATCTGATATATTGAGTCCAACACATTCTGAAACACGGATTCCTGTACCTAGTAATAGTGTTATTAATGCTAAATCTCTATCTTTAGTTATATTATGATACTTCTTCTGTGATTCAGTTAATCTATCTCCTGATTCAACTTCATCTAGTAACTTAGCAACCTCATCAACTTCTAGTCGAGTAATATTTTTATTATGGATTTTTGGTAAATCTACTAATAGAGCGGGGTTACTGTTTATTTTCCTTTTTCTATAAAAATATGTAAAAAAAGATCTGAGGCTTGCAAGCTTCCTTGATTTTCCTCTTTCAGTATTTTTATGTTCAACAATATGACCTTTTTCATCTTCTTTTTTATAATAGCTCAAGTATTCGAGATACATTTCAATATCATCTGGTATTATATTTGTTATTTCTTCTAATTTTATTTCATTCATCTTTTTCTCTTTGAAATCTTGGTGATATTCTAAAATAAATTCAAAAAAAAGCCTAAGGTCATATGCATAAGCAATCCTAGTTTTTGATGAAGTGGTTTGTTCAATGCCCCTAAAAAATTCATAAGTAAAAGAGGGAAGTGAATACATAATTTCTCTTAAAACAATTGAATTTTTAATGTTTTGCTGTTCATGATAATCATTATTTTTTATCATTGGTTAACACCTCTTTTATTTCCAACCTTTTATATCTGAACTTTCAATAGCTCTATATAATCTCTGTATCAATCCTGGATTTTCATTATTTAGTTTGTTAAGTAGATTTTTCATATATTCACGTTTAGTATTACCATCTGCAGGACAAGGACTTTTGACTACTGGTAGATTATATTTGTTTTTGAAACCAATCAAATCTCTTTCTGATACATACATAAGTGGTCTTATTGAATATAATTTCATCCTATCAAGATATGTTACTGGAGAAAATGAATAGAATCTACCTTCGAAGAATAAAGACATCATCATTGTTTCAACAATATCTTCTTTATGATGGCCAAGAGCTATTTTGTTGCAACCTAATTCAACAGCCATTTCATTAAGTGCACCTTTGCGCATTTTTGCACATAAGGAACATGGATTTTTTTCTTTTCTCTGATTGAATATTATATCTCCGATATCTGTATCAAGAATAGTATAGTTGATTTCTAATTCATTACATAATTCTTTTACTCCAGATAAGTTAAAGTTATCAAAACCTAGGGAAACGGTAATAGCTTCAATTTCAAATTTCTTAGGATAAAATCTTTGTAGTCCTTTTAAGGCGTAGAGTAGGGCTAAACTATCTTTTCCTCCTGAGATGCCTATTGCTATTTTATCACCGTCATCTATCATATTGTAAGTATCTATAGCTTTTCTAGTATGGCTAAGTAGTTGTTGTAATTTCATTATATTAAACCTTTCTTTATTAATTTCAATGAAGTATTGAATTGTTATATTGATATATTGCAATATATTAATTCGGGAGCAAATAATATATTAATAATATTAAAATATAATTAATCATATTATAAATCTATAATCAAGTAATATCGTGATAAATTATATACTCAGTTAAATTATGATGTATTTATAAATAACATATAACTATGAATAACTTCTTTGAATTAAGTAATTAATCTAGTATTTATCATTGATAATATATTATAACATAGGTTAAATAGTAGATTCAAATATTTATATCTAAGAGGGTAGAAAACTAAATAAATGTATAGAATACTGATAGTACAGTTTATAGAAATTACTGCAATTAATTTACTAGTATCAAATCAAAAAAATATAACTAGGTACTAAATTATTCTAAATATGTGCTAAACATGTATTTGATAATATAATTATTAACAATAAATGAAATGCTATTAATGTAATAATTATTAATAAAGCAAAAGTGAAATGGACTTAAAATATCTTTAATAATTGTTAAAATTTTAACCATATATGGTTTTTTCTTGTTACTATTCGTTAAAGTTGTGTTTTGCGCATAGTTAAATTAATATAATTATATATAAATCATATTTAATTACTACTTTCATTTGAATTACCAATCACTTATTACATTCTTATATATCTATTTAATTTAATCATTAATATTTTAATATATATACTTTTATCTATATAAATACCATTATAGTTATTCAATATTAAAAATATTGATAAATGATTTTGATTTAATAGCTTATATAAATATTTACCTTAAATGTAATTATTATAAATTCACAGAAAATTATAATATTCAATACCCTACCACACAGTACATTTGACTATATAATATTAATAACTCCAACTTTTTTACTTCATTATTATATACAAAAGTAATCAAAATAAAAGGCTTTGCAAAATAAAAATAAGTTAAGTTAATATTTATAATTAAACAATGTATAATTCAACTACCATTGAGGCAATAATATTCTTATATATAATACGGAGGTCTTGCAGATGAATTTAGATTTCAATAAGAACTTAGGAAACACTGATAGAATAATTAGAGCTGCTACGGGAGTGATACTAATGACTTTAGTATTCACAAAAGTATTGAAGGGTTGGCAAGCGATATTAGCGACTATTATATCCATTTTACAATTCTTTGACGCAATATTCAGTTACTGTGTTCTATATGATATACTTGGCTGTTCTACAAGTCATCATTTCGTAAAAGAACAATAATATTTATCAAAATATAAAAACTTACTATAAACAGGTATATAATTTATAGCAAGTTTTTAATTATAATAATGAAAGATTAAAAGGCAATTAGAAAGAATTTTGTATTTCCAATTGCCTGCATATATACATAAATGGTTTTATTATCTTATTTTGCTAATTCATTCTTATATCCTTTTATCTGACGATTCAGAACTCCAAATTCACCTATAGTAAAAATACCAGCTAGACTAATGGTCAAAAAGTCACCTATTGGCAATGATAACCATACACCTGTTTCTTTCATAAATATTGGTAATATTAGTGATATTGGTATAAAAAACAATAGTTGTCTTCCCATAACCACTAATGCAGCTTTACCAGCTTTACCAAGTGCTTGGAAAAGTGTGATTGCTGTAATCATGAATCCGTATAGTACAAATACACTTAAATACATTCTGAAGCTATTGGCTCCTGATGATACCAGAGCTTTTTCTGTAATGAACCAACTTAGTATGAAATTAGGTAATAACATGAAAAGTAACCATAATACGCCTGATATTACTGTAGCGATCTTTGTAAAGGATAAAAAGGCCTCTTTTACTCTTGCAAATTGCTTAGCACCATAGTTGGCTCCAAGTACAGGCTGTAAACCTTGACCTATCCCCCACATTGGTATAAAAGCGAACATCATTATTCTTTGGGCTGAACTAAGGACAATTATACTATCATTACCCCCATATGATGACATTAACCTAAGTAATATAGCTAATTGTATAGCTGACATAAATTGCATCAACATTCCTGAAAAACCAACACTTAATATCTTAGGCATAATATCCATAGAGAGCCTAAAACTTTTTCTTCTCAATTTAATCACACTTTTTCCTGATTTGAAATAGATTATATCACCTATCAAATATAGAATTTGACTGATAACCGTAGCCATTGCAGCACCTTCTATTCCCATATTGAATACTTTGATGAAAATGGGGTCTAAGATAATATTAATGACCATACCAACAAAAACTATTGTCATGGCTGATTTCATCTTACCTTCACCACGGATAAGCATATTGAGAGCTGGTCCTACGCCAGCAACTATAAATCCTAAAGCAATTATCTTTATGTATTTTTCACCTAAAACCAAAATATCATCTCTAGCCCCAAGAAAATAAAGTATGGGGGTTGCAAAATTACAAACTACGATAGTTAGTATTACTGATAATATGGCAACACCTATAAAAACATTACCAAATAGTTTATCAATAGTTTCTTCATCTTTTTCCCCTATTGCTCTTGATAAAAGGGACATAGCTCCTGTTGCAAATAACGTAAGTATAGCTTGATTAATTAATACAACATTATAAGCCATAGTTATTGCTCCAACTCCTGACGCACTTACAAACTGACCTACAAATATTGCATCCACCATATTGTATAATCCTACGGCTAGCATTCCAATAATACCTGGTACAGCGAGTTTCATGAACAATTTGCCCATATTAAGTTCTAATAACGCTTTTCTGTTTTCACTCATAAAAACTTCCTCCTTCATTAAATAATCATCTGAGTACAAATAAAAATATTAAGTAGCAGATAAAATAATAAATATCTGCCAAATATGATGGTGACGTCAACGTCACTTATGATTTAAAATTTTTTCTAGCTAATTTTAAGCTAGTATTCTATAAATACTCATTATAAAAATCAAAAAACATTTTATGCAGATAATCTTTATTACTTTCAAAAATCCGTTTGTCTGAAAAAAGAGCATGCACTAATAACAAAGCATTTATTAGTCTACTCATAAAAAATCTATTCAATTCTTGATCTTTATCCTTGAAAAAAGATATTCTATCACCAAATAAATTTTCTAATTGTATAAAAGTCTGTTTCTCAAATTCCATATATATATCTTCCAGTTTTTTATCATATAGTATTTCATATAAAAACATGAGATATAATTTTTTCTGTGGAGATGTACTCAATACTTTATGCATAGATCTATCAGCTAATATATTACAAATATCCTCTTTACTGTGTATTTCTTCACTAATCTCTCTAAAGAATTTATTATCTACGTTATTACCATCACGCATAATAGCAATCATTATTTCTTTAGGACTAGAGAAATATCTATATACCCCACCTTTTGAAAGTGTTGTTCTAGCAATAATATCTTCCATAGTTGTATTACGATAGCCTTTTTTAATAAATACATCTAATGCAGCTTCTTTTATTTCTGTTTCTCTTTCTTCACGAGTTTTTCTTTGGAATTTTGCCATTTTCTCACTCCATGTTATACTTTTTTGATAATATTAACATATATAATTACGCTTTTCAATAAGTGAGATGCAAAACTATTAAATCATAATCATAAAACATTGTTATTAATAATGAATATCAATTTCAATTCAAAGTATATCATATATATTTATCAATGTCTATAATTTTTTTTATAATTTAATAGCACAGGATTAGTTTGCAATATTAACCCCGTGCTATCTTATTCAACTAATATATGGAATTAAATCACCGATAAATCCATTTAAATAAGTTAATATTATTTAATTGATTTATAGTATCTTTATCGATTAAAATAATCAATTAACAACTTATTGATAACATCTGCAAATTCATAATGTGCTAAATGTGATGCTTTCTCTATCTCATGATACTCTATTGCTGGAATTAACTCCTGTAATTTTTCCATGGATTCCTTAGTGTTTTTTTTGTCGTTTTCACCCCAAGTCAACAGTATAGGAATTTCATTTTCTCTTAATTTTTCATAGTATATTGTAGCATCATCTAGCGCATTACCTCTCATATTAGCTAAAATAGCTCTTTTTTTACCTTTGAAATTCATCTGTTTCTTTAGTTTATCAATAAGTTCCTGTTTTTTCTCATCTGAATATAATACATTCTTTGAAGGGTCTGTAAACATTTTATCTCCCATAACATTCATCATGTATTCGCCGATGAATCTAGTTTTTAATACATTAACCATACCTTTACCAGGGTAAGTATCAAAAAATGGTGAAAGTAAAGCTATCTTATCTACCTCTTCAGGGTGTGATGCTGCAAAATAAGTCGTTATACTGCCACCTTGAGATGTACCTATCATATAAACAGGTCCAGTTATATTTAATTTCTCTTTGAGTTCAAGAAGTTGTTTATCATATAATTCTCTGTTGTATTCGTTGAGTTTAGGTCTATCAGAATATCCATGACCATATACATCATATCTAAGGACTCTGAATCCAGCTTCGGCTAATGCATCTATATTGTAATCCCATGTAAAATATGGTGCGGCATTACCATGCACTAAGATAATGGGTTTACCATCTTCTGGTCCTTTTAATTCATAATGGATATAGCCATCTGCTAGTTCAATAAAGCTTCCCTCTAATTTTGCTCTTGTTTGTTGATTCAACGTTTCTTTTTCCAAATTACCTGTTATAAAAGGTAATATAATTACGATTAATATTATTACACTTATTATGATTAGAATCTTCTTTTTCATTTCTCTCCTCCTTTTATTAAGTACCTAAAAATACAAAAGATGGTACGTTTTTATCTTTATAATTCAAATCAATAAGTTTAGAATTAACATAAAAATATTCTTTAATTGTTTTTTCTGTCATTATGCTACTAATATCTCCATAGGTGTATTTATCCTTGCTTAATACTAAGCATTTATTTGCTATTTTCATGATATTATTAGGATAATGAGAATTAATTATAGTACTTATCCCCTTCTCTTTTGCCAATTTACTTATTGTGTGTAATACTTTAAATTGATTATAGAAATCTAAATGGGATTCTGGTTCATCTAATATCAGCAACTTCGGAAATGATGCCAAAGCCTTGGCTATAAATACCATCTGTAGCTGTCCACCACTTAGTTCATTACAATATGAATTTCTTATATGATAGATACCTAATTCATTCAAAATGCTATCTACTATATCATAATCCTCTTTTTTGGGAGATTGAAAATAATTATTGGTTCCATTTCTTCCAAATACAACTAGATCTTTTACTAAATATGAAAAGGGTAATTTCCTTGCTTGAGGTACATAACCGATATCTTTAATACGATTAGCATTAATTGTATTTTGTCCATTGAAAATACAAGTCCCACTATCCCATTTTAAAATTCCAGCAATACATTTCAATAAAGTAGTCTTACCTATTCCATTACATCCCATGATTGCAAGAATCTCTCCTTCTTTAATGGAAAAACTGATGTTTTTTAGTATTGGTTCATTTGGTTTATAAGAATAATAGCAGTTTCTTAATTTTAAAAGCATTATATTTCACCTTTCTTATATATAAATAAAAGAGCAAAGATCGGAGCACCTATTAAAGCGGTCAATATACCTATAGGAATTTCCGAGGAACTGATATTTCTTGCTAAACAATCAACAACTATCAGAAAAACCGCTCCAGCAAAACCTGATAATGGTATTAGATAACCATGATTATAGCCAATTATCTTTCTACATATATGAGGAATTACTAAGCCTATCCATCCAATAATACCTGCTACTGTAACTGTGGAAGAAACCATAACAGTACATAATATGATAATGATCCATCTAAGTCTCTTAGGATTAACCCCCATAGTAAATGCTTCATCATCACCTAAAGATAATATATTGATCTTCCATCTAAGCATAGTTAAGCCTATTAGCCCAATCAACACAGGTATTATAATAATTTTAATCTGGTCATATGAAGCATTAGAAAAGCTACCCATAAGCCAAAAAGTAATAGCTGGCAATTTTTCTTCTGTATCTGCAACGTATTTTGTTATAGATATTAAAGATGTAAATACAGAAGAAACTATTATTCCACTTAATATGATTGATAGAATCGAATGATCCTTTCTGCTTTTGGAAAATAAAAATACTAAACACATACTGACAATGCCAAAGAGAAAAGATAATAATTGTATGGTAATCAAATTGTTTGCTGTTAATATGATACCAAGTGCTGCACCAAACCCAGCACCAGATGAAACACCTAGAACATCGGGACTAACTAGTGGATTTTGTAATAATCCTTGCATACAAGTTCCTGATATAGCAATACAAGCCCCTACTAATCCAGCTAGTATGATACGTGGTATTCTTATATCCCATATTATGTAAGATGAAATTTGCAATTCATCAGGTAAATTGGTGTGATTGATTTTGGCACTGAATATCTTGATGATATCAATTACAGATACATCATATCGACCTATGAATAAAGATACAACACTTACTATTATCAATAATACAACTACTATAAAAACTACATTCTTAAAAGATACCCTATTACTATTTTTTTTTATTTTCATTGTGTCATTTTCCTTTTACTTTTTTAGGTTTCAATATATCTTCAACTATTTCATCCTTTAATTCTATTTCATATATTCTGTTATAATATCCTTTTAAGTAGGTAATGAAATCATCTCTACTCAATGAATCAGGATAAGTTTTTGAAATAAGCCATAAAGGCATTATTGGAGAATCTGCACTTGGTGCTCCCCATGAATATGTTGCTTGAGGAATGTCAAAAATAGCCTTATTCTTATATGCTTGAATCAATGACCAATCTTGATTTGTTGTTTGATTATTGATAATTGTTGTTGCAGGTATTCCTAAAAATATAAAAACAACATCAGGATTCCATTCATAAATTTGTTCCATACTTACTTCTTTGCACCCATCTATACCTTTAGCTACATTCTCTATTCCTGCTTTATTAAAAAAGTTATCTCCATATGAGTCATTCCCACTTACAGTTACTTTTCCATTGATATAACTAAAAATATAGAGCCCTTTTTTCTTAGTAAAGTTATTTTTCAATAATTCATTGGCTTTATTATTAGAGGTTTCCCACTCTTTTTCTATAGTATTTTCACTAGTGATATTAAAAGATTCTTCTAGATGTTTTTCCCATTCAATTGTCATAACTTCAGGGTCTCTATTTTTGCTAAGCATCATATCAACAGAATCTACGTCTAATTTGTCTAATTCATTCTTTTGGTTATCACCATAATAGAATATTATATCCGGTGATAATTTCAGAAGTTCTTCTGTATTAACAACAAATTCGTTATTAATAAAAGAAGTATTAATATCTTTATAACCAGGATATAATTCACTTAATACTTTCTCATTAGCTGTACTGAATGATCTTGAATTGATTCCTACTACGGTACTATTTTCTGGCGATGCACTAAGATAAATTGAAAATATAGGTGGAGAAATAATAGTGACTCTAGTATCATCTTGAACCTCTATCCCTGCTTCAACATTATCTTTATTAACTGGTGTAGATACTTTATTATCTTTATTAACCGAACACCCTGTTAATTGTATTAATACTACACTTAATATTACAATAATGGTTCTCATTCTCATTGAGCTCATAAAAAAAAACCTCCTCTATTTGTTAAAAATGATTATCTATCAAATTATTTGAGTATTTAAGAAATTTTTGAATCAATAACAATTCTTCGTTATTAAGACTATCTAGGAAGTCAAATAAAGCATTATCAAAATCATTATGATATTGCTCGTGAAATTTGTAAGCTTTTTCACCTTCTCTAGTTAAATATAATTTAGTCTTTTTCTTATTTTCTTCATCATTAACTTTTTTAATCAATGATCTTTTTTCTAATTTCAATACTGTTTTGTAGACAACAGCTCTAGTTATACCAAACCTTCTAGCCATTTCTGAGCTATAAATGCCAGGATTATCTCCAATCATTTTAATCATATGTATTTCTCCGCGATAGAATTTCATGTTTTCACTACCAAAATCCAAAACATTTGTTTTACCGTTTGCTACTTTTTCTGTCATTGAAATAAAAGATTCTAAAACTTTGTTCTTGGCATTCATTTAACTTCTCCTTTTGTTCTTTGATGCTTATTTCTGGTAAACCTTTATGCTGAGGTTTCCACTTTTGTCTTGTTTATATAATCTAAATCCCCTATCCGTCATTGAGTCTTGAATAACTTTATCAGGTAGAAGTAAGTCTAGACCATCTAAATGACTTGAAAGCCATCCTAGTACCGTTTCAGAGGGTTCTAGATAATCTTCACTGAATCCATGGGTAATTAAATATATTATACCATTTTTGTTAAGAGCATCATATAGTTTTTTAATAAAATTATCCAAATGGTCTTTAGCAAAATCTATAATACCTGAGGCAATTATTATATCATAACCATTTCCTATATCATCTTTGATGAAATCTCCTTCTTGTATGGTTATTCTTGAATTCAGGTTATTCTTAGAAACTAAATCTTCTGCGACTAATGAAACTTTAGGTCCCTCAAAAATGACACCTTTTGCATTAGGAAAGATTTTACATAATTCTATTCCCATAGCTCCTGAGCCACCACCTAGGTCTAATATCTTACTCGGTTCAGTATCTTGATATATTTTATTCATAAGAGCTATTAAGGGTTCTATTCTCCATAAATAAATTTCTGGTATACATACTTTTGCTAATTTAGCAAAATCATAGACTTTCTGTCCTTGATTATGTTCTGTAATAGTATTATCTGGTCCAAATCTTACTCTGTTTTCAATATTATCTAATGACATCATTACATTTCTAAACAGTATAGATTCACCTAAATAGGATGTACTTGCCTTAGACAAATATTTTTGTCCTTCTATTGTATTGACATATTTATCTTGGTGTTTGTCTATTAAGTGTATAGCTGCTAAAGCATTAAGTAATAATTTTAGATTTCTCATATTATAATTAGTTCTATCAGCAAGTTCTTCTATAGATATTTCTTCATCTAGATAGGAAAATATATCAAGTTGTAGAGCAGAAAAAAATAATTGAGATTCTCTATGATTACTTACCATTGTATAATATGTATTTGCTAATAAGTTTTTATTATCCATTGTTTCACTCCTTTTATGTAACCCTAGCATACATTATTATATAATTAAATACATCGTATGTCAAGCATACAATGTATTTAGTTAGTAATACATTTTTACTAATGTCTATAAAACAGATTGTTATTAAGACATCTTATTGCACTCTTCTGCACATTTCTTACATACTTGAGCACATTTTTGACAATGCTCATCTTTAAACATTTCACATTCTTTTGAACACATATCACAAATAGTGGCACATAGTTTACAATGTTCTTTTGCATGTTTTGCTTCCATAGACATATGTGCTACTGACATTTGACACATTTGAGCACATTCTATTAGCGTACTGATACAATTCTTTCTTTCTGCCACGTCAGCTTCATTTAGACATGCTTTGAAACATTCATAACAAGCTTGTGCACATTTTGAACATTCATCGATACACATTTGATATTTATCAGTGTTTGTTGTTACTATACCCATAAGCATTATACCTCCGTTTTATTTTAATACAACAATATTATTTGCAAATTTCATTACTTAATACTAATTAAATTAAATTTCATACGATTGTTTATGAACAAAAGAGGCTATGCCTCGTTCCGCAAAGCGGATTTGTCGTTAGGAAAATTTCCTTAGCGCATATGAAAATGCTTCTGGTTCATATGCTTAAAAAATAGGACTTTCGTATAAGGAAACAAAAGAGGCTATTCTTCCTTCTTCTCAAAAAAAATTCGATGAAAATAGAACTTTTTTTGTCAAAAAAATAGCCAGCCAATTAGTAAACTGGCTGGTTATCTTTGCTATTGATATATAATTATATTATCTCATTTTAGGACTATTAAATATTTTATTATATATTATTTCATATTCAAAATCTACTGTTCCTTTTTTACCTATTGGTGCAGCATACCATACTATCATGTATGTAGTACCTTTTTGGAAGAATAGATTAAGGTTAACTGAATCTTGTTCAGTTATATTGAATGGATCTATATTAAGTATGCTATATGCAGTAAGGTCGATACACTTTTGACCACCTAATGTCTTTTTATTAATAAATGTAACAGCATACTCAACTTTAATATCTAAAATTTCATCTATACTGCTAAATCCATCTAAAGAACTACAATCATTTAGATAACCTATTTCTTCAATCTCAACATTATCTATGAACCATCCTGATTCATTAGATGCTGCATCTGTCATATAACGGAATCCAACTAGGATCTCTTGTCCTGCATATGGAGTTAAATCGAATTCTTCAGTACCCCAAGCAGTATCTTGTCTTGAGAATCCAGGTAGATTATCATATATATCAGGAGCTTGAGAGTTTAATGGAAATTCATCTTGGTCTATAGTATTATCATTAGCAAGACTTGTCCAAGTTTCTCCATTATCTGTGGAAACTTGAACCATACAAGCATCCCACATTGGTTCAGCATCAACGAATGTATCAAATTTCAACATTGGATTTACTGCATCAGTTAAATCAGCACTAAATATCAATTGATTATCTATATCGTTACCATTATTTCCCCAGAGTACTTCTCCTTTATCTTCTTTTGGGTCTTCCATAGATTTCCATGGATTAGGCATGAATTCTACTCCATCAAATTTGATATTATTGATTCTTTTTGAAGTATCTAATACTTTGTAATCAGCTCCCCAAGCAGGAACTCCGTCTTTATCATATTCAAGAGCAGATTCAAAATCAACATTAATATCTATACTATCAAAATTATAGATACCATCACCAATAAAATCAGTATCGATAGCAGCCGCAATAGTGAAATTCCTAAATAAATCTTCAAAATCTATACCTGTATTAAATTCATCAAGAACATCATTAACACTTTCGATTCCATGGTTTGCATCTTTTGCTAATGATTGTGTAAAATCATGACCATATTTGTCATATATATATAATTGGAATAAATAAGCTTGACCATAATCTGCTAAAGTCTCAGGTCCAGTTGAAGCATCAACATGCTCATCCCATTCAACTAATGAATTTTCTGGATAATCCAAGAAAGCATTAACATGGCTCATAGGATGAATACCGAAACATAAATACTCAGCAAAATCAGACATACCTTCATTTAACCAAGTTTCTTCTGATGAATCATTATCATCATGAATTAAATGTTGGAATTCATGAGCTGTAGTTGGTAGCCAGTCTTCGTCTAATCTTCTATCCCAATCTTTTGCAGATATATTAATTATGTTTCTATCCATATAATCTTCATATGTAGTTGAATAAAATCCTCCCATTATTAATGGGTATGTTTGATCATAATAATTGGTATCTCTAAAATTATCTACAAGAAGGATTACTCTATCAGCTCCGTCTTCTGCAACATAATAATCTTGTGGTAGGCCTACTTGAGCTGGAAGTGTTGCATCATTTCCAGTATGAGTATCATGCATACCGAAGAAACTTGTATCAGTAGGATAAACTGTTTCGTCAAAAACGTCTCTTGCATGATCTACTTGTTGTTGATTAATGATAGGGGTTTCTCTATCATCAATATAAGATAAATCATCAGCTATCCATAGTTCAACTGTTTCTCCAAGACTTCTTAGAGTAAAAGTTTTTAGATAATATCCATTTGTTTCATCGTATGCTAAGAAATATTTAGTTCCTCCATTATAAGTGAAATTAGGATTATCAGCTTCAGCTGTTAAAGAATAAGTATTTGCAAAACGCATTTTTGATGCGAATTGTTTTAATTGCTTAGCTATTTCTAATTTATAATCATCATCTTTTTCTAGTGCTCTAATTTTAGTACCCATATCAATTATGTCTCCATATCTGTCTGTATCCCATTCATCTTGAGCAAAAACGCTGGTTGCTGTAAATGTAAATGATAAACAAAATACTAGTGATAATACTAATGATAATAATTTTTTCATAAAAAAACCTCCATTTGTTTTATTGATAATTTTCTACAATTAAACTGATAATCAGTATTGTATAAGTGTTTGTGATTAATATTTAATTTAAAATTTAATCCTTATGCATATTTATCTTTGCTTTTCTCCAACAAAATCTTTTTGAGAAATTATTTCATATTCAAAATCTACAGTTCCTTTTTTTCCTATAGGAGCCGCATACCAAACTATCATATAATTAGTTCCATGTTGGAAATATCCTTTAAGTTTAACTGAATCTTGATCAGTTATGCTAAATGGATCTATATTAAGGATTTTATATTGAACTTCATTATTGTTTCCGTGACCATGACCATGTCCATGACCATGATGACCTTTTGTTGATTCATTAATGAATGTAACAGCATATTCTACTTTAATATTTAAAATTTCATCTATACTGCTAAATCCATCTAAAGAACTACAATCATTTAGATAACCTATTTCTTCAATCTCAACATTATCTATGAACCATCCTGATTCATTAGATGCTGCATCTGTCATATAACGGAATCCAACTAAGATTTCTTGTCCTACATATGGAGTTAAATCGAATTCTTCAGTACTCCAAACAGTATCTTGTCTTGAGAATCCAGGTAGATTATCATATATATCAGGAGCTTGAGAGTTATATGGGAATTCATCTTGACCTATAGTATTGTCATTAGCAAGACTTGCCCAAGTTTCTCCATTATCTGTGGAAACTTGAACCATACAAGCATCCCACATTGGTTCAGCATCTACGAATGTATCAAATTTCAACAATGGATTTACTGCATCAGTTAAATCAGCACTAAATATCAATTGATTGTCAATACTGTTACCATTATTTCCCCAAAGTACTTCGCCTTTATCTTCTTTTGGATCTTCCATAGGTACCCATGGATTAGGCATAAACTCTACTCCATCAAATTTAATATTACAAATTCTTTCAGAATTATCTAATACTTTATAATCAGCACCCCAAGCAGGTACTCCATCTTTGTCATATGCAAGAGCTGATTCAAAATCAACATTGATATCTATACTATCAAAATTGTAGATACCATTCTCAACAATATCAGTATCTATAGCCGCTGCAATAGAAAATCTTCTAAATAATTCTTCAAAATCAATACCTGCATTAAATTCATCAAGAATATCATTAACACTTTCAATTCCATGGTTTGCATCTTTTGCTAGTGCTTGTGTAAAATCATGACCATATTTATCGTACATATATAGTTGGAATAAATAAGCTTGACCATAATCTGCTAAAGTTTCAGGTCCAGTTGGAGCATCAACGTGCTCATCCCATTCTACTAATGAATTCTCTGGATAATCCAAGAAAGCATTAACATGACTTGTTGGATGAATACCAAAACATAAATACTCTGCAAAATCAGACATACCTTCATTTAACCATGTTTCTTCTGATGAATCATTATCATCATGAATTAAATGTTGGAATTCATGAGCTGTTGTTGGTAACCAGTCTTCGTCTAATCTTCTATCCCAATCTTTAGCACATAAATTAATTATATTTCTATCCATATAATCTTCATAAGTACTTGAATAAAATCCACCTATTATTAGTGGGTATGTTTGATCATAGTAATTAGTATCTCTAAAGTTATCTACGAGAAGGATTACTCTATCAGCTCCATCTTCTGCAACATAGTAATCTTGTGGTAGACCTACTTGACCTGGAAGAGTTGCATCATTTCCAGTATGAGTATCATGCATACCAAAGAAACTTGTATCAGTAGGATAAACAGTTTCATCAAAAACGTCTCTTGCATGATCTACTTGTTGTTGATTAATGACAGGGGTTTCTCTATCATCATTATAAGATAAATCGTCAGCTATCCAAATTTCAACTGTTTCTCCAAGACTTCTTAAAGTAAAAGTTTTTAGATAATATCCATTTATTTCATCGTATGCTAGGAAATATTTAGTTCCTCCGTTATAAGTGAAATTAGGATTATCAGCTTCAGCTGTTAAAGAATAAATATTAGTAAAACTCATTTTTGAAGTGAATTGCATTAATTGATCAGCTATTTGCTGCCTATAATCTTCATCTTTCTCTAATGTTCTGAGTTTAGTACCAATGTCGATTAAGTCTCCATATCTGTCCGTATCCCACTCATCATCAGCTAAAACATTTGTCACTGGTAAAGCAAAAGATAGACAAAATACCATTGCTAACAATAAAGTTAAAACTTTTTTCATATAAAACCTCCCTGTTTTTTGTTAGATAACATATAAATTATCAATTAATATTAAATTATTAATAATATTGTTACAAGTTATCCACATCATAAGTATATAATATTTTATTAATAATTTCTACAATAATTGTCATATTCTTTTAAATTAAAACAATTATATGCTTATACTAATTATAATATTATTATAATTACAATTTAATCTTATTTTAATATTCAGAATTAAATTATTACAATATTAATTTAATTGTATAATATTACTTAAAACAATATATACTAAGTGTAATTATATACAACTCAACTTTCCTACCTTTAACTTAATTCAGATAATTAAGGTTTAAAGGTCTGGTTTACGGAATAAAAGAAAGAAGAATCACCTATATTTTAATTCTGTAAAGCCTTTCAATTAGATTACTCACATAAATTTGAAGTGGGAAAGTTGAGTAAATATCGTTTATTAATCAAAGGAGGATAAATTATGAGAAAATCAGTTCAAGAAAACAGTGAAAAAATAAAAAGAACTTTTAAGAATAATGGTAAATATGATAAGGATTTTAGCAATAACAAGAAAAGTAATGCTAACGACAAACTAGATAATAATTCTGATAGATAATAATAATATTTCTTTAACTTTAATAAGAGAATTGAATTAATTTATTATAATAAAGGGAATATATATGACAATTCAAATAAAACATCTCCTATTAAATATATAATATTTCAAATAGGAGATGTTTTGTATTTAATCTTCGCTATAACTATAGAGCTTACCATTGATTATTGTATCAGTTATGTTAGCAAAAACTTCATAACCATCATATAATGAATATCTGGCTTTTGATAAAAATTTCTTAGAATGAATTTTATATTTATCATCTATATCAACTATAACCATGTCTCCATCATATCCTTGTGCTATTCTACCCTTATTAATACTTAATATGTTAGCAGGATTAAAAGACATTTTATTTATTAATTGCTGTATTGTTAATATATTATTTTTAACTAAATAAGTATATGATAATGAAAATGCAGTTTCAAATGATGACATTCCGAAAGAAGCTACATCAAACTCTAATAACTTGGAATCGATTGTATTAGGTTTATGGTCTGAACTGATAACATCAATTGTACCATCTTTTAAACCTTCAAGTATACTATCAATATCTTCTTGAGTTCTAAGTGGAGGACTTAATTTAGCAAAAGTATTATAGTTATCGACACTTGATTCATCTAATATGAAATATCTAGGGGAGGTCTCTGCCGTAATTTTTATTCCTTTGCTTTTAGCATCCCTAATTAGTTCGACAGTTTCTTTTGATGAAACATGTGTTATATGCAGATTGATGTCATATTCTTTTGCTAATAAAATGTTTCTAGTCAAATGTAATGTCTCAGCTACTACAGGAAATCCTTTCAAACCAAGTCTAGTTGCCATATAACCTTCATTTATACCACTTTTGTTAGAAATACTAGTATCTTCACAATGTAATATTATTGGAAGCTCAAACATACTAGCATAACGAAATATTTTTTTCAATAGATTATTATCTTGTATAGGTATATCGCCATCTGATAATGCGACAATTCCAGAAAGTTGCATTTCACCATATTCTGTTAATTCTTTTCCTTCACAATTTTTGGTTAAACTACCATAAGGAAAAAGATTAGTTATAGCATCTACCTTTGATTTCGTTTTTATATACTCCACTACTGTTTTATTATCGATAACTGGTAAAGTATTAGGATTACAAGTGATACTTGTAAATCCTCCTCTAGCTGCACTTGAAGAACCAGTAATGAAACTTTCTTTATATTCATATCCTGGCTCACATATTTCACAATGCATGTCTATAAGTCCAGGAATCACGATTTTATCACTAGCATCTATCGTATAATATCCATCCATATTTATATTAGGCATTATTTCTGCAATTTTACCATCATTTATTAATATATCAGTATTCAACAATACCTCGTTGTCAGTTATTACTTTTCCATTTTTAATAAGTAAATTATACATTAAAACTCACCCCACACTTAGATAATACATGAAATAACGCCATTCTAACAGCTACTCCATTGATTTGCTGTCTATTAATTATAGAATTGTCTCCGTCAATGACTTCAGAAGATATTTCAATTCCTCTATTTATAGGCCCAGGATGCATTACTATAACATCCTTTTTAGCATACTTCAAGCGATTTACATCTAGTTTGAATAATCTCATATACTCATTTATGGAAGGTAAAAGATTATCTTCTTGCCTTTCATTCTGAATTTTTAATGTCATTATGACATCAGCATCAATAATTGCTTCGGTAATAGTGTTATGAACTTCTATATTATCACCTAAATTACTTGGAATGAGTGTTGGTGGTCCAGCTAATGTAACTTTTGCACCAAGTTTCGTAAGCCCCCAAATGTTACTTCTTGCTACTCTATTATGCATGATATCTCCAATTATAGCTACCTTCAAGCCACTGAATTTATTTTTGATTTCATATATTGATAATAGATCTACCAAAGCTTGACTAGGGTTTTCGTTTCTACCATCACCCGCATTGATTACAGACGCATTGACATATTTAGTAAGGTAATGAGGACCTCCAGAAAGTGGATGTCTTATTACTATGAAATCAGCACCTATCTGGTCAACAGATCTACCGAGGTCTTTTAATGACTCACCTCTGTAGAACTGATTTGATGTGGTAAGATTAATAACTTTAGCACTCAGATTTTGAGCAGCTAGTTCAAATGATAACTTTGAACGTGACTGCTCTTCATAATATAGCATCGCTACAGTTTTACCTTTCAATAAAGGAGTTGTTGTGAACTTATTAGACTTAATGGTATATTTCATCTTTTGTGCTGAGTTAAGTATATAATGAATCTCATCGCATGATAAGGATTTTAGATCTAAAAAATGTTTAAGATTAAGTAACATTATAATACCTCCAAGAGTGATTAATAAAATATATTGTATACCACTATAACAATTAAATCAATAGAGTTTATTAAAATTCGATTCTATGGTTGTAATAATTATCAGTTATTTCTTATAATAATCTTTTACAAATACACAGATAGATTCAAAAAACAAGTGTTTGAATTCATCTTGTTGAATTTCAGGGTCTAATTCTTGGAATTCAGGATCATCTAACATATCATATTCAAAAATCACTGGTCTCCATAGTCCTATGCCAAGTTCTTTAAAACTGTAGCTATAACCTAATTCACAATCTGTTTCATCATACTTGCCATATTCAGAAATATATTTAACCAATAACTTCGCTTCAGTCCTAAAAAGGTCTACTCCCTCAAAAAGAACGAAATGTGTATCTCTAAATGAATCAGGTACTTCAATAAAGATTACTTTATCATTGGCATATTCTATATGATACTCATCTATCCATTCTATAGATTCTTGTTTCTTGGGTGTTCCTATTATTCTATATACTTCTTGTCTATCCATTCCTATTTCTATTTCGCCTATTGATTTGCCTGGTACTACCTTTAAAATTTGCATTATGTAATCCTCCTTAATGATTAAATAATCTTCTATAGTTGATTAATGTATATATGTAGAAAATCTATTCAAAATACTAGCCATTTGAGCTCTAGTAACTTTTTCTTCTGGACGGAAAGTATTATCATTAAATCCTTTAAAGATTCCGTATCTATTCATTTTTATTATTGCTTCATATGACCAATCATCTTCGTCTATATCGGTAAAACCATTCTCTTCTGTTATTTCAGGTAAGTCTTTATCAATAATATTAGTAAGCATCTGTGCCATTTCTTGTCTGGTTATTATATTATCAGGATCAAATACATCGTTACCTTTGCCATTAATAATATTGTTATGGTATGCTGTCTCGATTTCCGTTTTTGCCCAGTGTGAATCTTTCACATCAGTAAAGTGCGATGTAGAATTTATCAAATCAATATCAAGAGCTCTTACGATAGTTACAGCAGCTTGCGCTCTTGTAAGATTATCAAATGGACCGAATTGTGTACTGGATATACCTCTCATCCAATCTTTATTATAGACTGAAAGTATATCATCCTCTGCCCAATGATTTTCTATATCATTAAAATAATCACCATTCAGCCAAGATTTATAATATTTCCAGATATCTTTATTCTCTTGTCCCAAACTCCAACTGCCAGTTCCTTTTAAATCATATTTTTCAACAAGCTTCAATTTTTCTTTTATGGTGAAGTTATCATCAAACCATATCTCATAATTTCCCTCTGTAACTGGAACACCCCAACTGTAAAGGTCTTTTTTTTCATCATCAGTTTCAACTACAAAATTTGCTTTCATGGATTTACTGGTATCATCATAGGTTACAGTTGCATCATAAAAAGCAAGTAGTAAATTAATGGTACTAGCAGGTATACCCTTGCCTATTATTCTATTCTCTTTTTCATCATTATCAATATCATTGATATTCCATATTCTTCCATAGAACGGTATACCTAACAGAATCTTATGTGATGGTATTCCTGCTTTAATAGCATATTTTATGGAATTCTCTACAAATGACATACTCGCTACTGGACCAGGGTCGCTTCCACCATAACTTTCATCATAGGTCATTATCATAAGATAATCACTATACTCGGATAATGCTTTGTAATCATACATACCCTGCCATCCTTTATCTGAGCCATATGGATTAGCTGCAACTGCTACACAGATTTCTTTATCTTCTTGAAGATTCTGTCTTAATAATTGAATGAATGCGGTAAAAGCTTCTTTACTTTCCCCATCCAAATTCTCAATGTCAACATTGATACCATCAAAATCATTATCTTCTATTATGGTAACAATCTGTTCTACAAGTTCTTCTTTCTTGTCCAGTGCTAATTCACCAGCATTTCTGTCCCAATGATTACTGAGAAATGGTGTAACTTTCATCCCTTTGTCATGAACTTCTTTTATCAATTTCCTATCAATATTATTAATTTCAAGGTCACCATTACTATTTATATCCAAATAGTTAGGTGAAACGCAATCAAGAGAATTGTCCGTGTCGTTAATATAACTTAAGTACGATTTCGGACTTCCGTAATGTAAATATGACATATTGAATCTGGAACTGGAATAAGAGGTATCTGAATTAATTAATAAAATAACTATAATTAATATTAGTTGGAATGTTGTCTTAAATGTTTTCATCGCCTGAAATAATCCTTTCTATAATTTTTAATTGAATATAAGCAGATAAAAAAATAACTCTATATGAATATTTTAACAGATTTTTAGCATATTTTGTCTATGAAATTTTATCCATATAGAAAAAATGCTAAGATTCAATTAAAATAGGCTGTTTCTTAATACATTTTATAATTACAATCTCCCAGAAGACTTCTATAGTGTTTATAACTAACACATATATCAACTAGGGTAAATATAAAATGAATTATGAAACAGCCTTATTAGAGTTTCAGATCAATAATTCTAATCTATATACCTTTTGGTAAAGCAAGATTCAATATAATACCTATTAAAGCTGCTACAGCTAATCCAGATATAGTTAATGAATCAATCAGTGGGAAACTATCAACTCCTATACCAACAACTAATACTATAGCTGATATCAATAGATTTCTACTATGAGTAAAATCAAGGTTAGAAGTAATTAGTATTCTTACCCCCACACTTGCTATCATACCGAATAATATGATACTGATACCACCCATTACCGGATCAGGTATTGTTCTGATTACTGCTCCAAATTTACCTATCATACTTAAGAAGATAGCGACTAGTGCTGCTATTCTTAATATAGCTGGATCATATACTTTAGTTACTGCTAATACTCCTGTATTTTCACTATATGTTGTATTGGCAGGTGCTCCAATGAATCCAGCGAAAACTGTTGCTACTCCATCTCCCAACATAGTTCTATGAACACCTGGATCTTCTAAGAAGTTTTTGCCTACAACAGCTCCATTAGTGGTTATATCTCCTATATGCTCAATAAATACTACTAGAGCTATAGGTGCAATTGCAATAATCCCTGTCATAGTGAACGATGGTGCTGTTAATAATTGTTCAGTTATATGAGTATCACCAATTGATAACCAATGAGCATTTCTTATTGCTTCAGTATTTAATAATCCAAAAGGAATACAAACTATATATCCAACAACTACTGATATTAATATTGGAACCATTTTGAAAAAACCTTTCGCGAATATTGAAACTACAACCATAGTAATAACAACTATACCTGCAACAATTGCATAGGTTCCATTAAATGCTCTTTCACCAGTTTCATTATTGATTATTGGAAAGAAAGCACTGTTTGTTGCTACTGAACACAATCTGAGTCCTATTACAATAATCATTGGACCTGTTACGATTGGTGGAAATAATTTTTTGATTTTATCTACTCCAATAAAATAAATTACGATAGCCATAAATATATAGATCAAACCAGCTACAATAATCCCACCCTTTACAAGAGATAGATTATGTAAATATTCGGTTCTTGGCATTTTTGAAACATCGTCAAGCTGATTTGGATTGAGAGTTATTGAAATTGCTCCAATAAATGCAATACTTGAACCTAAAAAAACGGGTACTTTACCTTTAGCACATAAATGAAATAGAAGAGTTCCGACACCAGCCGCAAATAATGCAATTGCTGGGTCAAGTCCTGTTAACATAGGTACTAAGACAGTTGCTCCAAACATTGCTAAAACATGTTGAAGACCTAAAATAAGTTTTTTACCTTTTGATATGTTCTCCATAATTAAAATTTACCTCCTATTTTGCAATCATTACAGAGTTATAAGCAATCTAGAAACCTAGATTACTATATTAATGGGTAATTATATTTTTAATATGGAAATCTTTAAATTATCTGTACAGTATCTTCACCATCACTTTCTAATAATTTAACACGAACTACTTCGTTTTTTGATGTAGGAATGTTTTTACCTATATAATCTGGTGTCAAAGGTAATTCTCTATGACCTCTGTCTATTAGTGATGCGAATTGAATCTTATTAGGTCTGCCTGCATTCATAACTGCTTCAATAGCAGATCTACACGTTCTACCGGTGTATATTACATCATCAACTAATACAACTGTTTTACCTTCTACATCAAAATCTAAAGGATTATTAATTACAGGTTGAAGACTTTTCTTTTGAAGATCATCTCTATAGAATGTTATATCTATTGTTCCGATTGGAACATCGACCTCTTCAAATAATTTGATTTTATTAGCAATCCTGTTAGCTAGAGGAATACCCCGTGTTTTGATACCTATAATAACAATATCTTCTACACCTTTGTTTTTCTCTATTATTTCATGTGAAATTCTTGTAAGTGCTCGTCCTATAGCTTTGTTGTCCATTAATACTTTCATAAGTTCACCTCAAAAATTATTTTTTATAGCTTGTAAAAAATTAAAAACCTAAATAATATTTAAATTTTTTCATTAAAAAAGGCTTCAAGATACATTCAAGAAGCCATAGTTTACATAACTATGTCACGGTCAAACCTCTTACTAGCATCTCTGTACTAATTTAAAGAAATCTTATTATTTAATTCTATAACAATCTATCACATTTTGTTACAAATGTCTACTACTTTTTTAATTGATTATTAATATACTCAAGTAAAAGTGCTTTTTCTTCTTCTGGTATGTTTTCATTTAATCGCGTTGTAGCTATGGGAAGTTCCCATTTTTCAATTTCATTTATGTCTGCTCCTGAGAAAGCAGTATAAAAATTTACATAATGTTTAAGTAGTAATGATCTTAAAACATGAAATTCTTTTATTTCATCTATAGGAATGTCCTTTTCAACTACTGAGTATTTTAATATGATTATGGTCCTTGCAACATCACATAAGCAGTTACCTTTTCTAGTAGTCATCCAATCTATTATATAATATTTATTATTATCTATTAATATATTTTCTGGATGAAAATCTCCATGACATAAATTACTACCATCTGGAAGAGATTTTGTATATGCTATTATTTTATGTTTTGTATCATTATCTATCAAATCTATATTTTTAATGCTTCTGATGAGTGATTGTTTATAATTATATAACCGTTTATTATAAGTAACTTTATGTATTGTATAATGTAGTTTTGCTAAATTTTCCCCATAAGTCTTAATACTGGACATATCATCAAAAATGTTATGTAACATGGTATTACCATTTACCTTATCATAGATTATACCAATCCTATCATTACATTTAACCATTTTATATGCTTTAGTAACTGGCAAATCATATGTAGATAAAATATTGTTAACTCGATATTCATATTTGATATATTTTTTTTTATAACCTTTTATAAATAATTTTAATATCTTATTATTATCAAGTTCATATATTTCAGCAGTACTTCCTTCACCTATTAACTTCCCTAATTCCATAGCTCCTCCCCAACTAATAACTTATTTTTTATCACTCCAATTTATTAATGCTTGAAAATATTTTATCTTAGTATCTTTATCCACACCTTCGACATAATAATTATTGGTGTTTTTGTCATATCCTTTGAACATTTCTATAGTTTGTCCATATTTACATTGTGTTAAGAAATTAATATGTAGAATTTCAGGTTGTTTATTTATGTAATAATCTTCTTTGAAACTGTCTAGAACCATTTCCACATAACGAACATTATTAACATGATGATTGAGATCAATATCACAATAACTGATATGCTTATCATATACATGCTGTTTATCTTCAATGTCAAATATCTTACTGGGAACTTCTTTTACAGCATGTTTATCTTCTAGATTTTCTATAGTACCTTTAAGGATTTTAGGTCTTTGAGGTCTCATTTTTTCCCAATCAACAATGACCCAGTTGGTTGTTACATTAGCTATTACTTTATTATCTGAATTAAATACCTGGAAATCCCTTAAGACAAATATCTTATCAAAACCTTTTGTCCATGTTGTCATTGTAACTGTATCCCCTAATTTCGGATAATCTATCATATCAATATATGCTCTTGACAATATCCAGAAGAGACCTTCTTTTGACATTTCACTGACTCCATATTTTTGACTGTGCGCGTGAGCTATTGCACTCTCTTGCATATAATTGAATACGGTACTCATCTTAATCCTGTTATTGAAATCAACTGCATAAGTTCCTAATTTATATGTTTGTTTTCCCATAATACTCATTTTTTATCTCACCCTTATAATTCAATATTGTTAATCTTATAACATACTCTATATTATATCACTAATAAATTATAATGTCTAAAAATAATATTTATAGTTATTTTAATAGTTTTTTTACTTTATTAAAGTTAGATTCCGTATATGGAGGAAATTGAACTTTAAATCTGATATTGGTTGATTTGTTAAGTATACTTTTAAAATGTGTAAATGTATTGAAGCTTTCAATTCCATGATAAGCACCCATACCAGAATTACCTACACCACCAAAAGGCAATCTGTGAGTGACAAAGTGACTGATAGTATCATTGATACAACTGCCGCCTGAGCTAGTTTCAGATAATATCTTATCTTGCATTATTTTATCTTCAGAAAAAATATATAATGCTAATGGTTTGTGTTTATCGTTTATCATATCTATAACTTCTCTTATATCTTTATACTCCATAATGGGCAGTATAGGTCCGAATAGCTCTTCTTGCATACAAGCATCTTTCCAAGTTACATCATCAATTAAAGTTGGAGCTATATATTTGTCGTTTAAATTATAGTCACCACCAAAAATAATTTTTCCTTTATCTTTTTCTATTATTTCAGCTAATCTCTTTGAATGCCTAATATTAACTATCCTAGCGAGATTGTTGGATTTTTTTATATCTTTTCCATAGAATCTTACAATTGTTTTTTTTAGTACCTTAATAAATTCTTCTTTTATATCTTCATGAAGAATTAGATAATCAGGAGCTATACAAGTTTGTCCGGCATTAAATAACTTACCCCAAACTATTCTTTCTGCAGCAATAGCTAAATTAGCCGTTTTATCAACTATACATGGACTTTTGCCACCAAGTTCCAGCGTCACAGGAACTAGATTATTACTGGCTGCTTTCATTACTATTTTTCCTATACCAACACTACCTGTAAAAAAAATATAATCAAAAGGCGAATTAATAAGTGCAGATGTCGTTTCTTTTTCTCCTTCTATAACTCTAATAAAATTGTTATCAAAATTTTGGGACAATATGGTATCTATAACTTTTGCTACAGTAGGTGTCTGTTCCGATGGTTTTACGACAACACAGTTCCCTGCTGCTATTGCTCCAATCATAGGTTCAATTAATAGATTAAAAGGGTAATTATAAGGACCAATGATTAATACTATCCCATAGGGTTCTGGCTTAATATAACTTTTAGCTCCAAATTGATGTAAAGGAGTTTTGACTTTCTTGACTTTTGACCATTTCTTAACATTTTTGATATGATATTGTATACTGCTCAAAACCACACCAACTTCAGCAGTATATGTTTCATAAGGATGTCTACCCAAGTCTTTTCGATGAGCTTCTAATATTATCTTTTCATTATCTATTATCAATTGTTTTAATTTCTTCAACTGACTTATTCTAAAATTTACATCTTTTGTTAAACCTTTACTGAAATAATTTTTAATGTCATCTAAAATATTACTTACATTCTGTATAGTCATAAAATCACCCTTTCTAGGTTAGCAATTACTTACTAACGTCTAATTATATAAAGTAAGCACCTTCACTTACTATATATATTATACCATATATTCAATTGTTTTATTACTTATTTTTCAATTCTTAAGAATAGTTATTTTTACTTATAACTCTTAAAGTACTTAGAAAAGCCTGTTCTTTTAATTCATCATTCAATACAACTTCCCCATCAATAGCCGCTCTAGCTATTTCTAAGATTGGGATATGTACAAATGCATAGTAAAAGGCTAAAGGCATATCTCTGAAAAAACCCTTTTTTATGTTTTCCACCATATAAGCAGTAAGTGATTCAAACCTAGCTTTACCCATTTCAAAAATTACATTATTCATATATGTTGAATTAGTAAATTGTAGATAGTATTTTAATCTTTTAGGATAATTCAAGAAATAATCCAGATAATTAAACCAAACTTTTTTTACTTTATTTAATTCATTATCTATACCATCAGTTCCAACAAATATCGCTTTATCTAAATCAGACTTTATTTTTAGGTATACTTCAATCAATAAATCCACTTTACTGTCAAAATATTTGTAAATAGTTGCTTCTGAGTATTGAGCTTTTTTTGCTATTTTAGAAGTTGGTATATGTGTAAGTCCATATTGGTATACAAGGTCTATCGTTGCATTTATTAATTTATCTTTCGTATTCATCAATTGTTTCCTCCTATAACAAAGACTCTTATTTATTGATAGCTTTAGATATTCTGTCTAAAGCTTCTTTCAATATTCCACGTGGACATGCAAAATTAATTCTCATGAATCCAGAACCATTAGTACCAAACCAATGACCACTATCAAGTGCGACTTTCGCTTCTTTGGATATTATATGATCTAGTTTTTTATAATCTTTCTCTATCGATCTAAAATCAAGCCAAGCAAGATAGGTGGCTTGTGGACGAACCAACTTCACTCTAGGCATATTATTCTTTAGATAATCATCTATAAATTCCACATTGTCTTCAAGATATGTCAATAATTGCTCTAACCACTCTTCACTTTCATTATATGCAGCTTTTAATGCTGCAATACTCATAGGATTTTGCCCACCGATTGCATTTTTGGTCAATATTCTTTTATAGCTGTTTCTTAATTTCTTATTACCGATTATTATATGAGAAGTTTCCAATCCAGGAACATTGAATGTTTTGCTGGGAGCGGTACATATTATAGAATTATTTGAAAATTCCTCACTTACATTAGCAAAAACTATATGTTGATTATTGCCTAGAATCAGGTCATTATGAATTTCATCTGAAATTACGATTACATCATTTTCTATACATATCTTCCCAATCTTCAGCAATTCTTCTTTAGTCCACACTCTTCCAACTGGATTATGGGGACTACATAGAATGAATAATTTTAATCTTTTATCCTTAGCTTTCTTCTCAAAGTCATCAAAATCAATAGTATATTTTTCACCATCATACAGCAATGGGTTATTAACTACTTTACAACCATTATTCTTAATAGATTCCTTAAAAGGATAATAAACAGGTGTTTGGATTATTACTTTGTCGTCAGTTTCGCAAAAGGCTTGTATCATATAATTTATTGCTGGGACAATACCAGGAGTATACACAATACTGTCTTTTGATATAGTCCAATTATGTCTTCTTTTCTGCCAATTGATTACCGCTTGATAATAATTGTCTAATCTAACACTATAACCATAAATACCATGTTTCGCTCTGTTGATTATAGCATCAACAACTGGTTTTGGAGTATTGAAATCCATATCCGCTACCCATAGTGGTAGTACATCTTCTTCACCAAAACGTTCCTTCAATATAGCTGGTTCCCATTTTAATGCATTAGTATTTTTTCTATCTATAATATCATCAAAATTATATTTCATACTGATACCCCCAATTAAATTTTCGAATAAAGAGACTATGTCTTGTTATTATATAGACTAAACAGTTAATATCTTTATACTTGACCTTATCATATTATAATAATATATTCAAGATATAACTATTAATTTATATATTTTATATGGGGGTAATAAGATTGGTCAACTAAATTGATTCCAATGTCAATTAAATGTATCACCTAGGATATTTATCAATGTATTATAATATTTATTCGGTTCTTCTATTTCTGGAAAATGGGCTGATTCCTCAAACCATATACATCTTTTTCTAGGAGCAATTAATTTATCACAATACTGTTGAACGATAATTTGAGGGGTTACATAATCATATCTTCCCATACAAAAGTACGTAGGAACTTTTATCTTTTTAATGGTTTTATTAAAATCAATGTTTTTCTTATATATATCAGTAAACAAATGTTTAATAGACACTTCTTGACCTTTCATTATAATATCAATTTCTTCTTCACTGCAATTATCAGTTAACATCTTGAAATAATTACTGTTCCTTTCTATATATCCTAATATGTTCAACCATTTTCTTTCTTTTCCTATATCTTCTATGAGATTATCATATGGAGGATTGCCTATTTCCAATAGTTCTTCTACAGCTTCAATATTATTTAACACTTTAGCTTTATTTAATATAAAATCATATGATAATTTTTCACTTTTATATGTATCTATCATTTGCCCTGATCCTATATATCCATAAAACTTATCTGGATATTTATATACAGTCATTAATCCGTAAACGGTTCCCATAGATTGAGCAGCCATAAAAATTTTGTTTTTGTTATATTCTTTTATTAAATAATCAACTACCTCTTTAGTATCTAATATAAATTGGTCAAGATTCATGGTATTTACAGCTATACTACTATTATAAGATTTACCTGCACCTCTTTGGTCCCAATTCACTACTAAAAAACTTTTTTCAATATTTTTCTGAAACTCATGTGCGATAGGACTATATGGAATACCTGGACCTCCATGTAAAAATAAAAGAATGGGATTATTAATATCACCTCTAACCATTATGTATTGCATAGTTTTGTTAATATTAATCTTTTTAGATATACTTATGTAACTTGAATAATTTGATTTCAATATATTCACTCCTTTGTGTTAAATTATATTTAACCTTATAGCATAATTATATAAGTTTAAAATTGCTGTGTCAATTATAAGTTTAATATTATTTAACTTTATATGGTAATGTATTGAAAATCAAATATTATTGTACTATAATAATTATAAGATCAATGTGGAGGTAATTATATTGGAATCTCTAGGCAGTAAAATAAAACGAATAAGAAAAGAATTACATATTACACAATCACAACTAGCAGATAAGGACATGACAAAAAGTATGATAAGTCAAATTGAAAATAATATAGCAACACCTTCCATGAAAAATTTGAAAATAATAGCTGACAGACTAAACAAACCAGTATCCTTTTTTTTGGATCAAAGCAATAGAAATGTTTTACCTTTAAACATTATAAATGATGAATTAAAAAGTATTGATATATTGATAAATAAATTGGAGTATAAAAAAGCTATAGAAAAATTGAACTTACTTCTCAAAACATATAATTTTAGTCAGTATGGTAAATTAAATGGGGATATATTATTTAAACTAAGTGAATGCTTAGGTGCATTAAACTTATTTCATGAAAGTCAAGAAAATATTGATAAAGCAATAAAAATATACGAAAACAATCAGCTATTTTCAGATGCTGCTATGGCACAAATGGAAAAGATAAATAGATATGTAAAAGAGTATGATTATAAAACATGTCTTGATATTTTAGATGTAGCTATGGATAAATATAATCAATCAATAATTAAAAATTATTTTTTTGAATTGAATTACTTATATTTAAAAGCCATGATTAATTCGAGTTTGGGTAATTTTGAGAATGCAATTATTCTTTTAAATGATGCTATAAGATTATCTAAAGAAAAACATATATATTACAATTCAGATATGATTTATCAGACATTAGCCTGTATTAATCTAATTAATAATAACAATAAGCTATTTTTATATAATATAAAAAAAGCAAAACAATTTTCTGTTTTTACTGAAGATAATTTCAGATTATCACTTATTAATATTAATTACGCTCAATATGAAAATATAAATGATAAACCTACTAAAGCACTTGAATATTTAACAGAGGTTAAAAGTGAACGTAAAGATTTACTGATCTTTTATATGATTGAAAAGGCTAAAGCAAATTATTTGTTGAAAAATTATAAGATGAGTCTAGATTTATTCAATAAAATCAATTATAAGGATACAAATACATGGTATTTACATAAACATGACTACCTTTTCATGTGGTCTGCTAAAATATACCATGGTCTTGCCTTAATGAAAATAGGGAATCTTGATGATGCATTGATAGAAATGAAAATTGGAATTTCCAAATTAGAAGTATTTGAAAATTCCATATACCATATTTTTGCATATAAAAGTATAAGTGAACTCTATAATCTAATGCATAACTATAAAGCAGCATTTAAGTATTTAAAATTAGCTAATACCATGGAATCTTTTTTGAAAGAATTACCTTTTAAGTAATTTGGATTTTATGAAAATCCAATAATATTTTTATTACCAGGAAAAATTTGTTTACCCTTGGAATTTCTTTTTTTAATTCCTATGGCTGAAATATTCTTTTTATTAATTTCATCATCCACATTAATTTGAATAGTTTTTTGCTCAGAATCAATAAACGCTACATCAACAATATGATCTGAGCTATTTAGTTTAATTAAATTAACTCCTTTAGCAGTTCTTTTCTGATTAGGAACTTCTTCAGTCTTTATAATTAATGCAAAACCATTAGCTGTAACTGTAATCAATAGTTCTTCATTATGCATACTAATAATTTTTATAATGCTATCATCATCATTCAGCTTAGTCGCTGTTATTTTTGAACGTGAACTATTGAATTCAGAAGCGTCTACCTGTTTAACTAATCCATATTTGGTTAAAAATAATAATTTATCATCAGTACATAGTTTATTGATCATGATTATATTCTTTTCGTCTATCTGCGTCAAAACACTTATAGCAGTACCTTTATCACTCAATTTAGTTTTTGGTATATTTCCGACTTTTAATTTATATAAATAACCCCTATTATCAAACAAACAAATTTTATCCTCAGTAGTAGCTTTAATTATACATGTCATCTCTAACTCGAGTTTATCTTTGTTTTTATCAAAAGTATCCATATCAATTGATTTAATATAATTTTTATCGTCCACCAATACATATACATCTTCAACTATTTTTTCGTCTGTTATGATAAGTGTTTCTAGATTTTTTAATACGGTTTTACGTTTACTAGTATATTTATCGCTTATTCTTTGTAGTTCAGATATGATTGTTTTATTTAGTACATTTTTATTGCTTAATATTTTTTCATATCTGCTAATTTTTTTCATTATTTGTTTATACTGCTTCTCTACTTCTAATTTTTCAAGGCCAACTAATTTGTATAATCTCATTTCTAAAATTATAGTTGCTTGGCGTTCAGTATAGTTGAATTTTTTGGCACGATTTTCACTTTTTTTTGTTCTGAAGTTAATATTAGTCGTATCACCAGTAATTAAACAATTTTTAACTGTTTTTGCATTCTTAGCTCCACGAATTGCTTCAATAATGATATCAATTTCATCATAAGCTTTGAGCAAACCTTCTGTTCCTTCTTTTTTATCAAGTTCTTGATCTAGTAAGTATCTATAACGTTTAGTATAAATATCTTGTTGGAATTCAACAAACTTCTGTATAGCAGATTTTAGATTGAACAGATATGGTTTTTGCTCATGTAATGCAAGCATGTTAACGCTGAAATTATCTTCTAACCTTGTTTTGCCATATAATTTATTGACTAATCTATAAGGATCAACATCTTTTTTTGTTTCTATAATAATCTCTATTTCTCCTCTTGAACTTTCATCTCGTATATCTTGTATGCCATTTAATTTTTTATTTCTCACTAGATCGACTAAATTTTCAATTAGCATGGATTTGTTCCCTATTAGAGTATATGGTATTTCTCTAATGACTATATTACTTTTACCATTATTAATTTTTTCAATATCTATTTTAGCTCTTATTTTAATTTTTCCTTTACCTGTAGAGTAAATACTTTCTAACTGGTCTTTATTTGCTATTATACCTCCTGTAGGAAAATCTGGACCTTTTATATATGTCATAAGTTCTTTGATGGTTATGTCTTCGTTATTAATATACGCTATAGTACCGTCAATAATTTCTCCTAGGTTATGTGTAGGAAAATTGGTTGACATACCAACGGCAATACCTGTCATACCGTTAACCAGTGCGTTAGGAAATTTAGCAGGCAAAATGGTTGGTTCCATAAGAGTTTCATCGAAATTAGTTTTCATTTCAACTATATCTTTATCAATATCCTCTAACAGCTCCAGAGAAATAGGTTTCAATCTAGCTTCTGTATACCTCATTGCAGCAGCACCGTCGCCATCAATAGAACCAAAGTTACCATGTCCATCTATCAGCTCTTCCTTATAAGTAAAATCTTGAGCCATTCTAACCATAGAATTATATATTGAACCATCCCCATGTGGATGATATTTACCCATAGTATCTCCAACTATACGTGCACATTTACGATATGGTTTATCAGGTGTCACATTCAAATCTTTCATTGCATATAGTGTTCTTCTTTGAACAGGCTTCAATCCATCTCTAATATCCGGTAATGCCCTTGCTGCAATTACGCTCATTGCATAATCTATATATGACTGTTTCATTTCATCTTCATAATCTGTTGTTATTATATGCTGATTTGTAAGATCCGGTAATTTAACGTTTTTTTTCATCATTAGCTTCCTTTCCCTAAGAATCTATATTGGCATTTTCAGCTTCGCTGTTAATAAATTCTCTTCTTGGCGGTACTTTCTCTCCCATTAATAGCGCTGTGGTTTCTTCAGCTTGAATTAAGTTCTCTATCTGTATTTTTTTTAGAGTTCTTGATTGAGGATTCATTGTAGTTTCCCATAGTTGTTCTGCATTCATTTCTCCTAAACCTTTGTAACGCTGGACTTCAGTATTTTTTCTTCTGATTTTTTTCAGTATTTTTTCTAATTCTCTATCATTATAGGCATATAATTCTGTTTTCGATGATTTTATTTTATATAATGGTGGCATGGCTAAGTACACTTTTCCATTAATAATCAGTTCAGGCATATGCTTATAGAAGAATGTCAATAGTAGTGTCGCTATATGAGCCCCATCTACATCACCATCAGTCATTATAATTATTTTATCATACTTCAATTTGCTTATATTAAAATCTTCACTTGACCTATTACCGAATAGACCATCACCGAATCCTGTTCCCAGTGCATTTATTATTGATACTATCTCTTTATTTTCAAGTATTTTACTGATTTTACTTCTTTCAGTATTCAGTACTTTCCCTTTTAGAGGTAGTATTGCTTGATAACGTCTATCTCTGCCTTGTTTAGCTGATCCACCAGCTGAGTCTCCTTCTACTAAAAAAAGTTCAGTTAAAATACCTTTTTTCTCATTTAGTGATAATCTGCATGATGCTAATTTTCCATTAGAAGATATTTTAGATTGATTTTTTAAAATGTTGTTTCTGGCATTTGCTTCTGTCTTTCTTATAGTATGTGATCTAACTGCACTTTCTGCAATTTTAGTTATAGTCTTTTCATTTCTATCGAAATATTGCTCTAATTGAGAATATGTTATATCTGATACAATACCCCTTACTTCCGTATTACCAAGTTTGGTTTTTGTTTGACCTTCAAATTGTGGTTCGGGTACTTTCACGGACACTATAGCTGTTAATCCGTTTCTTACATCCTTACCATCAAGGGTGCCTTTTCCTTTAAAAACCGATAATTCCTTAGCATATTTATTGACTATTCTTGTTAAAGACAATTTGAATCCCGAAACATGCATTCCTTCTTCTTGGGTATTGATGTTATTACAGAATGAAAATATATTTTCTGTAAAATCGTTGGTGAATTGAAGAGCTATCTCAACTATTACACCATCTTTATTATCAGAAATATAAATCACATCATCATGAAGTTTGGTTTTGGTAGTATTTATCTCTCTGATAAATCCAATAAGACCATCTTCTTCGTGATAAACCACTTTCTCAGGTTGAGGTAATGTATTATCTTGATAAATAGTAGTTAATCCACTATTCAAGAAAGCTATTTCTTTCATTCTTTTTTTTATGATATTAGGTTTGAATTTTATTTGGTCAAAGATTTCAACATCAGGTAAAAAAGTTATTTTCGTACCCCTTTTCCTTGTATTCCTTATAGGTATTAATGCTCCATTATCAAGCGATGTTACTGCTTTTCCACCACTTTTATATTCATCAATGTATACTTTACCACCTCTATATATTTCAACTGTGAATTTAGAAGATAATGCATTAACAACTGATGCACCAACTCCGTGTAGTCCTCCTGAATACTTATATGTATCTTGATCGAATTTTCCTCCTGCATGAAGTACAGTAAATATTATTCTTTCAGTTGTAATTCCTCTAGGATATTGTGCCTTCGGATAATCTTTTGTATTATCATGCAAATCAATAGGTATACCACTTCCATTATCTTCAATACTAACAGAATTATCTTCATTTAGTGTTATATTGATTTGATTACACATACCTGCTAAATGTTCATCTATACCATTATCTATTATTTCCCATATCAAATGATGTAATCCTCTTGTTCCAGTGTTGCCTATATACATACCTGGTCTTAATCTAACAGGTTCTAATCCTTCTAGTACCTTAATGTTTTTTCCACTGTATTCTCTAGCCACTAAAAAAACTCCTTTCAACTTTCGTACAGTAATAAATCATATAATTTAACTAAAGATAAATATATCAAAAAATCAGCTGATAATCAATTTAAATTTAATCTATACAATATGATAAATAGAATATAAAAGTTCTACCATCTCTTTATTTAACAAAGTATAACTTTTATTTATATGTAAAAAGAAATGCAGAGTTTATCCCTGCATAAATAATATACTATACATTTTTAATATTTTATTTATATATTCATTTCATTCAATTCTCTAACACTAACAACTTCATTATTGGTTGGTGCATCCAACATTTCAATTTCAGCTGTTTGTTCTTCTTGATTTACACTTTTTATCCATATAGGATTCCCATTGTAATTTACATCAATAACACCTTTTGAATCGAAAATCTCTTGAGCTCTTTCTATTTTCATACTAATCAACCTTTCATATCTTAATATGGTTATTATTAGGTTTTTACTATAAAATATACATGAAAAACTCTATATGGATATTAACAATATTAGATTAGTTCTCCATCACTATAAAAAGGGTCACAATACTTAACTATACCTTTTACATTAGATAGTGAGTCTTTTTCTAATTCCAATGCAAATAAGTATGGATTGTTACATTCCTCATCAAGACCTATATTATAATTTAACGCTTCAATGAATCCAAATTTCTTATATAATTTTGGATGACCCAATACTATGATTGAAGTATATCCTAATGATTTGGCTTTTTTTATGGATTCTGTCATTAATTTTGAGCCTATACCTTTATTTTGGTAATCCTTATGTACGGATAGAGGTGCTAAAGCTAGGGATTCATTTATATTGCCATCATTTATAATAGACATTGGTGTATACATTATATGACCTACTATTTTATTATCATACTCTGCAACTAATGAAAGTTCATTTATGTAATATGGAGAATTTCTTATATCACTAACTAAATTCCATTCATTGAAATCAGATATTTTATTTTCTTTGAAAAAAGCAGATTTTATTACATCATTAACTATTCCATATTCATCACTGTTTTCTTTTCTAATTATTACATCCACTGTTATAACCTCTTTCTCTTTTATATTAATTCTATTATACACTACTACTCTTTTACAATAAATAGTTATTATCAATAGCATTAATTAATTTATTCATTAACAATATATAGATATTAAGTAATAATATATTCAATAAAATACTTTATATTTTTTTAACTATAATAAACCAATCACGAAGTAATTGAAATAATATAACTGTTATTATATAATGGATATATACAAAAATTACATGCTAATACAGTTCTTTACAAATGTTAATAATTATTACTATTTATATAAGGAGATGATTGAAATATCAGAAAAAGAAGATTGGATCATTAAGATTAAGAATGAAGTACCTTATGTTGAGATTCCTGAAAGATTTAGAGAAGATTCAGATATCGAATCAATGCCATTAGTAGATTTTATGAAAATCATTAATCAGATGAAAGCCGACGAAACACAAAAAATAGACAGAGGATTCATGAAACATTGTTGCCTAAAAATAAAAATCAAACATTGTTGTGTTAAACCACCACCAGGAACTAAATATGGAGCAGGAAATATGTCATGGTGTTCAAATAAGTGATGAAATTATCTTATTACAATATCACATCTGAATTAAATACTAATGAACTTGTTCTTGCCAATTTACTTTCTGGAGCTATTATAACTATATCAAAAGATAGTTATACATTAATTCAAAAAAACACCGAAGATAAAATACCGATTCCCCTATTAGAAAAGTTAATAGAAGGACGTTTCCTAATCTCAGATGATTTTGATGAATTGAACTATATTCAAACAAGATTATCTTATCACAAATTTCGAACAGATATATTATCTCTAACTATTCTTCCCACACTTGATTGCAATTTTGATTGCTCATATTGTTATGAAAACAATGCTAGAACATATATGTCAAATAAAACAATAAATCAACTTATTAATTTTGTTGCTGTCAATTTAGCAGGTAAAAAACGTTTTTCAGTAGCATGGTATGGAGGTGAACCTTTACTTGCGTCTGATACTATATGGAAATTATCACAAGTATTTATTGCAATGAGTGAAAAATTAGGTATAGACTATGATGCTTGTATTATAACTAATGGTTCTTTGCTTACTGCTGAAAACATAGATAAATTAATAGAATATAAGGTTGATTCTATACAAGTTACAATTGATGGCCCTCATGATATTCATAATACTATGAGACCTTTCTCATGTAAATATTCTATGGACACTAAGTCATATGATGTAATCCTAGATAATATCTCAAGTGCATGTGAAAAAATAAATATCAACGTAAGAATTAATATTGGGAAAGATAACTATAGGCAATTAAAAAGACTATTGAATTCAACTAAATTCAATAATCTAAAGAATAAAATAAATATTTATGTTAGCCCTATAATTCCTTTTGGAGCAGGGAAAAAAGTTAATGAAACCACATTTCCAACAAAATGTTTCGATTTTCCCAGTTTTGCAGGTATTGAGACTGAGTTATATGAGATAATTCAACAAGCAGGTTTTAGTACTAATTTTGATTTTGACGGAAGTAATTGTAATTGTTGTAGAGCTATATGCCTCAATAATTATCTTGTTGATCCAGATGGCAATCTTTTAAAATGTTGGGATAGCATTGGAGAAGATTCAGGAATCGTTGGACATATAAGTAAATGCCCGAAAGAGATACCAATGTATCAAAATAAAGAATTGCTAAAATGGATTTCGTTTAATCCACTTGATAATATCAAGTGCAGGAAATGTAAATTCCTGCCCATTTGTATGGGAGGATGCCCTCATAGAATTATAAAAGATAATGTGAACGATGATTACAGATGTTCTGTCATAAAATACAACTATAAACAAATGCTGAAAAAATTGTATGTTCAATCATTAACCGCAGAAACTAACAACGAGTATGGTACATAAGATATTGCATAATTAATAAATTAATACGGTAATAAATATTAAATAGCATTATTGTGAAGGCTGTATAATTGTAATGATTCTGTTACTTTCATATTGCTCATAATACTATTAAAATATAGTATTATGAGTATTCTTTTTTTCTAGCATGAATTACACAATATTCTATCTTAGTATCTTGAACAGGAAATCCATCTATGGAAGCCGATTCTATGATTTCTCCAATAGGTGTTGGTTCAATATCAGCTAAATATGAATTACAGATATCCATATCCCATCCCGCTGTTGTAAATGTTTTAGTAGCATTTTTTCTAGTAGCATATGCTGTAGAACCGAATTTATTAAATAGATCCATATGGACTGTATCATCATTATCAATGAAAGTCATTATAGGTGTAAAATTATTTTTAGTTATTCTATACATTTCTTTTATTACTTCACCAGGTTGTTCTATATTCTGAAGTCCCATATTACTAGTTAAATTAACAATACTATTGTTTTTAAATGGAGTTTTCCTTGCATCAAAAGCAATCAAACTTAATTTATCGTATAAGCCTTTGAATATGTAATAATCTTTATTTCTCATAAGTATTGTTGGACTAAAATCAGTTGCTATAACATAATTATCTTTGTTTGCAAGTAATTTTTCAACTAGATATCCTTTACCACTGGCTATATCAACTATTGGATGATCATTTTCAATAATATCGACTATATAATTCATTTGACTGTTCCAACCATCAACATAATCTTTTGTATATATTTTTTCCATAGCTGACTGGAACATCGAAGTACTTTTCTTATAATTACTTTTACTCTCTAAATAAACAGCTTTATACCAATAATCTGCTGCACTTAATTTATCTTCTGGTGTGTTCATAAGTTTATCATATTTATCTGGATTTTCCTTAAAGTATTTATCTAATCCACTTTCAACATTTTCCCATAAATCATTTCTAGATAAAGCATCGGTTAAAAACACTGCAATCTCATTTCTAACTTCATATTCCGCACCACAGGATAAACATTTTACCTCTGCATTGATGATTCTATTATCACTCTCATCTATAATGTTCCATTCTAAATTTTTCTTACACAATGGACACACTAATAGATCCATACAATATTTATGCATTCTACCTCTCCTCTAATTTATACTCTTTATAATTAAAAAATTTATTGTCTATTGTTTTTTTGATATAATAACCGATAATAATACCTGCTAAATATGCAATTAGATCAGAAAATAAAAAACCCTGTCCTAATAATATATGTCCTATTGGTGTTCTCCTAAAATCATCTATCCATGGTCTATGATAGAGTTGAGTAAATTCAACTATATATGTAATTATCACACTTGAAACAAATATGAATAGATCAGATTTTTTATCTAGTAATATAGCTATTATATAGAATACCATCATAGCCCAAAAAACATCGCCCATGAATAAAGGAATTCCTCTTATCTCTCTAGACAATAATCCTAAAACAATAATTATAAGAGTTATTAAAATATACACTAATCTTTTTTTCATTGTTATATCTCCAATTACTAATATGATATAATGCATAACTTAGCCACACCAATAATTATTTATGTAATACTTATTTTAATTGTAATTCTATATGTAATGTATTTATTGGACTAATTACGCATTTAATATAATTATATATTTATTTGTATTTAGTGTCAATATATAGCATGTTTTAGTGTATATAATTATAAAAAAATAGCAAAAGGCAAAATCATCTATTGCGTTTCACTATTTTTATTTAATTTATATAGTATTAGTTTCAAAGTTAAAGATTCAACAAATCTAGTATTTTTTCTCCTATTTTTCTATTCTTACCTTTATAAGGATAACAATGTATATGGATAGCGGGATTGAAGTTCAATTCTATTATACTATAATTATCAGTAGCTTCGCCTGTAATATCTTTTGTCATTAAATCTACTCCTACAATAGATGCTCCTACAGCTTTGGAAGCCTTTACCGCTATTTCTTTAAGAGAATCTGAGATAACATCTGTATAATCTATACTATCCCCACCTGTGCTGATATTAGAATTCTCCCTTAGATAGACAATTCTATTTTTTTCTATTACAGAATCAAAATCAAGCTTTTGTTGAGTTAGAAACATCTTTTCAGGTATTCCCAACTTGATTTTTTCCAATGGTTTTCTATAATTTTGCCCTCTTAATATGTTTTTGTTCTTCTCCATAACCAACTGTTTTATAGAACTAGTCCCATCTCCTTTTACATTGGCAGGAACCCTTAATAACACTCCAGCAACCTTATTATCAATAACTAAAACTCTATATTCTTTACCTTCAATAAATTCTTCAATCAATATGGTATCGTCTTGTTGAAATGCCAAATCAAGTGCTGTCTTATATTCATCTTCAGTAAAACTTTCTTTGAAGATTGTAATACCTATGCCAAAATTAGTTGAATTGGGTTTTATTACTATATTTTTATTGTTATATCTATAATATTCTTTTTGTGCTAAATCAATCTTTGTAAATTCTTCACCTAAAGGTGCTTTTAGACCAGAGCTTTCAAGTATTTTTTTGGTTACTAATTTGTTTTCCATTATCAATACTGTACTGTAATTATCTTTTGAGGTTTTGGTTGCCTGTTTAACATATTCTACTTTATCTTTTGCCGATAACATGATAAAGTTATCATTTCTATCAAGAATCTCGACTTTCACACCTCTTTTTATTGCATCCAATATCAATATCTGAGTAGACAGTTCCATATCTTCATATCCTATGAAATTAAATCTTTTCGAGAGACTGTCTTTAGCATAATCAATAGCTTTTTTGATATGAAATTCTATAAAGCCTTTTTGCTTTATTTGTTCATATATAATACTAGAATAAAGATTTTTATTATCTATAACCATATCTCTGTAAGTGGCTATAATATTTTTATATGTTTCTATTGGAGGATCAATAATATTAACTACTTCTTCTATTGTATCCATTATATGAAGTGACATTGACTTAACGTCAACACGTTTTCCTTTCCAATTGATTTTAAGATTATCCATTCTTCCCTTCTCAGCTACAACTTGATTATTATTGATTGATTCATAAAATAATGATTCATTCATTTCACTATCTTCTAAGATAAGAGCAAGTATAATTAATAAGTGAATTAAATATAAATCACTAATATTTACACCTAGCTTAAAAAGAGGATTAATATCCAATAATCTTAGCTCTAAATAATCTATACCATGTTTTTCAATTGCACTCAGATTACCTTTATTACTTTTGGGACGTATCACACTATAATATTCTTTTGATCCTATTAATTTACCAGAATCAATCATTTCTCTAATACTTGTAATGTAATTTTCAAGGGAATTCAAAGGTACATAGAAATTATTGATGTTCTTATACCCACATCTACCGTTCCTGATAGATATAGTATTTTTGAATTTATCTATTTTAAGATTTTCTAAATTACAACTATCATAATACGTTTCATGTATTACAGGGCTACTACCAAACATTTTAATAATAAACCAGCTTAATCTAGTAATATTACGCATTATTTTCATGTACATTTCGTCTTTATATTCTCTATATGACAATTGAGATAAGCTGCTATTATATAATTTATTAATGAAATCATCATCTAATGAGAAATTCAAATGAATTCCTGATATCAATTGCTTTTTTCTACCATATTTATCCGCTAAATATTTTCTATACATATTTGCATTATTTTTTACGAGTTTTTCATTAGTATTATACCTTGCTAATGGGATTTCATTTTCATTTGGTAGTATAGGAGGTACACTTTCAGGCCATAAGAATTCATTATCAATTGTTACCGAAACAACATTTTGTATAGTTTCCAGGTAATTATATGCTTCATCAATAGAATTACATACGGGTGTAATCATCTCTACCTGGCTCTCTGAAAAATCCGTTGTTATATATGGATTTAGTAATTTATCTCCAAAATGTTTTGAATGTGGAGTTTTGACTAGTTCACCATTATTATTTATCCTTATATTTTCTTTTTCTATACCGAATTTACCTTTTAATAAATCATTTTCAAGATGATTATCTTTAATACACTGCACTAGTTCTCTATTTAAGTTAAGCATTATTGTACTCCTTATATGTCAGTCAAAAGTATTATTATTTGATATTCTATTATAATACTATATTATACAGATATATTGATATTTGAAAAGAATTTTTATGTAATTCCTTAAAAAATATTTTTAAACGTTGTCAGTTTACATAAATATTTTATGGTAAACTAATAATGTTACTAAAATTGTAATTTTTCAATTTCATCAAACATTCTATTTTTATTAATAATTTGTATATAATTATCAAATGTTGTACTAGTTCTACTATGACCCAGAATATCACTTACTATTCTGACTGGCACACCACTATCTAATAGATACGTTGCAAAAGTATGCCTTAAACTATGGGGTGTTATCTTTTTGTTATCATTTCTTTTAGTGTTTATTCCTGATCGCTCTAACAAATCTTTTATTATAATTGTTATTCTTCTAGTGGAAATTGGCATATCCATATTTGTTCTATATAGGGATGGAAATAAATAAACACTTGAATAAATCAATTTATTGATTTTGATATTTTCTCTTTTTACATTTTTTTCTAAACGTTCTGTAGCAGTTTTATACTTGAAATATTCAAACATAAGTTTACTGTTAAGAGGAATCCATCGAGTTTTATTTCCTTTACCAGTGACTGTCAACAATTTACTCTCAAGGTTAATATCATCCCACATAACTTTGGCGGTTTCAGAAATCCTTAAACCAGTATATAGAAATAAATTGAATATAAATCTGTTTCTAATTTTATAATAGGTATTTATATATTTTTCTTCTAATACTTCGTATTCTTTCCTAGATTCTTCACTTACTTCTTTCTCTAAAAAGATCAATAATTTAGTTATTTCATCTTTAGTTAGTATAGGTTTTTCTTTTGTAGCGTCTATTTTCAATGATTTCAATTTATGTGTAACGCTAATATGAATCAATTCTTCTTCGTTAGCAAATTTAAATAAGCCAGTTAGTGTATTTCGTTTTGCATTAATACTTCTTGTTTTGTAATTATATTTGTCATTATCAAGCTCTTCTAGAAAATTATCAACTATTGTTTTAATATTATCTTCTTCAACATATTGAGTTCCTCTATTTTCTAATACGAAATTAATAAATTGATAAAGGGTCACTTTGTAATTTTTAATTGTAGCATTAGATAATCTATTTATTTTTAGATGGTTAATATACTTGTCTATTATAATAGTCATATCTATTATATTGGGTTCTAAATCCATAATTATTTTCCCTTTCTTATAGAAATTATATACATAGTTTACATAATAATATTATGGTAAACTCGTATAGGTGTAATAGGTAGAATAATATCAATTTCAAATTACGACAGCTTTTTTGCACTGTTCATATAGTAATAAATATAAGAACTATTAACATATCGCTTAAAACAGCATATTTACTAGGGTTAAGAGCAGTTCTTAATTAATAAATATGCTAATGATTATACTAGTTCGTATATTTAACTAGTGTGAGTTCGTATATTTTGCACTTATTATACTATTTCAGTACTATAAATTTTATTATTGACATACAGGATAGTAAAATCATCATATTGGAATATACTCTACGATAATACCTTAATAAAATATTTTAACAAATACTATAATTTTTTATTCGACTATAGCTCCAAATGAAGTTGCTAATAGCATACATTGAGCTATATCTAATTTAACATTATGTAAGTCAAGTTCAGATAAATTAATACCTTCTATTAGAGCTTCTCTAAAATCACATCCTTTTAGTTTGGCTTTATGTAAAATAGTATAACTTAATATAGCTTTATTGAAATTAGTTTTTTCTAGATTGCATCCTGTAAAATCGGTTCTAGTTAAATTTACTTCACTAAAATCGATACCTTTGAAATCTTGAAATTTCAAATTGGTATATGAAAAATCACCTCTAACGATAACTACTCCTAACATATTAGCTTCATCAAAAGTCGAACCGACCATTTTACAATCAGTAAATTCTGCACCAAACAAATCAGCAAATTCAAATTTACAATTTAAAAAAGCTGAATCTTTGATGTTACATGCGTTTAATCTTGATGCCTTAAAATTACATTTTATAAATTCACAGCTTTTTATAATGGATTCTTCCATTTTAGTATTTCTGAAATTGCAATTATTGAAAGAAGATTTTTTAATGTCTTGAAATTCTATATTGCTATCTGTAAAATCACAATTTTCATATTTTGTGTCGCTTAATATTTCCATATATTTAATTTTCCTTTCATTTACTGTTATATTATTATTGTTACATATTTCTTAATTTGCTTAATATTCCAGTAAAATAATTTGGCAAAGGAGCTTCAAATTCCATATATTCTTTAGTTTTGGGATGAACAAAACCTAATACCCTTGCATGTAATACCTGTCCCTTTAATTTAAACCTATCATTTCTAGGTCCATAAACAGGATCCCCTAGCAAAGGATGATTGATACTTGTCATATGAACTCTTATTTGATGAGTCCTTCCGGTCTCCAACTTCAATTCCACATAAGTATATTGATTAATTCTTTCAAGAACTTTATAATGAGTAACTGCTTCTTTTCCATTGACAGGATTTATAGCCATTCGTTTTCTATTAACTGGATGTCGTCCTATTGGTTTGTCTATAACACCTTCGTCATTTTTGATATTGTTATAGACTATCGCATTATATTTTCTTGTGATAGAATGTTCTTTCAATTGTTCAACTATATTTTCATGGGATACATTATTTTTACATGCAATCAGGACACCAGATGTATCTTTATCTATCCGGTGAACTATACCCGGTCTCATATCACCGTTGATATTAGATAAATTGTCTTTACAATGATACATCAGTGCATTGACTAATGTTCCTGAATAATGACCAGGTGCGGGATGAACTACCATTCCTTGTGGTTTATTGATTAGAATTACATCTTCATCTTCATAAAGAATGTCCAGAGGAATATTTTCAGGTTGAATGATTAATTCTTCTGCCTCTTCTATAATTATTTTTATTATATCATTTCGTCTTAATTTATAATTGGATTTTATTGATTTATCATTTACACTAAGCTGATTTTCTTTAATTAATTTTTGTATAAACGACCTAGAATAATCCGGTAGTTTATTTGATATATATTTGTCTATCCTAAGACCTACATCATTGTTTTCAATATTGAATAAATACGAATCCATTATTTTTTACTCCTTTTCAAAAATGCGAAATCTTCATCTTTGTACTTGAAGATCATTAATGCTATCAATAATATAGCTCCAACAACTACATAACAATCAGCCATATTAAATACAGGGAAATCGATTAATTTGAAATATAACATATCTACAACATATTTCAACCTAACTCGATCAGCAAAGTTACCAATAGCTCCAGCTATAAATAAGATTAAAGTGAATTTTAATGGATAATATTTTTTATCCTTAGGCATTTTATTGAAAATATATATCATTCCAATTAAAATTACTACTGTAAAAATTATGAACAACCATTGCTGTCCTTGAAGCATCCCAAATGCACTACCTTCATTTTTGACATAAGTTAATCCAAATACATCTCCAATAATTGGAATATATTCTGTTGGTTCAATATTCATTACAGTTAAATATTTGGTATACTGATCTAGACCTACTAAGAGTATTACACTTATTAACATTAAAATCATTGCATGTCTCCTTATAAAATATATTTAATTGCTTCTATTATTCTTTCTTTTTCTATATCATTTCTGATCTCACATGTTCCTATGCCTTTTAATAATATTATATTAAGGATATCATTTTTAGTTTTTTTGTCATGAAATAATTCATTATATATTGTTTCTGGCTCTAATGTATTGATTTCTGTTGGCAAATCAAAACTTCTAATACATTTTTTAATATCCTCTAGTTGTTTGTTATCTATCTGGTTTAGCAAAAATGATAAGTACGCAGCAGATACCATACCAATAGCTACACATTCACCATGAAGTAATTTGAAATCGAATAATCTTTCGACTGCATGCCCAATTGTATGACCGAAGTTAAGAGTCGCTCTTATTCCTTTTTCTTTTTCATCTTGTGATACGATATCACTTTTTATAACACATGATCTGTAAATCAAATCCTCCAATACATCACTATCAAGCTGATTAATCAATGTACTGTTAGTTTTAATAAAATCAAAATAATCTTTATCTGCTATTAATCCATGTTTTATAATTTCTCCCATACCAGCACTTACTTCTTTCTTAGGTAATGTAGATAAAGTACTGGTATTAATATATACTAATTCAGGTTGATGGAATGAACCAATAATATTTTTGTAACCTTCAAAATCCACACCTGTTTTACCCCCGATACTACTATCTACTTGAGAAAGTAATGTAGTTGGTATTTGAATGAAATTATTACCTCTCATAAAAGTAGCTGAAGCAAATCCAACCATATCACCTGTGACTCCGCCGCCAAGTGCTATCAGATAAGAATCTCTGTCCATTTTTTCTTCAATCATTTTTTGATATATTGTATTAATAGTACCAAGATTTTTATTTATTTCACCATGAGGAATTACCTTATAAGATAATTTGCTTGTAATATCAGATAATATATTAATTACATTATCTAAATAATATTTACTGACATTGTCATCTGTAATAACACATACTTTTTTATTTTCTACGCCTACATCAATCAAATTTTGTTGCAATGATTCAAAATTGCTACTGATAACGATATTATAATCATTACTAGTAGTATTTACTTTAATTAGTTTCATATTTATGTCATTCCTTTATTTAATATTAAGCTTAATATTATTATTTTTAAAACAAGATTAAAAAACAAAAGTTCCAGAGGGTAACCTCTCAGAACTTTATTCTAGCATAAGGAAATTATTTTTACTATAGTAATAATTATATTTTTTCCTATTCATTATCTATTTGTTTCACCGATATATCATCTATATTAGTGGCGGCAGCTTCTTCGATAGTTTGTTGTTTCATTATCTCATCTATATCTATAGGTTTATTTTCTAATGTATTGCTATTTGTTAATTCAAGCTGAGCTTTTAGAAATTGTCTAATCTGAATTTTCGAAGCATCATATTGCTGTACGAGTTCTTCTTTTTTCTGACTGATTCTATATACTTCATTTCTAGCATCTTCAACTATTGTCTGAGCTTTTACTTCTGCTTCTTTTTCGATGATTTCTGCTCTTTTATGAGCATTTGACTTAGTTTCTTCAGCAGTTTTTTCTGCTAATAGCAAAGTACTTTGAAGTGTCTCTTCAATAGTCTTATAGTATTTGATTCCTTCATTTAATAAGTTAACTTTATCCTTTAATTCGATATTTTCTTTATATATTTTTTCATAATCTGATAAGATTTCATTTATTGTATTCCTTACTTCAACTTGAGAAAAACCAAATAATGTTTTCTTAAAATTCTTTGCCTCAATGTCTAAAGGTGTTAACATATTATTCCTCCTAAGTATATCTTTTTAGTTCAATGTAAATCCTATCTTTTTTGGTTCTATTACCGATTTGGTAAAATAAGAACTTACCAATACCTCTAACAGAAACTATATCACCTTCAATCAAATTATATGAAGGTGATAAAATCATTTTACTATTTACATAAACATTTTTATTCCTGATTTGTGTAACAGCTTTTCCTCTTGATAATGGAAAAGCTAATGATATCAATGAATCTAATCTAATAGAAGATACAGTTCCTTTTATATGTTGAAAACTTGGAGTCAAAATTTCATCTGGTAAAGTATGTAATATCTGTACATCAACTACCGTCTGCTTTACCTTTTCTAAACTAGTTATTATATAATCAGAAACCACCTGACTAACAAATGCAATCGCAAAATTATCTTTAACAATTATATCCCCTACTTTAGCTCTTGTAATACCCAGATTCAGTATTGCGCCTAAGAAATCACGATGTGTCAAATTATTAGAAAATTTCATATTCCTAGGACGAATTTCGAGTATGACTATAGGATATTTGATATTATTACTATCAATATAGTCTGGATAAAAAGCCAATATCTTTCTTTCACTATAATCATATCCTCCATAAAAAATATGATTAATCCCTGCTAAGTATTTTTTATTTGATTTATATATACTTTGCTCATGAATGTTCAAAAAATCTGTATACATTTCAATTTGTCTTATTGATGCAATCTTTTCTTTATCAATGATCTTGTTAAGAACTATAGCATCATCATTATTAATGTTATTTCCCATATCCATTATCCTATTTAAAATTTGCCTATCATATTTTGTAATATCCTAATTACTAAAAATGCAATCAATGGAGAAAAATCCAGAACATTTCCTTTACCACCGAAAATTGATTTTTCTATAAGTTTTCTTATTGGAGAAAGCAAGGGTTCTGTAACCATAATTATAAATTGTGCAACGGGATTATCATACGAATTTGGTATCCAAGATAATAGTACTCTAATTATTAGTAATATTTCTAAAACAAATAGAAATAAATATAAGACACTTAATACAATTTCCATAAATTTCACTCCTTATAAGTCTATAATAAGCCACTTTTCTATTCGCTTTTCCAAGGTAAAATAATCCCGTTAGACTTTAGTTCTTCTCTAAAATCACCCGCTATATCAACATTTTCAGGTGCTATAATAAATATATTATTTGTAACTCGTTGTAAGTTACCGTTTAATGTATAACATGAACCACTGATAAAATCCATTATCCTCTGTGCAATATCTCTATCCATCTTATCTAAATTAATTATCACAGGTTTTTTTGATTTAATGTGATCACATATATCTTGAGCCTCATCATAAGCTTCAGGTTGAATAACTATAACTTCCATTTGAACGTTCGCCTGAAAGTTAACTATGTTTGTCGCATTATTCTTCTTTTTTGAATTGTTCTTGATATGTTTAAAATCAGAAACATTAGATGATTCGGTTTCTTCTTCATTTTCTTCTTCGTATTCATAATCCTCATCATAATCGTCATAATCGTTTAATTTCATCATATCCATCATCTTATCAATAAACTTCGCCATTCTATATCACCTCTTATTATAATCTCTTTTGCCGAATATGCCTGTCCCAACTCTAACCATGGTTGAACCTTCCTCAATGGCAACCATATAATCATTTGTCATCCCCATTGACAAGATGTCCATATTAACATTATCGATGTTTTTCCTTTTTATGTCAACAGCTAATTGCTTAATTTCTCTAAAAATATGTCTGTTATCTTCGCTATCAGTTACATAGGGCGCTATTGTCATGAGACCCTTAATTCTTAGGTTAGATAATTTACTTACTGCAGTAATGAAATTAGTTAATTCATCTGTCATTAATCCGAATTTCGTATCTTCGTTAGCAACATTAAGTTGAATGAGTATATCCATTATTTTATCAGCTTTAATTGCTTCTGAATTAATTTTTTCAGCAAGTTTTAATGAATCTACAGAATGAATAAGACATACTTTATCAACTATATACTTAACTTTATTAGTCTGTAAATGACCAATCATATGCCATTTAACTTTGTCACCCAGTACTTCATATTTATGTCTGATTTCTTGTACTTTATTTTCACCCATATCTAGTATATTACTTCTCATAGCTTCTTCTATATATTCTACGGGTTTAGTCTTAGATACAGCTATTAACGTTATATCATCTTTATTTCTTCCTACTTTTTCAGCAGCCTGTTTAATATTATCTAGTACTTCTTGAATATTATCACTTATATGTTCCATGTGTATTTCATCCTTTCTGTAAAATAGTTAATATATCATCGCCTAATTTAATACTTAATAAATTAGTTATCCTCTAAATTATTAGAATACTATTACATCTTCTTTAATAGTAGTAGAATCTGCTATAACCCTATCGTATATTCTAATACCATATGGAGTAGTAGAATCAACTATTATATATCTATCTTCAGCATATAACTCATCAATCAATTTGAAAGATGTATATCCTTTGTTAATGACATATACTCCTTTTAAATCTTTAGTTTCAGTTATTCTATAATCTTCATTTGAAGAATTAACTATAATATCATTAAGCTGTACACCCTCTTCGCTTACTGGAATATAATAATTATCTCCTTCAGTATAGTTTAACCCGATCTTGATAAATTCTACAGTTTCTCCTCCAACATAATCTTCACCGTAGACTTTTTTAAGTATACCTTGATTATTCCCTTTTTTGGCAATACATGATTTGGGAATTTTGAGAAATTCTTTTTCTGTTATTGCAGTGGTGGGAATCTTGATTCCTTCGTATTGTTTATATACAACTTGAAAACTTATATTTCTTTGACTCAAAAGATTAAAGTATCTATCTATTTCAAGTATAACATACTCTTTATTGCCTTTTTCCATAATGTCGTATATTTTAGTTACTACATCTATATCTTTATCAATGATATTAATCGCAATAGAATCTTTATCCTGAATAAATTCAGTTAGGTTATCATCCATTTCACATGCAATATACCACTTATCGTTATTGACTATTTTAAATAAAGGTGAACCTTCTTCAACATTTTCCTGTTTATATGTATATATCTCTTCTGGAGCTTTATAATCAAATAGTGCTTTTAAATCAATTGTATCAATTTTAAAATCTTCATAACCATCTATTTTATATGAGATTACACCACTTTTAATTGATTTGACTAGACTAATATTATTATTAATCTGTGACTCTAACAATTGTTTATTTCTTAGAGTATCTAAATCCATTTGATTATTCACATATTGAGATTGATTAATAGTAGATAACGTTTCGTTCAAACTATTTTTGAAATCATAAATACTATTAAATGAATTTTCATTATAGTTCATAGTATAGGTGTATAGATCCGTCTTAATTGAATCATGTGAATTGCAATTATTAGCATAAGCTATTTTATCATTGATATAATTAAGGTTTTCTTTTATTGCACTTGTAAAATCTCCATTAGAATCCACCATACATACTATACTGTCTGTATCAATCTTATCACCTTCTGGTACATAAAAACTTGGTATACCCTTAGAACTGCTTTTTATTACTGTTTCATCTCTTAATATGATACCGTCAAAAATTTTAGATATACTATATATACTACCTTTTTCGGCCGATATATAATTTACATCATTACTAACTAAAAAAGAAATGATATTATATGCTAAATAAAAGAATATTATAAAATAAACAAACGTTCCAATCCCAAGCCCTTTATTTTTAGGTGTTTTTCTCTTGGGTTGTCTCTTACTTGTTCTAGTAGGTTGCCTCTTGTTTGTTCTAGTAGATTGCCTATTGCTGGTTCTATTAGGCTGCCTATTGTTTGTTCTATTATTTTGTATGGTTTTCCTTCTTTTTCTCTGATCCAATTTAACACCTCTTATACAAAAACTTTAATTATATATCTGTTAATAAATAATTAAGCTATTACTTAATAATACACCAATTTTTTACTATAATGCAAGTCCTATTCATATAATCAAATCTACTTATAAATTAAATTTTTTAGTCAAAGCTGAACCGTTTTTATATGTGCATAATCTGCCCTGATACGTCTCATCCTGAATCATTTTGTTTTCTATATCATCCTTTATTTTCCACCAACTTGTATTCCAATTACAAAATATAGTTTCTTCCTTAGGTGCTCTACTAACTAGACGTTGAACTGCTATATTAGAATCTGTATATTCAAGGAATTTTACAACTTTATTTACATAATCCTCTTTTGTGAAAACATCAATTCTATTATTTGCATATAATTCAGCAAGTCTAGTATTTCTTGCAATATATAAAGAATGAAGTTTTACTTGATTGATTCCCAGTACTGATAATATTTTAGCACCTTCAATAACATCTCGAATAGTGTCATAAGGAAGATTAAGAATCATATGAGTACATATGTCAAAATCATACTTCTTAATTCTTAGAACTGCATCTATAAATTCTGCTAATGAATGACCTCTGTTTATTTTATCAAGAGTTGAATAATTAACACTCTGTAAACCTAATTCTATAGTTATATTGACTCTATATTTGCTTTTGATATTATCTAGTACCTCTAGATATTTATTGTTAATACAATCTGGTCTAGTGGATATAGCTACTTCCACTATGTTGTCATCTATACTATCGATAACTGCTTTTTCAAAATCATCTACTGGTAAATATGTATTAGTGAAATTTTGAAAATAAGCTATAAATTTATTTGCATTATATTTCTTCTCGATATAAGCCATATTTTTTTTGATTTGGTCTTTAACATTTAATGTATTAGAAAGGCTCTCAAACCCTGTTCCTATTTCGCTACAGAATATACATCCATTAGTACCGACACATCCATCCCTATTGGGGCAAGTCAAATCAAGATTTATAGGTAATTTATATACTTTTTCTCCATATTTGTTTTTTAGATAGTCGGAATACTTGTAATATAGTCGTATGTCTTTTTCCATTATCTTTAGTTCCCCTCTTGTAATATTATAATTGTAAAGTCATATTCAACTTTTATTTACATAACTTTTAAATCTACGTATACTTACTATAATTAAGTTAATCAAGAACAATAATAAAGTATAAAATAAAGCACTATAACTTAAACCAATTATAAACTTTATATAATCCATTGATTCAAAATAAGGTAATGAAATTATATGTTTAGCTGATACACATAAACATAATAATATCAATATTATTTTAATATTCATCTTCCCTTTATATTGACTCATAATATCCACCTTCTTAAAGATTATAAAGTTAAATCAATTATATTATATTTGATTATCAATATTATTTCAACAGGTATAAAGAATTATCGTTAATATAATTCAAATAATATAAATATCTTTTATGAATATAACATATCTTTATTTTTGTATTTAACCAATATCAATAGGTAAAATAATTATATATGATATTCTAATTGCTATTAAATTGTAAATATGTTATACTTTCAATATCCCCCATAGGGGGTTATAATGATGTAAAGGAGGTAAGAAAATGAATAATACACATACTAATACAAAAGCTGTTATGAACAGGCTTTCAAGAGCTATAGGGCATTTACAATCTGTAAAAAAGATGGTCGAAGATGGAAGAGATTGCAGTGAAGTATTAATACAGATAGCAGCAGTAAAATCAGCAGTTAATAATGTTGGTAAAATCATATTACAAGATCATATAAATCACTGTGTAGTGGATGCTGTACAGACAGGTGACACGAAAGTACTAGATGATTTATCAACAGCTATTGATAAATTCATGAAATAGAGGTGATAAAATTGCAACGAAATTATAAGATTGCAATATTATGGGCGATATTGGCTGCAACTCTGTATTCATTCAGTTCGCCTTTTTCTAAGATACTATTAAATAAGATACCTCCTACAATGATGGCTGCATTACTATATCTAGGAGCAGGTATCGGAATGACTATATTTGGTGCATTTTCACGTACTTCAAATGCTAGAACGAATGAACTTAGCTTGACTAAAGATGAATTACCTTACATTGTTTCTATGGTCGTATTGGATATAATAGCACCTGTTTTACTGATGATAGGATTAAATACAGCAACTCCCGAAAACGTTTCTTTACTCAACAATTTCGAAATAGTAGCAACTTCTTTGATTGCACTATTAATTTTTAAAGAAACAATAACCAAGAGATTATGGCTCTCTATAGTACTTATATCTATCTCAAGTATATTATTATCCATAGAAGATATGAACAGTTTTTCTTTTTCGCTTGGTTCCATATTAGTGTTGTTAGCATGTATTTGCTGGGGATTCGAAAATAACTGCACAAGAAAACTTTCACAAAAAGATCCTCTCCAAATAGTTATAATAAAAGGATTTGGATCTGGATTAGGTTCACTAATTATTGCATTAGTAATTAAAGAGAAGGTTACTGATATTAAATATATAGCAGCAGCATTGGTTTTAGGTTTTTTTGCATATGGGTTAAGTATTTTCTTTTATGTACATGCGCAAAGAAGTCTTGGAGCAGCTAAAACTAGCGCATATTATGCTGTAGCACCTTTTATTGGGGTAGTACTTTCTTTCATTATTTTTAGACAACCACCTAAAATCAATTTCATTATTGCATTACCAATCATGATATTAGGTACATATTTAACTACAACAGATAATTTACACGCTGAAGAATAAACAAATAAAGAAAACAAATTACTTGCTTGATTTTATAATATACATAGCAATCTCATTATTCTTATAGTACAATCAATCTTTCTATTTATTAATTTACGCCAAGAATTGGATAATGGAAACTGTATGTTATCTTTGGAAGCTTGTCCCATATCCCAAAAACCGTCTTCTTGTATATTGCTCAATAACCATCTCTTGAATGTTTTTAATTTATCTCTAGAAAATGCATATCTACATAATAAGCTATATGCATTAATATATCTACTTGCTTGTAGAGAATCAAATTTATCAGGGAGGATATTAAGAGATCCATCATAAATATAATATATACCACTTTTATTATTCATTATATAATCAATAAATTTCATCTCTACTTGTTTCGGTAATAAGTCTGATAGAATGGCAACCACATAAAAATTTGTGAATCCCAACATATGTTTACCTTCAGAAACCTTATGTATATCATAATAAGCTTCTTTATAAGCAGATGGATTATATATGTCTGAAGAAAAAGCACTTATAATAATATTAGCCCAATCATTAGCAATCTCTAAAGCAAGTAGATTGTTAGGATCAATAATTCTAACCCATGTAGCAGCAATCAGGTGTGTAAACAATGTCCAATTATGTTTTTTCTCTACTCTATCTTTCAACTCAATTTCTCCAAGTAAATGTTTTTCCATATATTCTACTATTCGTTTCATTGGTTCATCAGTATGATCTAGACCTAATATTATTAACCTTCTTAATGCTTGCTCTGTTGTCATAGTGCTTTTACCATTTTGGCTCATACTATGAAATGTTCCCCAAGAACCGTCTACTAGTTGTTGCTTAATAATAGTATCTACCCATTTATTTTTCATTACTGATTCTTTTATAGCCTTTAGCTCTATGTCATCATTATCTACTTTTATTACATCTCTTAATAATAGATATTTAGGTATTGAATCTAATTCCATCTTTAATAGATCCACTGGTTTTTTCATAATATATCATTCTCCTATTATAAATTCACACTACTTAAGTATAGCATTTTTATTTTATATTTAATATATATTACGCAACTTTCTTACCTTTAATTATAATAAAGAACTATAAATTGTAAGTTTCTAAAAGCATAATCAGGTTATTGTATAATTATCATCAAAATATTATCAATTAATCATTAAGTATATATTGATTAATTCATGTATATGTTATATAATTAATATAAATAAAATATATGGTTAGGAGTGATTATTATGACAGTTAATTCCACAGACATTAAAACCAATTTCGGAAAATATCTTGAACTAGTACAACATGAAGACATAATCATAACTAGAAATAAGAAACCTGTAGCAAAACTCATAAAATATTCTAAATACAGAGATAGAGATTTGATTAGAGATGAAAATGGCGACTATACATATGATAACTCGGAAATATCTTACGATGAATTTATGGAAGTATACAAAAATACTGATGGAAGGTTTGAATATCTTAATGGTGTTGTGTATCAATTATTTCCTCCAAGTCATTTTCACCAAGAGATTGTTACATTTATAATTGGAGAATTCCATAACTACTTTAAAGATAAAAAGTGCAAGCCATATGTAAGCCCTTATGATATATATTTCAACAACTCACATACCAAAGATATCGTACAACCTGATATATTTGTAATGTGTGACCATGAAAATATTATTGGTGATAGGTACTATGGAATACCTTCATTAGTTATAGAAGTTACATCACCGGCTACAAGAAATAACGATCTAGTCAAAAAACTTAATCTATATCTAACTTCTGGTATAGATGAATATGTTATATTTGATACTAAAAATCAGAATGTTATTCAATGGAATTTCAAAAACAAGCAAGTTGAGAAATGTATCACTTTGAATAAAAGTGATATTTATAAATCCAATAAGTTCGATGGACTTGAATTGACTTTATCTCAGATTTACAATAATTAATAATATTCCTATTTCATATGCTTGAAAAATAGGATTATGATATAAGATAAAAAAAGGGCTCATAAAGCCCTTATTAATTTTAGTATATAACTTATTCACTTAATACTATGATTTTACACTACCCAAAACAAGTCCTTTAGTATAATATTTCTGTAAGAAAGGATAAATAATCAATATCGGTATAGTCGAGATGATTATCTGAGCTGCATTACTAGTCCTTCTACTGGCATTACCTAGTTCTTGTAGTTGATCAGCAGTCATGAATCTCGTATCTGGCATAGTTAATATTTGTTGTAGATAAGTCTGAAGTGGTATTCTCTCTATCTTATTTATATACATCAAACCATCGAACCACGAGTTCCAATGGAAAACGAATATAAATAGTACCAGTGTTGCTAATGCTGGTTTTGCAAGAGGTAAAAAGATTCTTGTAAGTATAGAAATATGCCCTGCCCCATCAATTAGAGCTGCTTCCTCTAGCTCTTTTGGTAATTCCCTAAAAAAATTCATTAAAATTAATATATTAAAAACAGATACCGCACTTGGAAGTATTAATGCCCAAAGTTTATTCATTATGCCCGTTGACTTAACAATTATATATGTAGGTATTATTCCACCATTAAAAAGCATCGTTATAATAAAAAACCAAACATAAATTTTTCTGGCAGGAAAACTTTTTTTATCTTTAGAAAGAGGATAAGCTACCAATATAGTACACAACAAACTAAAAGGAACACCTATAATTACACGTTTTATAGAAACTACAAGAGATCTATAAAAACTGGTTTTACCCAATATTGAAGTATATGCTTTCAATGAAAACTGCACTGGAAGTAAACCTACTAGACCACCTTCTGCCGCCTGTGTAGAACTGAAAGACAGTGATATTATATGTATTATTGGAAGTATTGTTATAAAAGTTACTAATATCAAAAATATTGTGTTAATTGTTACAAAAACTTTACGAGAAACGGAATTTCCCATCAATACATCATTATTGCTTTTTTCTTTCATTAATAATTACCCCCTTTCTAGAATATCCTATAATCACTGTATTTGTTAGCAATCCAATAAGAAACAGTTAACATTACGAATGATACCACTGATTTAAATAACCCGACTGCGGTAGCAAGTGAAAATTGACCATTATTTATACCCATTCTGTATGTGTAAGTATCAATGATATCACCTGTTGAATAAACAGAAGGTCCATATAGAACAAATATCTGATCAAAACCAGCATTCATAATATTTCCTAATCCGAGGATGGCTATAAGTACAATAATACTAGAAATCCCTGGAAGTGTAATATGTAATGTTTGCTTTAATCTACCAGCTCCATCTATGGCTGCTGCTTCATATAATGTTGGATCAATGGATGTTAACGCTGCAAGAATTATTATCGTATTGAATCCGATATCTTTCCATAAATCCGTCAGAACAAGCATATATGGAAAAATCTTTGGATCTCCGAAAAAATACTTGGGTTCAAAACCGAAATAACCTATTATTGTATTGATAATCCCTGTACGTGGCGAGAAGATTTCAAGTAATATCCCTCCCAATATGACCCATGATAAAAAATAAGGCAAAAAAGTTATTGTTTGAACTGATTTCTTGAACCAACTTTTTCTGACTTCATTAAGTAGAAGTGCAAATATTAATGGAAATATTATCTTAGCAATAATTTTCATTGTGGCAATAAAGAATGTATTCCATAAAATCGATACGAAATCAGGCATTTTGAATATGTACCTAAACATATCAAATCCAATCCATTTGCCATTAATAAGTGAGTAAAAAAAACCTTTAGTAGATGGTACATAATCTTGAAATGCTATTAATATTCCTAACATAGGACCATAGCAATAAATAACTACTAGAATTACTGGAATAAGCATCATTATATGTAACGGTAATTGTCTTTTGAATTTACTATGAGATTTGCTTGATTGAAGAGAGGATTTTTTTGTTTTCAACCTTTGTTCAGTCAATGTACTACCTCCTATTTTCAATTTACCTTATAATAAATATGCAGAGATCTTATGCTCTCTCTGCATATCATTAAATATTGGTTTGTTATTTTAGGCTATCTTGAACTTCTTTTGTTATCTTATCTCCGCCTAACTTATTCCATTCCTCAACCATCTTATCCCATTCAGATACATCAGCGTTACCAGTTATTATCTTAGTCATTGTCTCTTCTGCCATCTTCTTGTAGATAGGTAAATAAGATAGCATCGAATCCGTTGGTAATGCCCACCATACGTTTTTCTTGATCATATCAGGTTTATTAAGACCAAATGTCAAATACCACGCATGGCCTTCTTCTGGATAGTATGAATTCCACCATCTCCATAACTCTGGATCTTTTGTATCCATATATTCCATAATCTTGTCATAATTGTCTTCCATATATTTATCTATATTTGTTTTATCTTCTTTCTTTAATGCTTCAAACAATGTTTCGTTAGAAGTTCTTTCATATGCTGGGTCTTCAATATGGATAACCCAATTTCCTGCTTTTTGAGTGTCTCTGTAATCTGGATCGAATAAAGGACTCTCAGCATCTGTCATAGCAGTAACAATATTTAGCATCTTAATAATAGCTTCAGGATGATCACAATTCTTGGATATAGCAAATCCTGTATTTACTGGTTGGAAAGCAAAAATAGGAGCTTCTGAACCATCTTTAGTTGGCATATTCATAGCATACCATTCTGCCTCAGGATCATTAAGTATAGTTTTGTTTATTGCCCACATAGGAAGTCCTCTAACACCAAATACCATACCTGCTTTACCACCATTCAGGTCTTCCATAACTTTAACTCCGTCCATAGTTGGGAAATCTTTAGCAATTGCATCTTCTGCATATAGATCTTGTAGAAGTTGTAATCCCTCTTTTACTTCTGGTCTAGTTCCATCCCATACTGCATTTCCATTACTATCTTTTGAATAGAACAACATACCATCATACCAAGCACAAGGCTGAACACCATAACCGCCAAAGAAACCGTATAATCCTCCCCAGTCAACAATCATATTACTTTGCCCCATAATTGTTAAACCATATGTATCGTCTTTGTCATTTTTATTAGGATCGTCTTTAGTGAATGCTAAAGCTACATTTTTAAAATCTTCAATAGTTTTGGGAATAGGTAAACCTAGATTATCAAGCCAATCTTTCCTTATGAAAAGAGGAAAACAGTTGTTGATAAGTTCTGTTACGTTCCCAGGAATTATACATACCTTGTCATCAATTGTTACACTATCAATGGCATCTGCTCCTGCTCCAGTAAGTAACCATTTTTCATTTGTTGGTGATAGATACTGGAATAACTCACCAACATCATATATCATATCCCCTCTAACGAGTGTTGACATAGGTTGAGCTGAAATACTTCCTAATAGGTCAGGAATATCTCCTGAAGCAATACAAGTATTCAATCTATTATCATATTGACTTGCATCAGCTGACCAAGCTACTTCAACATTAATACCATACTCTTGGAATTTCTTATCCCACATTGAACCTTTAAAAGGAACTTGATTAGTTCCAGCAGTTCTTAATGCCACAGTAACTGTAACTGGCTCCTCATACTTACCTAGTGGATCATACTCTTCTTCTGATACTTTTTCTTTGCTTGTGTTATCTTTTGCTGTTGTCTTTTCTTCGGCTTCTTTCTTACAACCAGCAAATAAAGTAACCATTAAACAAGTAACAAGACATAAAGATAATACTTTAGTAAAAAACCTTCTACCCATTTTAAAACCCTCCTAGTTTTATGAATTTTATTTCTTTACAATAAAATTATAACAAGTTACCTATTAGATACACAACGAGCATATGTTTACATTAGTTACCGTTTTTTTACCTAAATGTTTTCTGGTAGTAAAATAACACTTATCCTCTATAATCTGTAGGGGTTTTACCAGTATATTTTCTAAAAGCTCTAGTAAAGGAAGGTGCAGATTCATAACCGACCGCTATGGCAATATCCTGTATTTTCTCACCTGATTTCAATAACATGTCTTTGGCTTTTAACATACGCATATCCAATATATAATCATAAAGATTAATCTTGGTATGACTTTTAAATAATCTTGATAGATATGAGGGATTAAGATTAACTAATTCCGCAAGAACAATTAATGATAAATCATTATCTAAATTCTCTAATATATATTTTTGAACAATAGCTATGGTATTATCTGACCATATATATTCATTTTTGAAATGGATATCAAATATTATCTGCGATATATTTTTCAAGTATTCAATCGCTTCTTGCCATGATCTATGATCATCTACATGGGTTAACTTATGAATATCTATAATTTCAGCTAATTGCCCTATCATATTCCATTCATTTATGTATTTCAGTAATACGCAAGAAATTCTATAATAGATTTCTAAAGCATTATTATCTTCTGTATTTTCCACTAATAATAGATTATCTACCATTCTATTTAATAATGAAAAGAAGCTTTCTTGTTGTCCTAGTTCCAGATAACCTTCAAGTTCATTTATTCTAATAAGTTGTTTGAAACTATTTATCTTGTTAACCTTATCCATGTCATTAACTATTTCATTACTACAAGAATCTGGTAAAGTCAAAATACTCTCATTGAGATTCCTAGCTCTATAACCCAATCTTCTTTTAATGATACTGTAACACTTAGGAATATCTGATATATATATTTCTGAGGTTTCATGTACAAAAGTAATTGTAATATCAAGATTTTTCCTTATGGAACATTGTATATATTCTAATAACCCACTTATCTTGACTTGATGATTTTTGATAGGTACATTTCCCTTCCTTTGCTGTAAAAGCCATATAAAATATTTTTGCTCAGAAATATAGAACACACTATTATAGCATCTGTCAAAATATTTTGAGCTTATAGACTTCAAAGAATAAATGTTTTTATCTAATTGTGATAAACTGATATCATCTGGTAGATTATCAAATATTCCCCCTATCATAAATAGAGAGTCCTTAATATTAATAGGGATTTCAAGTTCATCTAACCTTTTTTGAACGGCATCATGAGAATCACATATACCATACAAAAGGTTCTGAATATACTTATTCTGCAATAAAGGAAAAGCCTCTTTTATCTTCTTTTGGACTTTCTCCATTTCAACTATCTCTTTATAATTATGTTCTATCTCATCTATAACTTCTTTTATAGTTGAAATTATCTTATCTGTAGGTTCTAGTTTAGTTAGGTATCTTACGTCCCTATTTTGTATAGACTCATAAACATAATCAAATTCCAAAACCCCACTTAGAAATATTACTTTACATTTTGGCCATTTTTCTTTTATTTTTTCATACATCTGCAAACCATTCATCTTAGGCATTTTAATATCTGATAGAACAATATCAATCCTAGTCTTATTGAGACATTCAAGTGCCTCTGTTGCGTTATATGACGTATAAACTTCTAAAGGAAGTTTAGATTTCACTTCAAATATTCTTCTGAAATACTCAGCCACATCAATTTCATCATCCACTATAAGTAATCTATACATCACCTATCACCTCCATTTTCAATAGGAATTCTAATAGTTACTTTTAAGCCACCGTATTTACTACGTGACAAAATCAAACCAAATTTATCAGAATATATGAGTCTTAATCTTTTATGAATATTTATCATACCTGTTACCTCTACATCAGTTCTGCTGAGGTTTGATATCATTTGATTGATCTTATGATCTCCGATTTCTCCATTATCAGATATAATGATATCAATATAATTGTTTGAAACTTCATAAGCCATCTCCAAGATACCGCCATCTTCCATATTCTCCAATGTATGTTCAAATGCGTTCTCCAATATTGGTTGTAATATAATCTTAGGCACTAAGATATTCTCATACTCTTTGGGTAAATCATCTATTTTTACTGTTAATCTATTAGAAAAACGAGCATGTTGAATTTTTGTATATGTGACTGCGTGTTCTACTTCATTCTTTAATGGTACAATTTCTTTCTTATTCCTTGTTATAAACATAAAAAATGAACCTAGTTCACTACAGAATTCAGAAGCGAATTCAATATCTTCTGCTTCTATTCTGTTTTTTAACATTATGAAGCTATTATATAGAAAATGAGGATTAATCTGTGCTTGCAGTTGTTTCAACTCAGATTTCTGGACTAGAATTTTTTGTTTATATACCTGTTCAATCAGATTATGTAGTTTATAACTCATTTTGTTAAAACTATCATAGATATACTTGAATTCATCTTTCCTATGATGTTCTATGGTAACAACTGATTCTATATGCTCAATTTTATCAAAAGCCTTAACAAGCTTTCTTAATGGTTCATGTATAGTGTTATATAATGATTTTGAAAATAAGATTATGAAAATAATAGCCACTACAGCAAAAAGCCATATGATAATACTATATATATTGAGATCTCCAAAAGCTACTTTTTCAGGTATATACCTAACTAATCTAATATCTTCTACACCAGTATCCGAATATACAATTATATATTTCGTACCATTAATTTTTTCATTCAATGTAAATGTATCCCTTACATAATTAGTATTCAGTTTTATTTTTCTACCTTTATTTCTATCGATAAGTTCTTTTACCTTATTTTGAGTGTCTTCATTCCCATTACTACCTATTATCATTTTTCTGCTTTCACTGCATATGAATCCATTACTTTCACTATATATGCTCATATTTCTTAAAAACTTCTTTATATTTGCTGAATTTATAGTAGCGTATATTAAAAAATTAGGTTTAAGTTCTCTTTTATAATAGATTTGAGGATGTTCAGATATCAGAAGGATCTCATTGTTATAATAAATAATTTGTTTATTCTCCATGTCCTTGTAGTTCTTTACAAGTTCCATTGATTCTGGCATAATCTCTCCTATAGTATTAGTTCCTATAGCTTTATCAATCGCTGGTACTATTACCTTTATTTCATCAATCAATTGACTACTTGTCTTGATAGCAGAAATTTTATCCCTTACATTCAATACTATTAGTGATTCTTCATAATCGTTATAATCTCCAATGCCAAAACTTAATTTAGTCAGATCCCAATCATTAGTTAGTTCATACTGTAGTGTTATGATTCTTTTTAGCTCATTATTTAAGTTATACGAGAAATTCTGATTAGTTACACATACATTTTGAATAATCTCATCCCGTACTTTGTTAATTCCCCAAAAATAAACACTATAACCTATTAGAAACAATATAATGATTACAAAGAAAAACGCTGTACATAGTTTAATGAAAATTGAATTTCTAAAATGAATTTTCCCCATAGCAACTCGCTTCCTTAATATTCAAATTAAATGAATTATATTTTCCCCATTAACTCCATAATATCCTGCTCTTTACTTGTCAATAATAATTTCAATCGTTTGATTTCATTATTTAGTTCTTGCATATCATTAATATCATTAGGTTCATTCTTAATTATTGTGGGTAATGTACTATCATCTTCATCAGTCCTATTTACATATCTATCATCATATATAAATGGCATATAAGGCTTAATAGAATTAATTGTTATTTCATCACTTGATAGACCATTCACATATGCTTTTACCTTAATGCTTCCTGGTCTTGTCGTAGACCTTATCAATGCTGTGGCAACTCCGAATTGAGTTTTCATTGGATTGGCATAATTAACTTCATTACCTATTACATTACCTTCACCTTCAATAGTAAAATGTACATATTCGCTTGACAGAACCTTTTTTATACCTTTATTATCAACAAGTACAGCTCTCACTGGAACAAAATCACTTCCATCCGCAATAAGGTCTATACCTTGGTCATCTATTTCAAGTTTTACTCCAGTTAATCGTTCTGGATATTTTTTAACCCTTCTACAAACTACTTTAGAATCTACTATGCCTTCTACAACCATTTCTAGATTATTAGTTATATCTCTATATTTAGTTGCTATTACATTAAAATCAAATACATCTCTAAATACAATAGGAGGATGAGGCATCCATTTGAAATCATCTATTGGTTCAGCAATTCCATAATCTTTACCTGCCCAATATAATCTTACCGAATCACAATTAGTAATAATGTATACATCTCTACCAGAAATTTGAGTTAATTCATGAGCTATAAAAATCATAGGTCCAGTTTTAATACCATCCAAATGAAAATCAGCATCGTATTGACTTTTATATAGGTAATATGAATATCTGGGTATTCTATATACATCCAATAGCCCTCCTAAAAACGGATCAGGATGATAACCTCTTTGATGATCTATGCCGCACCATAAACTGCCACCTATCCGTGTTGGTTTTGTTTTATATAGTTCATCTAATTGTCTAGCACGTTTTAAGAGTTGATTAATTAATGCTTGTTCACCCCAACATGTATTTACTCTAGTTGCTGCATTTTGTGATATCCAATTGTCTACTTCTCCTCCATCACCATATTCTCTTTGATATGTACATTTAACATTTTCTTGTTTTCCACCAGTAAAATAAAAATCCAAGTCAGCTTTTTTACCCAAATCCATATCACCAGCAGTTAAAGTGCTTGTATATGGTAATTCTTCATGTACTATTTCATGCATTTCTTTAATTACTGAAACAGGATGATTTAGAGTTTCATTAAGTACTATTTCATAATAAAGTACAGAAGGTCTGTTTCTATCTCGTCGCACCATATTTTTGGTATCCTCTTTCACTCTTTGACCGAATATAGGATTATTTTCATTATAGAATTGCCACCCGGGATTAGGAACACTCACTAATAATCCTAATTCATCACAAGCATCCATAAAGGCAGGTGAAAGTGGATAGTGTGCAGCTCTTACGATATTAGAACCTCCTCCACGTATTAACATAGCATCTCTTCTTTGTCCTGAATCAGGTAGAGCATTACCAACATATACATAGTCTTGATGCCTGTTCACACCACTCAACTTATATCCTATTGGTTTATTATTTATATATAGACCTTTTAAATTACACATTTCTAGTGTTCTTATTCCAAATCTTGTCCTCAAATCATCTACTATAATATCATTTTCAATAATTTGAGTTTCAATAAAATGTAAATATGGGTCATTTGGGTACCAGAGATGAGGATTTTCAATAGTAATTTGTTGAGTGAATATTTGTCCTTGTCCACTTTTTAATGTAACATCTTGTGATTTTGTTAAAAGAATATTTAAGTCAGAATCTTCTAGAATAGTTTTTAATGAAAATTTTCGGTCATATGAATCAGTATTAATAATGTGGTTTTTTACCTCAATAATTGCTTCTTTATCGTTAATGTTTAGTGTATTTATTAAAACACCTGAACCGGAACCATTATTATCTTCAATATTATTAGTTACATAGACTTTGTCTGTCTCAATCAAATATACATTTCTATAAATACCTCCCAAATATGTAAAATCTAGATTATCTTGTGATTTACCTGGAGGATAAGAATCATCATCGCTATTATCAGCTTTTATGGTTATAACATTATCTTTCTGGTAATTGACCATATGTGTGATATCAATTATAAATGGTAAGTATCCACCATAATGCTTAGTCATTAATGTTCCATTCAAATACACTTCACATTTTCCCATTACTGCATCAAAATAAATAAAATGTCTCTTATTTCTATTTTCAACATCAAGTGTAAAATGCTTTCTATACCATACGACTCCTTGATGATTTCTCATCCCACTAGCATTCTCACTTGTTAATTCTATGCCATGAGGCAAATGAACTATATTGAAATTACTATCATCGTAATCATACTTATAAGCATTTTCAATATCTCCTTTATGAAACAACCAACCGATATTAAAATTATAAACGATTCTATTGCTGTTTTTTACAGCATAAAATCCTCCTGTGGAATTTTTAGCTAAACACATTAAAAACCCTCCATACTATTTTTTTATATTGATTTATTTATAACTTTAACGCATATGAAATAATTCAAATGTCATATGCGTTAATGAAACTTACCTATAATAAAGATATTATCTACTTATTGTAATTTCCTTTACTTATGATTTACCAGCATCATATGGTTCTATAATGATTCCTTCATTTTTTTCTAGTGACAATATTATTGTATTGTCAATGAGTTGAACATTATTTTTTATATTCACTAATCCATTATCTGTTATTCTACAAATAGTAACACTTTCAACATTTTCAAAACTATCAGGCATATCCCATTTTCTGTTTTTATAACCTTCTTTACTGTAAGCAATTATTTCTTTAGTATCTTTCCATAGGACTTCAATAAATACATCACCATTAACTTTAATTGGTTTATCATTTATTGTAATTATTCTATCTTGTTCGTATACACATATATTCTTATCATAATAAGCGATTCTATTAGGTTTTACACCTTCTACATATATTCTGTTACAATTATTTAAGAAATACCATGGTAACGTATCTAAACAGAATACTTCTAAAAATTTGACCTGCCATCCTGACTTGATTTTAGTTAGATCATCATTATTAATCAATAATCCTTCTCCATGCATACTCTCGCCAAATAGAATTGCCAATTTTTCATCATATTCTGTTAGATCTCTGTTAATTCTTCCCCCTGTTAAAAGATTTGCTGGTCTCTTAAGATAATCTTCAAGATTTTGATTAATATGCCACACCATAGGAACTAATCCTATTAAATCATCTATTTCATTTTCTCTATATATGAATTCACTAGTTACATCGATTCCTCTACTTCTCCAATACCTGATTATTTTCCTTCTATAGCTTTGTTCTTCACTAATTGTTATATCATGTCCCTTACTTTCTCTTGCAAAGAATGCATCAATATGTATAGTTCCTGCTTTTCTGATAGGTAACATATTTATTAAATCATCAATACGCTTTGTGGCATAACCACTTTCCCATTCATTTTTGTAACATACTTGATATGAGTCTTTATGATTCCATGTACCGATTTTTAATAATGAACCATTTTCTTCTTTGGATATCAGGTCCTTTTGCACATAAGTATCCCATAAAGGACTATCTTTATATGCATCTGTCATATTAATATGTAAACTTACTGTCGTATGATATTTTAATGCTTCTTCCATCAGCCATTTAAGGCTATCCTCAGCAGTTTTGTCTTCCGTTCTTTTTAAATCTTCATTAACTTGAGACCATGATGGATATTTATCATCATGACCTTGAAACTGCCATCCTACCAAATAAACAATTTTGTCAATTTCTCTTGTAAGGTTATCTATCTTTTCAATTATATCGAGTGCTTGTTGAAAATTGCAGGCTACTATACTATTACCTTTATTATCGGGAATAGAACAGAATAGTTTCAAACATAATGTCTTAGAATAATCATGGATATATGGTTTTTCAGGCTCCTTTGTTATAGTCCAATCATAAAAATCACCAGATATGTTTCTCCATCCATTATTGTTACTCATTAAATATCTCCTCCTATAAAATTTCTATTAAATTTTAATCTTTTACTACTCTAATAATGTATTTTTGTCCCCCAATACCCTGCCAAGTCAAGTAATCATCATTCTTATGAACTATTACATTTTTATTGCTACAAGTTACTATAACATTTTTATTAATCTTCAATTTACAGCATCTATCCTTATCAGGTATAATTTCAGCTTTTAGCAATTCATTATTGTACCACCATAGATTTACCGAATAACCGCCTCTTGCTCTAAGACCAGTAATAGAACCAATTGACCATTTCTTTGGTAAAGCCGGTAAAAGTTCTATGTAACCCAAATGACTTTGTAATAACATTTCCATTACACCAGCTGTTAAACCGAAATTACTATCTATCTGAAAAACACCCTTTTTACTGAAAGGTAATGGTGACAATTTATGTTTCCCGAACAGATTTTCGTAAGTACATGTTTTAATTAGATAATTGATATTATCATAGGCTTTTTCGCCATCGTGCAATCTTGCATATAAATTAATTTTCCATGCAATACTCCATCCTGTCCAACCATTTCCATTTCTAACACGTCTTTTTATAGATTTTTCACATGCTCTAATAATTTTTTTATCTTTGAAGTAATCTATCCTTTTACCTGGATATAATCCTATTAAGTGAGATAAGTGTCTATGGCTTATATGTACTTCCCTAAAGTCCCTGCTCCACTCCTGTAATTGACCATATCTACCGATTTTATATGGAAATAATCTCTCTTTTGCTATTTTTACATGTTCTATGAAATCATCGTTAATTCCTAATTTAGAAGCAGCTGTCAGTAAGTTAGTAAATACCTGCCAAATAATACTAATATCCATTGTACTGGCAATACTGGTTTTACACTTATGAAATCTATAATAAAATTGATTTTCTGGTGAAGTTGAAGGAGAAGTAACTAAATATCCATTTTCATCTTTTATTAGCCAATCCAAACAAAATTCAGCAGATTCTTTCATAATAGGAAATGCAATATCTTTTAAGAAATTTTTATCTTGTGTAAATTCATAGTGCTCCCATAAATCATAAGTCAACCAAGGTCCACCCATAGGCCAAAATGCATAATTAGCAGAACCCTTAACCTGCACAGATTGTCTCCATATATCTGAATTATGATTACTAGTCCATCCTCTACAAGAAAAACCTTTTGCAACCTCCTTTCCTGTTACCGATAATTCTTGTATCATATTCAATAATGGTTCATGACATTCAGCAAGATTACATGATAATACAGGCCAGTAATTCATTTCTGTATTGATGTTCAATGTATAGTTACTACACCATGGAGGCATATTGTTATCATTCCATATCCCTTGTAAAGTAGATGGTTGGGACTTTCCTCTTGAACTGGATATCATCAAATATCTTCCATAATTAAAAAGGAGAACATGCAAATTAATATCCTCTAATCCCTTTTGTATTCTTTTAATTCTCTCTCTTGTTGTCAACTCATCCATTGTAGCAGTATATAATCTAAATTCTACTCTATCATATAAATTTCTATAATCTGCTATATGTTCATTTATAACATCATCATACTTCTTATTCACTACTTCATTTATTAATCCATCAGTAATATTAGAAGGATTTTTTATTAAAGTATTCGGATTTTTATTAAAGCTAATAAAATTAGTAGCCATTGCGATATATATAACAACATTATCAGCATTGATGACTTGTAAGCCTTCCGTACTATTTGATTTTATTTTACTGACCTGTCCGCCAGTCTGTTCTATGTATACTTTTCCTTCAAACTCAATAGATTCATTATTATCATTATCATAGATTATAGGATTATCACTTATATCATATATAGGATCTTGATGTATAGGAGAAAACCCATTAATAATCAGTGTTTTATCAGATTCTACTCTTTTTGTACTATTAAGTTCACTAGATACGAATACATCAAAATTAATTGAGTTTTTTTGGTTACAATCCATTTTGAATACTATTACATTATCTTTGTAAGAAGCGAATAATTGTCTTTTAAAAGTTTTAGTACCTTCATTGTAAGAAATATTTACTGTTGCATTCTGCAAATCAAGAGTTCTTTTATAGTTCTGTACACTTTCCATTCTTCTATAATTCATATGCAATTCACAAAAAGGAAGATATGTCTGATTCCAATGTCCTAATAAATTCTTTTCAATATATTTATCAGCTTTATTATACTTTTGTTGGTATAACAGTTTCCTTGCTGTATCAAGTTTATTTTTCCAATGAAAATCCTTATCTTCATTCAGTACTTTACCAGACCATAAAGTTTCTTCATTTAGTTGAATTACTTCATTAACAGGATTACCATATATCATAGCACCTATAGATCCATTGCCTATTGGATAAGCTTCAATCCACTCCTTTGCAGGTTCATCTGACCATATAGTATTATTTAACATTTTAATTCACCCCAAAACTAAACGTTATTATAATTATTTAGAAATATTACAGTTAAATAAAAGACATTCCACAGTAAATCTTGTTTTTGTAAAATTTCAACTTATTATAGATAAGATTTTCTACTTACAAGAAAGTGTTATGTCTTTTAATTATTATTGTAGATGGGTTTTTTGCAATAATATACTCAAAAGTAAAATTAATACTTATAAAACCCAAATTTTATTTAATAAAACATACTAAAATTAAATTATAATTTATATATTTTATCTATGTGATACTTTTCTTATAATAACATCAAGTTCATATTTTTGTCAATAATAGATAATTTATTAATGAAATATATATTATTTTGTTATTAAATGCACTATAATCAATAAAATGTACTTACTTTCAATACAGTAGTATAGTTAGTATTTTTATTGTCTGGTATTTAAATTACAATATTATAACGAGTTTGGTATTATTTCAGTAAATCCGTATTATATTGGTATTCAAATGAAAAACAACTCGCTAATTCTTTTTATTTATCAGCGAGTTATTTTATAATATGAATTTATATACTATCAAATACACTTGAGTTATCTTCTAATAATTTATTTTTAGCTTCAACCAAATTAGTAATAGGTGCTTTACAAGTATTATTTTCACATATATAAACAGTATTTTTATCATTAATTTTTATTTTATCTTTCATATTGGAATTAAACTCAATGATCTCTTCACTACCATCATTCATCAATATAGTAAAATAGCTATTGAAATGTTTATTTATTTCCTTAATGAACAATTTTATTTCTAAGTCATCCTTGTTTCCACAGATAACAATATCTTTACCACTTTTTGTATTCTCCATAATCACTAATAACAGAAATGTATAATATCTAGGATAGCTTTTTATCTTATTGGAAAATACTTTTATAATCTTATTGGCTTTTTCTTCATATGATAAGTCCCCCGTTAATCTACTTAATTTAACAAGGCAGTAAGCAGCTACAGAATTTCCTGATGGTATAGCTCCATCATATATTTCTTTTGGACGTAATATCAATTTTTCACTTTCGATACTATTTAGATAGAATCCTCCACTTTTATTGTCCCAGAAATTATTAATCATATATTCGTTAAGTGTTATAGCTGTTTTTAGATAAGAAATATTGAAAGTGGATTCGTATAATTGTATCAATCCCCATATCATGAACGCATAATCATTCAGAATACCTTCATTCATGGACTGTCCATCTCTATATCTTATATATAATCCCCCATCTGGTTTCATTAATTTGTCTATAATGAAATCTGCAGCTTTTATCGCATATTGAATATATTGATTATTGTCCAGGTATCTACCTGCATTTGCTAAAGCGGCTATTATAAGACCATTCCAAGATGTTAATATCTTATCATCTTTATGCGGTCTGATTCTTTTGTTCCTATAATCAAATATTTTTTGTTTACACTCTTTTATTAATTCTGCATTCTCTGATAAACTAGATAAATCCTTATCAATCAGATTCAATATGTTTTTGTTTTCGAAATTTCCTTCTTCTGTTATATTATATATACGACAGAATCTCTCACCTTTATCCCTTCCCAATACATCAATAATTTCTTCTTTAGTAAATACATAGAATTTTCCTTCTTCTCCTTCAGAATCTGCATCTTCAGCAGAATAAAAACCACCGTTATCATCTAACATATCTCTAGTTAAGTAATTGATAATATCTTCAACAATATTCTTATAATGTTCTTCCTGTGTATACATATACCCCTGGGTATAAGCCATTATAAGTAATGCATTATCATACAGCATTTTTTCAAAATGTGGAACCAACCATTCTCTATCCGTTGAATATCTTGAAAATCCTCCTCCAATATGATCATACATTCCACCTTTGTACATTCCGTCCAGTGTTTTGGTACACATATTAAGTGCATGTTCATCATGATAAGCTATATATCTCTTAAATAGGAAAAATAGGTTATGTGGTGTGGGAAATTTTGGAGGTTCGTTGAATCCTCCATACCTTAAGTCGAAGTTCTCCATCAATTCATGAATGGCAAGATCAATTGTAGTTTGATCTATGTTTACTTCTGTTTCTTCATTAGTTAGATTTACATGTTCAACTATTTCGTTACTTTTATTGATTAATTCTTGTTTATTGGTTGACCATAATCGTATGATATTATTTAGAATATCTTTTAGTCCCACTCTCTGATACATAGATTCTTTTGGAAAATATGTTCCTGCATAAAATGGTCGTTGCCTTGGTGTCATAAATATACTCAATGGCCATCCACCACTACCTGTGAGTTTTTGACAGACATCCATATATACCGAATCTATATCAGGTCTTTCTTCTCTGTCCACTTTTATGGAAATGAAATTTTCATTTAGGATATCAGCTATTTCTTCATCTTCAAAAGATTCTCTTTCCATTACATGACACCAATGGCAAGTAGAATATCCAATAGATAGAAATATAGGCTTATCTTCATTTTTAGCCTTTTCAAAAGCCTCATCACACCAGCTATACCAGTTTACAGGATTATAAGCATGTTGCAAGAGATAAGGACTTTTTTCATTTATTAATCTATTGTTTCTTTTATTAACTGACATGTTGGCATCACCTTCCTTTCATAAAATCATGTTGTTATTATATCCATTTCAAACAGTTTTATAGCATTAATATATTATCAATTATAAAATATCTTGCATGTCTCTATACTTTTTTGGTGTAACACCATATATTTTTTTGAATATACCAGCAAAATGTCCAGCGTTGTTATACCCTACTTCTTTTGCGATGTTTTGTATACTATAATTGGAATCTTGTAAGAGAATTAATGCTTGATTCATTCTAAGTGATTTCAAGTATTCATATACAGTCGTACCATATGTTTTTTTAAAAGCTAATTGAAAACGAGTTGTACTCATATTTGCCATCTTGGATAGTTCTGCAATGGAAGGATACTTGGATAGATTTTTATTCATATACTCTATAACCTTTTTTAATGACCTTACATCCTTATTACTTAGTTTTACATGAATAGGTTCAGTTTTAATTGCCTTCTCATAGTTATATGTAGCGAGGGCTAATAATTCTAGTATCTTACCTTCTAGGTATATATTCATAGAAGAACCTTTTGCTCTGGAGCTTTTTATCTGCTGGAATATAAAATTAAGTTCTGGTTGATTAGAACTCCTAGATAAGAATCTTACTGCATTTTTAGCTCCTTGGTAACTATCTCCATACCTTTTCTGTAGAAAATCATCATAATATTCTTTTGATACTATGACTTTTGTAAAACGTACCGGTTCTTTCTTTTTGCAATAAACATATATTTTTTTACTATTGTTGATATAACAGCATATCCCCTTTTTAACAGGCTTTACTTTTTGATTACCTACTTTAAAAGAACTGGAGCTAGTCTCAAATTGGCTTATCTCAACATAACTTTGAGTAATTTCAGATACTTTTTCAAAATTGTCTTTTGGTGTATAGTCTGCAATAATTACCATAAACATATCATTAAATGATAAAAGCCTCAAACTCCCTTCACCATATTCTGGTTCCATTCTATAAAAGTGATCTCCCTCTTGGGAATATTCGTACACCATTGTAAATGGATACTGCTCAGTTAAAACAGAATAGTATTCATGTATTGTCTCTATCATCTAATTTTACCTCCTGGAAGTATATAATATCATTCTATCATAAATTTATGTCATACAACACCTTAATTATATCATAATATTACCATCTTTCTATCATGATAGCAACTCCCAATCATTGATTTTTAGGGTTTCTCTTCAATCTATTTGAAATCAGATTAATTAAATAATAGTATATTGTAATTACTATAAAAAAAGCTATAATATAGAACATCAATAGATTATGATAATAACTCTCAATTACGAAAGGAGCCGAAAAATGAATAAAAAACAATCTTTATTAAATAATTTGTTTTCTTTATTAAAAGGCGAACGCATTAAACTTTTTGCAGGATTAATACTTGCGATAATATGTTCTGCATTATCATTTGTTCCATATCTGGCAATATACAAAATAATATATGAATATAGTCAAAGTGGATTTAATTTTTCATTTATCATATATTGGGCAATCATCAGTATTGTTTCCGTCATATTAAAATCTTTGCTATTATCAATTGCCAGCCTTTGTACCCATTTATCAGCATTTAACACAATGCATAAATTAAGAATCAAGGTAATCAGGTATATGTCAAAGTTGAATTTAGGTTTTTTTAATGATAACTCTCAAGGTGAAATTAAAACCGCTCTATTTGATGATATTGGAAGATTAGAAAATTTTATAGGTCATAATCTTATTGAATTAGCACAATCCTTTGTTGTACCAATCATATTATTTATCATACTGCTCATTATCCAACCCATAATGGCAATATGCATATTGATACCAGCTGTTCTAGGAATTTTTATCCCAATGAAAATTATGAAAGGGTATCCAGAACTAACAACAGAATTCGCTAATACCATATCTTCTGTTAATACATCAGTCAATGAAATGGTATCAGGCATGCCGGTACTTAAAATGTACCATCTATCTGCAAAACATTTCAAAAAATATACTAATTCATTATCACTATATACAACTTGTCTCAAAAAAATGGCACATAAATCTTGCGCTCCTATAGCAGTTACTGTTGTTATACTCGATTCTGCTATTTTATTTACATTGCCTATAGGTGGATTTTTGTACATTAATAAAATGCTTTCACTTGGTAATTATCTTCTTTTTATATTGTTATCAATGTGTTTCTTTAGCGCTTTCTTCAATCTTATAAATATAAGAATGGGAATTATGGAGTTAAAAAGTGGACTGACCCATGTTCAAAAAATACTTAACCTAGAGCCTATATCCGAAGGAACTATAATACTTAAAAAGAAAGATAGTTATAATGTCAACTTTAATAACGTATCTTTTTCTTACTCTGATACATCGGTACTTAAGGATGTTAACCTTAACATACCAGCTGGTAGCTTTACAGCATTTGTAGGTGCATCAGGCGCAGGCAAAACCACAGCTGCGCAATTGATTGGAAGATACTTTGATGTTAATCAAGGTGAGATAAGAATTAATGATGTTAATATAAAAGATTTGACTACACATTCCCTGATGGATACTACTGCTTTTGTATTCCAAGATATATTCATAATGGATGATACTATATTTGAAAATATCGCAATGGGTAGTAATGCTGATTCTTCCAGAGTTATAGAAGCCGCCAAAGGAGCTATGATTCATGATTTTATTATGAGTCTACCCAAAGGATATAAGACTCGATTAGGAGATTCTGAAGGAATAAAACTTTCTGGAGGTCAAAAGCAACGAATCGTTATAGCACGTGCTATTCTAAAAGACTCCTCAATAGTTATTTTTGATGAAGCTACTTCATTCTCAGATATAGAGAATGAACATAAAATTCAACTTGCTCTATCTAATCTATTGAAAGGCAAGACAACAATAATGATAGCTCATAGACTTCACACAATAGTTAATGCTGATAACATTGTTGTATTTAATGAAGGTAAGATTGCCCAACAAGGCACACATAATGATTTAGTAAATTCTAGAGGAATCTATAGTACTATGTGGAATGCTTATATACACTCATCAGAAAAGGAGGCTGTCTAGATGTTAAAAACAATAAGTTGGCTGTTAAAAGACAATAAGAAAAAGCTTTATCTTCCTATCTTTCTAACTATCATAGATGCTATAGGCAGTATGGCATTATATTTCATTTTGTACTTGACAGTTGTAGAATTACTTAATGATACTCTAACTGAATCTAAAATCATAATATACACAGTAATATGTGCTGCAAGCGTAGTCTATCGAATTATTATATACCGCAAAGGTTATTTATTATGTTTTACAAGAGGTTTTGATGTTGCTCATGACGTTCGTGTTAATCTAGGTGAACATATATGTGATCTTAACCTGGGATATTTTAATAAAAACAGTATAGGGCATTTGATGAATACTCTTACTAATGATATCGCTAGTTTTGAAGGGGTTCTATCCCACGCTTTACCTTTTTGCATAAAAACAATCACATTGGTTGTTCTAATTATCATAGGTACATTTTTCATTAACTGGCAACTAGCCTTATCACAATGTTTAGTAATATTGATTTCTTTCCCTATACTCCATTGGAGTAATCGACTAGTTAAAAAATATGGAAAAGAAAAGCGCAGTCTCGGTTCACGTATGATTTCAGTTGTAATTGAGTATATAAAAGGATTCAAAGTATTCAAGTCTCATAATTTGACAGATACACACTTTGAACGCTTGATTGATACTCTAGAAGATACAAGAAAATTAAGTATAAAGACAGAATATAAGATGGCAATACCTAATTGTATGTATGTAATCATCGTTAGTTTTTTGACTCCATTAATAATATTATTAGGTAGTTATATGGTATCAGGAAATGAACTGACAGCTGAATCCTTTGTTGCATTCATGATAATGAGTCTAGCCCTTTCAGCTCTCCTTATATCTTTTGAACACTATTATATAATGTTAAATGATTTGAAGCTTGCAACTAGTAATCTAAAGACTACATTTAATTATAAACCTCTTTCATTTACAGATAGCGATTTTACATTAGATAATTATAAAGTATCTTTTAGAAATGTAGATTTCTCATATGAATCTGGAAAAGAAGTGCTTCATAATATTAACTTTGATGCAAAAGAAAAAAGCATAACCGCTCTAGTAGGACCATCAGGAGCAGGAAAATCAACCATAGCTAATCTTATAGCACGTTTTTGGGATCCTACAAAAGGTTCAATAGAAATTGGTGACAGGGATATAAAAGATCTTAATCCAGACCAACTTCTCCGTTATATCAGTGCAGTTTTCCAAGAAAATATATTACTTAATGATACAATCCTTAATAATATCAAAATCGGTAGACCTGACGCTACATACAATGAAATCATTGAAGCAGCTAAACTCGCTAACTGTCATAGTTTTATCACTAAGTTACCAGATAGCTATGATACTATGGTAGCTCAAGGTGGAGCTTCTCTATCAGGTGGAGAGAAACAGCGTATAGCTATTGCAAGAGCTATTATTAAAAATGCACCGATCCTGTTATTAGACGAATCAACCGCTTCCCTTGATCCAGATAATGAAGCCAAAATCAACAATGCCTTAGACAGGTTGATGAACGATAAAACTGTCTTTGTTATAGCTCATAGACTAAATACAATACGCAACGCTCATCAGATAATCCTATTGAATGATGGAAAAGTTGAAGAAATAGGCAATCATAAATATCTTATGAAACAGAAAGGCCATTACTACAGAATGGTTAAAGAACAAGAAGCCGCAAGTGAATGGATTGTGAAAGGGGATGCTATATATGAGTAATAAAAATAATAGAATTCATCTAATGAGTGAAGGTAATATTACTGAATCTTTATTCAAACTGGGTATACCAATGGTTGTCAGTATGCTTGTTATTGCATTATACAACGTAGTTGACACTTATTTTGTATCAGAACTTGGCATAAGTCAAGTAGGGGCTGTCACAGTAGCCTTTCCAATATCTTTGATTTTCTCAGGTATTGGACTTACTTTTGGAACAGGGGGAGGTTCATATATATCTAGGCTACTTGGCTCCAAAGATACGAAAAAAGCTAATGAAGTAGCATCAACTGCATTATTTAGCGCTTTAATAATAGGCATAATAATAGTTATTTCAATTTTTATTTTCTTAGGTCCCGTACTGTTATTTATGGGAGCTACAGAAACAATATTACCTTTTGCCAAGAGTTATGCATCAATATTCATAATCAGTATGCTATTCAGCACTGTCAATGTTGCTACCGGTAACCTAGCCGTTGCCCAAGGTGCTGCTAATATTTCATTGACTGCAATGATTAGTGGTTCCGTCCTTAATATGATCCTAGACCCATTATTTATATATACATTTAATCTAGGTGTTGAAGGAGCCGCATTAGCTACTTTACTTTCTCAGATAGTGACATCACTTATTTATATAAAATTCTTCGTAAGCGGTAAAAGCTTCTTGAAAATTTCATTATCCAATTTTACCCCTAGAAAAAATACTTATATACAGATAATTAAGATAGGTATTTCAATGCTGCTTTTACAACTTCTATGCAGCTTATCCATGAGCTTAATATCTAGAGCAGCTAAAGCTTATGACGACCAAGCTATTGCTGCAATAGGAATTGTTCTTAGAATAATCACTCTCGGTACTAATGTGGTTTTTGGATTCATGAAAGGTTTTCAACCTATTGCAGGATATAATTATGGTGCTAAGAATTTTGGCAGATTGAAAGATGCTACAAAAACTACTATAAAATGGACAACGATATTTTGCATTACATGGACTGCCATCACTTTTATATTTGCAAAACCCATTATATCAATATTCAGTACAGATGCAGAGGTTATACGTATTGGTGTAAAAGCGTTGAGAGCTAATACAATAATGTTCTTCACTTTTGGATTCCAGTTCACATATTCAACATTGTATTTAGCTATTGGTAGAGCTGTATCCGGCGGAATACTTAATATCGGAAGGCAAGGTGTATTCTTCATACCAGTAATATTGATTATGCCATCTTTACTGGGTCTTAATGGAATTATATATTCTCAGGCTGTAGCAGATATTCTGACAAGTGTAGTTACTGTTGTTTTTGCTATTAAGATAGAGAGGGAGTTTCATCAGATTGTTAGTGAAGATAAAGTTGAGTTGAAGACTAGGGTTGTTTGATAAAATGGTTCTAGGGTTGTATGTTGGATTTGGTGAATAGTTTTATCTTACATTCTAATGATTATGATTTTAGTATTCAAAGAATATGAAATGAATCTATAAAAATACAACTTTTCATCAATATCCAGCACCATTCTATAATTTCCGAACTAAGGTCTATACTCGCTCAAGAGCGCCACAGAAAAACAGATACCCTATATAGTGATATGAACAATTTTTACAGGTTGTTGTTACATCTTAAACAGATAAAACAACAAATGTAACGAGAGTGATTATCACTATATAGGGTATTACTATCATTGCGTTGTCCCAATTGATAATACCTACTTCAAACTAATATTTGCAACATTTGGTAGATCAGGATGTCCGAAAAACTTGTAATCGTCTATTACATCTTTATTAAATACGGTTAGACTCTTAACATTGGTTAGTGGAATAATTGCACCGTTTTTATTAATCTCTTTTAAGACGAAGTCATATGTTTCCTGTATCTTATTTTCATCAGTCATACAAGTAAGATTATTAAGTATCTCGCTGGCATTATCTATATGCTTCAATCCCTGAGCCAACAGATTATCTCTTAATGGTTCAGGATTAACCCTAGTCATGAATAAATAAGGATCGTATGGAATTGGATTGGTAACCTGCATTGCCATAGTGAAATCTCCACTTGCTATAACGCCAAATTGAGCCATCATTTCCATACCTTTCACCTTAACATCTATACCAATTCCTTTTAAATAATGAGCCACAGAAAGACTCAAATCCTCTATCATAGCCATACCACTAATATAGACTATTTCCCCTTCTAATCTCACTCCATCTTTTTCTCTGAATCCATCCCCATCTGTATCAATCCATCCAGCATCTTCAAGAATATTATTTGCTTTGTCTTGATTATAATCATATTGTTCTACAGAAACATCACAATATGGAAGGGATTTATCCAACACTCCCTCAGCTTTTTCTTCTATACCATAGAATAAATTCTTACTGATCTCATCTTTATTAATTGCATGATTAATTGCTAAACGAACAGACTTTTCTTCAAATGGTTCTTTTGAAAGATTGAATCCCATTAGCCTTGTCTGTACTATCGCATCTGATACTTTAGCTTTATAATCATCATTACTTGATAGTTCGTTAAAAGAATCATAAGAAATGTTAGGTGAACCTATTATTGCATCTATTTCACCACTTCTTAGAGCTAGTATTTTCGCATCATTATCTGGAATGACCTTAACACGGAAGCTATCTACATCTGGTTGTTTTCTATTATATTCTTCATTTCTTATGAATACATAAGTCTCACCATCTTTTTGTCCATCATACATATATGGTCCTGTACCCAATGTCTTTGTCTTAGTTATATCGCTTAGAGTACCATCTTCATTATATGCATTTGGTGACATCATACCCATAGGTAATAGCAATGTGAAATCTTGTAAAGCTCCGTAGTATGGTGACATTAGATTAACTTCAACTGTATATTCATCTACTGCTTTGATTTCTTTTATTAGTGTTGTTGTAGCACCATAAGCACCATTAAAATCACCTAACATTTTAGGGATATTATCTAAATTAAGTTTAACAACCTCTGCATTGAAATCTTCTCCATCTGAGAACTTAATGTCTTTTTTCAAATGGAAAGTATACGTAAGACCATCATGGGAAATTTCCCAAGTATCAGCTAATCCTGGTACAATTTCTCCATCTTCATACTGTACTAAAGTTTCATAGAAATTACACAAATAATTCAAGGGACCATAATTATTGCCAATATTGTTAGGTGACAGTACAGTGAAAAAACCTGTATCAAAGTTCCAGCTTTCACACAAAGTAATATCTTTTTTACTGTTATTAGAAGTTTCCTTGGTTGATGTGCATCCCGCTATTAATGTGATACATAAGATGATACTTAAAATAGTAGTACTCATTTTCTTTAATAATTTCATTTTTTCCCTCCTGATGTTTTTATCTAAAAATCCCTCTATACTTCATTCATCTTAAGTCAATTGGGATTTTATTAGTATTTTTGAGTATTCATGCCTAAAATCTTTGTATGATTTTAAATTTGATACATGTTCAATTATATTCCCATCTTTCATTACTAAAATATCTCTAGACATATAGATTGCAACATCTATGTCATGGGTTATAAAAAGATATGTACTCTTATACTCCCTTTGTAATCTTAATAATAAATCCAAAACTTTTTTTCTGACTATTACATCCAATCCGCTGACAGATTCATCAAAAACTATGAATTGGGGTGATACACTCATAGCTCTAGCTATACAAACTCTTTTTTGCTGTCCTCCACTTAATTCATTTGGATAAGAATATAAAACTTTACTGGGAAGCTCAACTTTCTCAATCATATTTTCTATATATTTTTTTTCATCATTTCTAGCAATATCTGTTAAATTTCTTATGGATTCTGCTATTATGTCGTATACTTTCTGCCTAGGATCCAGAGCGCTTGAAGCATTTTGTAGTACCATCTGTACATTAGCTCTCATCCTGCGTAATTGTTTTTTGCTTAAACCATTTAATTCTCTGTTATTAATATAGATTTCTCCTTTTGTAGGCTTTTCTATATATGTAAGTAATCTCGACAATGTACTTTTTCCGCTGCCACTTTCACCTATAAGAGAATATATATGATTATGTTTAAAAGTAAAATTGATATTTTTTAATACTTCAAGTGTACTATTATCTTTTATATGATATTGTTTTGATATATTCTTGATATTAATCATGCTAGTTCTCCAATCAAATTAGTTGTTTCTATTAAATTAGTTGCTTCTATCAATTTTCTTGTATACCCATGCTTAGGATTATTAAATATATCATATGTATTTCCACTTTCAATGATTTCACCTTTTTTTAATACTATGATATCGTCAGCTAAGGCAGATATAACTCTAAAATCATGAGTGATGACCATCATGGTAATACCTCTTCCTTTTAGTTTTTTGAATTCTTCCAAAATCTTTGTTTTATTAAAAGCATCAATTGCTGTAGTAACTTCATCAGCAATGATTAATCTACTTTCAAGCATAATAGTTAGAGCAATCATTATTCGTTGTAACATGCCTCCACTTAGTGTAAAAGGATAATTATCCATTATTTCTTCTTCTCTGCCAATATTCATTTTTCTCAGAGTACCAATAGCTTTATGGTATGCTTCTTTTTTTGTTATATTAAAATGGACTCTCAATGTTTCTATTAATTGAGAACCAATTTTACTCATAGGATCAAAGGCAGTCATAGGATTTTGCAATATAAGTGATAATTTCCTACCTCTAATCTTACCCATGTCTTTTCTGGAGATATTATAGATATCTTGACCATCAAATAGCACCTGACCGGTTATATGAAATTTCTTAGTGTTCAATAGCCTCATAATTGATTTTGATATCATAGTTTTGCCACTTCCGCTTTCGCCAATTATTCCTAGTATTCTATTTGTCTTAACATTAAAATTAATATTTCTTACAATAGATGTATCATCTTGCAATGATATGTTCAATTCTTTAACTTCTAATATATTATTATTCATGATTACACCTCTTCTGGCGTTACTATGTCTCTAAGCGCCTCTCCAAAAAGATTAAAACCAGCAGCAGTAAATAGAATACTAAAACCTGGGTAAAATATCAGTTTAGGTTTAGAAACAAAAGATTTAGCACTACTAAGCATTGAACCCCACTCTGGAATATCAGAACCAATTCCAATACCTAGAAATGAATATCCAGATACCATTAGAATTAGAGCAGCTATACTCGTACTAAAATAAACAATCATAACGGGTAATACATTGGGTAATATATGATTTAATATTATTTTTAGATTACTACAACCAGCAATTTTTGCAGCTATAACATAATCCTTAGCTTTTTCCATGAGAACGTAACTTCTGATTACCTTTACATGCCAAACCCACATGGATAATACAACGGAAATAATTATATTGAAAATTCCTTCTCCCATTAGACCTGCTAGGGATAAAACAACAACAATGGGAGGAAAAGCCATAAAAATATTGCATATGACTGAAAAAATTCTATCAAGTAGTCCTCCTAGATATGCAGTGAATGTACCAAGTATCATACTTATAGTTGCTAAAATCAATAGTGTTGGAAATGCAATCCCTAATGAATATCTAGCTCCATATACTAGTCTAGAAAACAAACATCTGCCTAATTGATCTGTACCTAGAGGATACTTGCCACTAGAAGGAGCAAATTTCATTACTGTATTAATTTCATTTGGATCATTAGGTGCAATTAACGGAGCTAGTATTCCTAATGAAACAACTATTATTATCATAGTCATGCCGATCATAGCCTGCCTATTATTTATTATCTTCTTAGCCATAATTCTCTACCTTTCTGCTATTTTTCATATGGGGATTTAATATAATGTTGATAACCTCAGCAATAAGATTACAAATAACAAAAATCATTGCGATAATAAGTACACACCCGTTTATAGCAGGTAAATCCCTACCTAATATTGCATTCACAAAATAATTTCCTAGCCCCGGCCATGAGAATACACTCTCTACAATGGCACTTCCTCCAATCATAAATCCTATATTCTGAAAAAATAATGTTACCGTTGGTGGCAATGCATTTTTTAGCACATGTCTTGTAATTATTTTTTTCATTGGTATACCTCTTGCTGTTGCATATAGAACATAATCTTTACTAAGGTTACTCAATATAGTTGCCCTCAGAACTCTAACACAAGATGAGATTATTGGTACCGCTAGAGTTATGGACGGCAGAATTATACTTCGTATTCCTCCATAATCAACTACTTTAAAAATCGGAAATGTTATTGCAAACAAAGTAAGCAGCAAAAATCCTAACCAAAAACTAGGAAGAGAGATACCCAAAATAGTAATTACTCTAATAATATGGTCAGCTATACTATCTTTTTTAACAGCAGTTAATACACTTAACAAGACAGTAAATAAAACTATCCATATAAAAGCCATTCCTACTATAGTTAGTGTTGCTATTAATTTATCAGTTATATCTTTTAGAACAGGATTTTGTGTTACTAATGAAGTGCCAAAATTTCCTTTTAGACATTTTTTAAACCAATGCATATATTGCATATACATTGGCTTGTCATAACCCATTTTATGCCTTATTTCATTAATCTGCTCTTCTGAAGGATTCACGATACTTCTTCTGGTAAATGCCTCAGCAGGGTCAATAGAAGATATATTGGAAAAACTGAAAGATAGAATACTTACACCAATTAATATAATAATTAATTCTAAAAATCTTTTAATCATATGTTTCACCCTTCTTGTTATAATGTAATGCTTTTAGTATTGATCATTATTATATTGATAATGATAGTCATTATACAAGCCTAAAGGGTTATTTGCAAGAGAATGAAATGTTATCTTTATTAGAATTCATGAATCTAGAAAAACCTGTATCTATAACCAATACAGGTTTTTTCATGCATATAGAAATTAACAATATATTGATATATTTATGTCATATGATGACAGAAAAATGTGTTCTCATTGTTTAGTAATAGTATTTAAACCAATTAAATTGTGCTTTTCTGAATTTATCCATAGAGAAATATATGAAATGATTAAAAATGCTTAGGAATAGCTGTTTTTATTGAATGAATACAATGAAAATTTCAGAGTAGTTAGTTACCACTCTGATAATTGTAGAATTCTATAATTACTTTTGGTGATAAAATCTTCAATACCTATTTCCAGTGGCTCTATCAACTCTTCTTTTATCCACGTAATCCATAATGTATCATTTGTAGCTTTGGCTTTCGTTAGAGCTTGTTCTATATAATATATTAATACATTTCTATCCACTTTTTGTAATGTTTCAACTACCTTAAGTGCTCCTGGCCAATTCATATCTTGCAACCACCTCAATAATCCTGGAATGATTGATTCAATTCTAGGATATCCGATTTTACTTATTACTATAGCTGCATTGTACCAATAACGTTTATCGTACCTAGGTTGCAATAATAGATATAATTTATCATCATCTAGATTAACTAGTCTCTCCATGGCATTTTCTGTTTCTTCTGGTGTCGCATTCCAATCAAGATCATCTATGAGTCTATTAGCTTCTGACTTATTCATAATCAATTACTCCCATCATTAATACTTTTTCTAGTATTATCTATACATAGTTCTTTTTTAAAATTTTACTATAAACATGTGAATTTTCCTTGTTCTCAATAACAATCAGTTTGTTCTCGTCTATCATTTTAATTATACGCAAAGCATACCAACCGTCACCAACACCCAACTCATAATTTCCCAGAATCTTACCAATCAGTCGAGCCATAAGAAACTCATCATCTGGGATATTTTTTAATAATATATGGTCGTAAAAATCTTCTGGAACAGAAATCAGCTTTCCATTGACAATAGCTCTTAATGGAGAATTTTCCTTGACCAAGTTACACCATTCACTACTTAACAGTCTTTTTTCCATCTGTGACAATTGTCTTTCTAGTGGTAAGAATCCATAAAACTTTCCTGGCTCTATTTGACCCCAATCACTATAAGTAACTATTTGATTATCTGTCACATTATAAAATGGTAATGAAACAACACTTATTTCACAATCAATATCTCTTAATGCATTACAAACGAAGTAAAAACCACAGGTTGAATAAGGAGTGTTGCTTGTCCACATTCGTATTGGAATTCCACTTTTTGCGGCGGACATAAGTTTTTCCATATCTTGACGTTGATTGGTAAAAAAACGTTCCTGTTCGTTATTATCAGTATAGAATTCTTCTTCTAATGGCTGAAAAATATTCCTGCGTTCAATACCATTTAATTCACCAGATATATCACCAATATCCAAATTGAATCCTATACAAACTACATCTTCCGAACTTCCTCCAATAGCTTTGCCTTCAAAATGTTTTTTTCTTTCTACTTTTTTTGGCTTTTCTCCTATATATATGATAGGTCCACTTATATTACTAGTTTCTTTATAGTTTTTTGCTATTTTCATACTACCTTTTGTACTACTGCTAAACACAACTTCAAGCATAATTTGCCTCCTAACATATCTTACCCATGTGTATTAATTTCACTAACTGATGTATAATATCCTAATGACTAAGAAATCCATTAAACAAATAACCAATTTCTTATGAATACATTCATAGATACTGTCTAACTAAATATGATATTCATGATTTCTATTTCATTATATCTTTTTTACGTGTACCCTCATTTTCTTTATTAACTAATATATTACTACTTAATTTAATGAATTTCCAGTCATTTGGATATTTTTAATTTTCTTCGTTAAATTTTCTATCGTTAATTGAATAATATAATTCTTAGCTTTCTATAATCTTAACGATTCCGCTTGAACCATCTACCATCAATAAGTCCCCATCTTTTATAATTGTAGTTGCTCCATCAACACCAGTTACACAAGGTATACCATATTCTCTTGCAATTATCGCTCCATGTTGGAGTGGTCCGCCTATTTCCATAACTACAGCCGAAGCATTGATGAATATTGGTGTCCAAGTGGGTTCTGTTGCCTTAGCTACTAAGATCTCACCCTTGTTCAGTGGTTTTTCAAAAGGTGTGAGAAGCACTTTTGCCTTGCCTTTGATTACACCAGGTGAAACTGGATCCCCAACAAGGTCTCCTTCCTCACTTTCTCTTATGTATCTGAATATTTTACCTCTTGAATCTATGATAGTAGGCCACTCTTTAACATTCTTGGTTAATTCTCTTTTCTTCTTATTGGTATTAATGATATTTTTCATATTATAGTTCTTATCTCTCTGTGCTTTTCCTATATGAGAGGATGCAAGCATGAATATATCATCTACTGTCTCTAATCTGCCTTCTTTTACAAATTCTTTTGCCAATTTTAGAACCAACTGTCTTAACTTATCATTGGCATAGACATACATATACTTGGGATGTTCACGTATACCCAATAATTTATAAGCATTCAAATAGCCGTTGAATTTCTTTTCTTTTCCTATTTTCTTAGCTAGTGCTTTCAATTTTGCAATAGCTTTTTCTTTTTTTTCTATTGAATGTTGCATAGCATTATCATTGATGTTAATCAACTTCAACTGATTATAGAATATTTCCAGATTTTCATATGGCCTTACAGCTGCCATATCTATTTCACCAACACATCTACATCCATATTTTTTCATATGCTCATCGTATGCCGATAGAAAAGCATCTGAGAATTCTCTCTTCTTAATTTTCTTACTGAATGCAGTACCTGAAGTTATGTTCCTGAATTCATCAAATGATGCCAAGTTAACTAAGCTATAACCCATTTCACTTGTAGGATTACCGGGAAGGTCGATACTTAAGGCTATGATTTCATTGTCAACATTCATATTATGAAACATTTTCCTAATATTTGATTCAGCACTAAGCACACCTGCCAATCCCATAGCTTTTGTCATTATTCTATTGAAAATCAGCATTGTTTCATTCACTATATCATCAAAATATTTATCTGATGATGTTATCTTGTCTATATCCATGAAAGCAGTATCAGCCATTTGAAAATATGAATCCATAAGTCCATCAGGATCTTTTCTCGCTTTCATGATATCAGGTATCGCTCTATAAGCTAATTTGGCAATCAATAGAATAGTATTCTTAACACCTTTTGGTTTCTTGTCAAGATGGTACCCTTTACTGAAGTCAAAAGAATTAAGAATCTCTCTAGTAGGTACATCATAACTTCCTATGGTTTTCTTTACCTTCTTATAACCGAATGCTTTCTCGGAATTGGTCAAATCAATATATTGTCGTCCTGCAACAGCATAGAATATACCATCTTTGCCTTCTGGCATGATTCCAGCTTTTACATTTACAACCATTTTAGCGAATATTTCATTTCCTAATTCTGATAAAGAATATTGAAACCCCTGTGTCAATTTTATCTGATCTAGATACAAGTGTTTTGTTTCACCTGGTTTGGTTCTATATTCTTCATATAACGGAAAATAAGTTGTAATAGGTCTTGATTGCAACAGATGTAATTTTCCTTTTTCATATGCCCATTCTGTATCTATAGGAATACCATAATAAGTTTCACACTTTTTAATCAATTCAGTAAGTTCTATAATCTGATCATCACTTAGAGAACTGTCTTCAGGATTTTTATTGGGTATTTCTATGGTTCCACCATTTTTATGTAGATAGAGAGCTATCTTCTTGTTATTGATTTTTTTCTTGATTATTTTATTTGCAACACTATCGACAATATATGTGTCTGGAGTTACTGTTCCAGATACAATAGTCTCACCAAGACCGAAAGCTGCATTAATCATGACTTCATCATAACAATTGTTGTTAGGATTAAGAGAAAAACCGACACCGCTGACCTCTGATACGATTTGCCTTTGAACAATGATAGCAATACAGGTATATCGTAGATCTATGTCATTTTGCTTTTTGTACTCCATAACCCTGAAGTCAAAGCAGGATGAGAAAGCTTTTGCAATATAAGTTTCTAGTGTTTTTCTTGTGACACCTAGAAAAGTCTCATACATTCCTGCGAAACTAGTGCCTTTAAGGTCCTCTTCTGGTGAAGAAGAACGTACTGCATATATATTTTCTTTTCCAAGTCCAATCATTTGTTTTTCAAGCTCTTCCTTCATAGAAGGAGTCAGTTTCAGCTTAGCTGCTTTTGTTTTGACAGCATCACAGTTTTCCATTGTTACATCTGTCAGAAGTTTTTTCCATTCCTCTAAAGCTTTGATTTCTCTTAGCCAAGGAGATAAGAAGTCTACGGATAGAACAAGTCCTTCTGGTACAGGTAATCCTGCACCATATGTCTCTATTAATGCTTTTCCTTTACCACCTACTTGCGATAATGATGGTTTTTGCTTAACACTAAATAAATATATCATTGTATACCCTCCCTATCAATTTTGGTAGTGTAAAGTTTAACACTACACTATTTGTTTTAATTCTTTATTTATAAGGGATTTCACCGTTTTTTTGCAATAAAATAACAATGACCCCCTATTTTCAGTTATAATTGAAGTTCCAACACACCAAAAATTTCTGAAAGGATGTCATTGCTATGCCTTCAATTATAACTTATTTACTTAATATAATTCAATACCAAAATCAACAAATTTCTTGGTTACTTCTTTTTATCTCCAAATTTATCCCTCTTAAGCAATGGGCTTTTGATGATGCTCATTCACCTAAGTATCAGAAATTCAAGACAGATAAACTACCTATTATTAAACGCTTTGTTAAACAAGATTGGCAATTTTTGACTGAATATTATCTCCTTCGTTATGGTAAACCTTTAAAACCTGTTAGGACTCAAAAAGGTAAAATCCGTAATGTTCCTAACCATACCATATGCCCTTTATGTGGTGCTCCTCATCAATATATTTACGATAATAATGGTGGTAAGGGCCAGTTTAAATGTAAAGTTTGCCAAAAAACTTTTGTTACCGGTGAACAAGTTTCTTCTCCTCTTGTTCTTAAATGTCCTTATTGTAATCATTCTCTTGTTGCAAAAAAGGATAGGAAACATTTTACTGTACATAAGTGTATTAATAATAAGTGCTCTTACTATATATCCAATGTGCGTAAATTACCTAATGACGTAAAACATTCTGATCGCTATAAGTATAAACTGCGCTATATCTACCGTGAATTCTCTGTAGATTTTTTTGCTATGGATTTGGATTCTCTTCCTAAAAATGCTTCTTCTTTTAAATTCCGTAGTAAAAGTGCTCATATCATGGGACTTTGTTTGTCTTATCATGTAAACCTTGGACTATCTTTAAGAAAAACTGCTCAGGCTTTAAAAGACATTCATTGTATTGATATCTTTCATACTATGGTTGCTAATTATGCTCATTCCGCTGCTACTCTTATTAAACCTTTTGTTGATAATTATGATTACAATCATTCCTCTACTATGATAGCCGATGAAACTTATATCAAAGTCCGTGGTATCAAAGGTTATATTTGGTTCATTATGGACGCCGTTTCTCGTTCTATCCTTGGTTACAGGGTATCTGATAATCGTGGCGTCGGCCCTTGTATCCTTGCTATGCGTATGGCTTTTCGCAACCTCAAAAAGCTTCCTGATAAATTCCGTTTTATTGCTGATGGCTATAGTGCTTATCCTTTAGCTTCCCAACAATTCGCTCTCCTTGAGAAAGATCCTCTTAAGTTTGATATCACTCAGGTAATAGGTCTTTCCAATGATGATGAATTTCAAAAAAATTTCGCCCATTCAAGCAGATTGTAGAACGCCTTAACCGAACTTTTAAAGCTTCTTATCGTGTCACCAATGGTTACGATAATTATGATGGTGCTAATTATGCCTTGTCTTTATGGGTAGCTTATTACAATTTCCTACGTCCCCATAAAGTTACTTGCTATAAAAAGCCTTTGAATAGGGTTAATTTGCTTTCCAAAGCTGATAACATGCCTGGTAAATGGCAACTCCTTATATACCTTGGTCAAAAAACCATTCTTCATTTACAAGAGCAACAATCTAAAGAATCTATCTGTTCTTAGATTTTGAACCAGAGGCACTGATGCAGCCATCCCGCAGGGACATGCCCTTGATAGCATCATTAAACAATGCTACAATGCCATGATTACGACGGGATAGGTCTATCTGTTCTTGAGTTCTTCACCGTCGGCAACCTTTTTAAGCATTGTTTAATGGTGCTGTCAAGGGTGGCGTAAGTTACCAAGAGCCATTTTTGTTACCCCTTTTTTCTTTTAAGTCTTACTTATTTTTTTGTTTCTGTTTTTCATAGGCTACTTTACACTACCTCAATTTTTATAGAATGATGTTCTGATGAAATCCAGATATATATCAATTTCTTTCATCAATACTTCTTTATTGATGGATGTTTCTTCTATAAAAACTCTTTCCATATAATCTGTATAAATTTGTTTTACCACAAATCTTGTTACATTAATCATCTTATCTATATCTACACCTGATTTGACATTACAAAAATCCAAGTTGTAATTATAGAATTTCTCTCTGAACTTAGGTATTTCACCTTCTACTTCATATGAATATTTTGCAATCTTCTTTTTATCTATCTTGTCATGGAATTCAAATAGATACGGATAATTTTCTATTATCTCCAATTTCAGTATGATTACATTTCTTATCCTATACAAGAAGTCTGTATTATTCCAATCTATCTTTTTCTCTAATTCGTTCATTACTATTTTTATTGAATAATAAATCAGGAAATCATATAATTCTTCTTTGTCTTTGAAATAGTGATAAAGCAAACCTCTGGATACACCAGCATTTTTTACAATCTGGTTAGTTGATGACTTCTCATAAGATTGTTTGCTGAATTCTTCGAATCCATGGTTTATTATTCTTTGTACTCTCTCATTACTTAAGTCAATATGTTTGAATCTGTCAATCATTTGACTTCACTCCTATCTCTCTAATCGCTACCGATTAAGTTCTTGCTGTAGACCGACAACTGTTGTCTATTCAATCATACACCTACCGACAGAAGCTGTCAACCAAATATATTCTAATTTAATTATTGATTAATATTGTAAAAAAGCAAAATCTCTTATATTAGTAGAGACTTTGCTTTTATTATATTATATTTATCAATCTTATATGCAGTGACTACAGTAGTTATCTTTGATACACTGTTTAATTCACACTGGATTATTCTGTTATGACAAGTTTAGGTATATTCAACTGTTTTTCTTTACTGAATGCATAGAAAGTATTGTCTTGTTTATTAACACCTTGAAGCATTAGCGTTACTATTTTATCACCATTCAACTCTGATGAGACAAAAGAAGTAACATCAAAGCTATAATACGTAGAAGTAGAATCAATATTTGCAGAACTTTCTATATTAGCATTAGGAGTTGGTCTATTATTCCACGTAATGGTATTTTCATCCCAAGAATCATCTTCAACACCAAAAGCATTAATCTTGATTACTTTGGATGATTCTGAATTTTTTCCATATATCTTAAGTGTTGCTTTTGATACACTATCAATACTGCTTAGATCAAATTGCAAATAACTATTTCTTGTATTAGCAGTTTTGGGAGAATGTTTTGTACGTAAAAGAGTACTATCTCCATAGTTAGTATCAGAATATTTACCTCTACGGACATAAGCATCTTTTATAGCATCAAGTTCTACTTCTGTATTCTCTGATGTTTGATCATCTTCATTATTTTCTTCCTCTTCAGGATTTTCAATGTCTTCCGTATTATCTTCATCTTGTGGATTCTCAACATCTTGAGGATTTTTCAACTTAATATTAAAAGCTTTTCCCATTGCACCTTTTACATCTGCCTCTAAGATGATATATGGATTTAACTGAACAACTGTTATCTTATCATCTTTTGATATAACTGAATCAGCTGTTTTGTCCATTGTAAAGGTTATCTTATTAGTATTACGTTTGGTTGGATCAGATATATACATATCCAGTTCACTGGAATCCTCTTTATAGATAATAGAACTCTTGTGACTACTCATTATTCCAGTTATTTTTGAATTATTGTTATGCAGATAGTTGATTCCCGTTACATTCAATTTGGTTTCTTTTACTGCATGAACATTGTTGTTGGCACTTATTATTTCAATATCAGGATTATCAGCATAAACGGCAGTAGCTTCTTTTGACTTGTTAGGAAGCAATACATATGCATAGTTTTCATTTGTTGGATTTTTTCCATGATCTAACCATACATTGAAATAAGACCTTGAATATACTGGTACGGTTACAAATAAATTTGGCTTATATTTATCTCTTTCTTTACTGTGACCATTGAATAATAGATTCTCCTTTGCATCAGACTCCAATATTATACTTATATGAGTTTCTCCTTTTTTTAACTGGTCCTTAGCAAATTTGCTTACATCCCATTCATAATATTTTAATTCATTATTAACCGTTATACTGTCTAGAATATCACTTGTTTTTTCTGGTGCATTGTTCCAAGTGATTGAATTTTCGTCCCAACTATTGTCTGTAGTACCATATACTTTTATTGTGATGGGCTCATTGTTTTGACTATTGCGTCCATATATTCTTAATTTTAAGTTAGCTGCATCTGCAATACCTGTCAAATCAAATTTTAGTATAGAAAAACGAGAATATGATGGTGTCTTACTGTCTTTTACTCTTAATGACTTTTCTTGTCCATAATTAGTATCTGCATTAACACCATCATTTACAAATGCATCTTCAATCGGGCATAATACTTCCTTGCTGATTGATTTCACGTATTTATTGATATCTTTCCAACTACCTTGCCTCTCTTCTTTTAATAAATTTACAGTAGATGAATCAGGGAAATAATAACCTATGTCAGAATCAGGAACATTTCCTTGAAGATGTACCCAATCAACGTTACTTTCAGTTTTTTTATTCTTATTTGATAGTGAGATAATATCACCGTTCACAGTAACATCATTGCTTCTATCAAGCTTGATTCTTCTGTTTTCAACGATTGTCTCAATTGTCCTATTATCTGAACTTGTTATTCCAGATCCTAGAGCTACTATTTCATCATCAAACATAAACCATGATTTGAACCCTTTTAATGAAGTACCGATATCATTTATTTCCATACCGGCTACAGTATATTTACTATCGTAGGTTGTTCCTCCCACCCAAGTTGATGATGATTTCTTGTCATGATTTTTTTTATTAGATAATCTACGTGTATCTACAGTTGTACCTGGCATTCTATATGGATTGATAGTTGGCCAGTAGTTATCAGTATAGTGGGTTAAGTCATTGTTATAAAGATACGTCGTACCATTGTGCGTATACCAGCCATGTAAGTTTTCTTCTAGGATTACTTCATAGTTTTCAATATTAGAAGAATGCATACTAAGACCAAGAGCGAAATCAGACTGTCTATGTACTATCTGATTCATCATGTTATATGAATGGCTCATATTCAATAAGCCTCTTGATGCAGTACTACTGTCAAGAAGATCTTTGATAAGTGTTAATTGATAGATATTAGCCGAACTTCTTATATCTCCATTTGAATTTGATTCTATCCAATATTTAACCATAGATTCAATTCTTTCTTTGTCATCAACTGGTGCAGTCTGAGCTATTTCAAGGAAAGCTCTAGCAAGTGATAATCCTGCAGATCGATCTGTACTGCTGAATTTGGAAATGTTTCTACCACGGGTCATGTCTATCATTATACCTTTGTATATTAATGGTTCATATGTATCATATATCCAGTCATATATATTATCCATATTAGGATTATCTATTTCCCAAGGTGAATCAGTCAATAAGTTAGTAATGGATGGTATCAAACCCATAAGTACCAATCCATAGCCCCCACTATATGAATTAGCATAATGCGCTATGTAAGAACCATCTTCATAGAACCCCCCATCACCAAAAGTCCCATTTCTTTTACTGGGATATTTTGTCCAGTAAGTAAATACTCGTGGTAATTTTTTTCTAACATCATTGAGAGGTTCAGCAATTTCTTTGTTAGCTCCAGCAAGAGTCTTTACTATAGATTTCCAGATGAGGTTTCCTCCTGCCATTGGCGATCTTCCTCCATTACCTCCATATTCTACCATAGGGTTATAATGAAGTATAGTATCCATGTAGTTATCTATTTGGTCAGATGAGAAATCATCATACATCAATATAACTATATCATTAATACTCTTTGGTGAAGCTATTTGAAAATCAAACCAGTTACCAAAGCATGGTGGTTTTGGAACAATGCTAGGATTGTACCAATTCTCATAGACCCAGTCCATAGCAGATATGATATCATCTCTTAACTCAGTATTATTTTTTAGACTTGAACCATCTAGCTTATAGGCTAAAGCCATTTTTCTCAACCTACTATAGGTATTAGAAAAATAAGGTGTACTTTTAGGGATATACGTATAACCTTTTTCATTCCATATAGCCTTACGGTCAGTAGATGTATCCATACTTTTCCAATAAGTCAAAGCTGTTGATTCAGCTTTATGAATAAAGTCTTGAACATAAGTATTATCCAGCGTTTCTTGACTGAGCGTTCCTCCCGTAAGGTAGTCATACCATTTACTTCTTAGCACTTCATATTCATTGGTAGTTTCAGCATTTACTTTTAGAACATTGGTTAGTGAAGCTGCAACAAGTATCAATATCAATAGAAATACACTCCCATTGAATTGAAATAATTTGTAAAAAGCTTCTTTTTTCATTATGTCTCCTCCTTCTAGAAAATATTATATTAAATCATAATTGATATGATTTTTAAGAGATGGCCGAATCAAAACAATCCCTACAGACTTATTAGACATTTCTTCTATAGTCAGTTGGTTTACAAGCATAATGTTTTTCGAATATCTTGCTGAAATGCTTATTAGAAGATAAATAATCAGATACCAATTGATGTAAAGTATATATTTTTTCTGTTTCGTTTGGATATTGATATAGAATGAATCCTATTTGATAGGTACGACAAGTATTCTATTATTGCTTATTTATTAGAATTTTCTATTTCAGTTATAACTGTTTTAAGGCTTTTCTGTAATTCTACCTCATCAATGGGTTTAAGTATATACGACTTAACTCCTAACTCAATAGCACTTTTTGCATATGAGAGCTGTAGATATTCTTAAGAAAAGCATGGGTGAAACTTTGTAGCTAAAAAGGAAATGATTAATAGATTAGAAAAGTGTTACGATAAGAATGAGAATTGTATATTGTTTTATGATATACCACCTAAATTAATATGATGATAAATATTATCTAGGTGGTTTTATCTTTAACCGAATATGTGCATATGATAGCCTCAGATATTTTGTGTTTTCTAAATATCCTTTATCTTTTAAGACTAAAGCCCTGTTTCACTTAGAATAACCTTGAATTTACTGCCTTCACCTATACTACTATCTACAGAAATAGTTCCACCATGGATTTCAATTATTTTCTTGGTGATAGGCAATCCCAGACCTGTACCTGTAGTATTTCTTGATTTATCGGCTTTATAGAATCTTAAGAATATCTTGTCTTGTTCTTCTTTCGTCATACCTATTCCATTATCAATAACTTCTACACTGATTACATCCGTTTTCTTCAGAATTATCTTTAGAACACCACTCTCCTTGGTGTATTTTATGGCATTCTGAATAAGATTAATCCATACTTGATACATTAGGTCCTTGTTACCAGTAAAATCCACTTCCTCAAGTTCCAAGTCAAGTTCTATATTTTTCTTCTCCCACTGATTCTGCATTAATAATATAACATCACGAATCTGTTCCGTTAATGAGAACCTGTCGTTTTTATATCTGATTACTCCATTCTCTAGCTTAGATAACATTAATAAGTTAGAAGAAAGATTAGAGAGTCTTTCACTTTCTGAAATAATTATCCCTATATAATTTTGCTTCTCCACTTCAGTGGTGCTTTTCTTCCTTAATAGTTTTGCATATCCCATTAAAGATGTTATGGGAGTCTTGAACTCATGGGACACATTACTGACAAAATCCTTATGGAGATATTCGTTCAATGAAAGTTGTTCAACCATCAAATTAAAATTTTTGGACATATGTGATATTTCATCATTTCCCCTTACCTTGATTCTTACATTGAAATTACCTTTCGCTACTTCTTTAGAAGCATCTGATATTTTCTTTATTGGTTTGACAACGAATCCCACAGCGAATATTATAAGTATTACACCAATCATCATAGGAACAATGAATGTACTCCTCTGGATAAGTCGAAATTTATTGACTAAGCTATTACTTATATCAAGCGTAATGTAAATGTATTGATTATCCAGCTTGAAAACAACTAACTCATTATAATCTATATGTGGTCTGCTAAGACTAATTATATCTCCGTTTTCAAGCTTTGTCATCTCGTCTTTTGTAAGGGTATTGATAAGATTATCACTTTTATTATATACAGAGATATCCATGTCATAAGTATCTAGGTATTCACGTGCTCTTTCTACTGGAATATCTTGTTCTTCCACGAGTATCTTAATATTTTCCGCTTTTTCTGTCATTGCTTTATTTACATAATGTTTGATATCATCTATTTGTGTTAGGGTTATATATATGACAGAGGCTAGAATAGATGTTATAAAAGCTCCTACGAAAAAAACAACGAATTTAGTATAGATTGAATGAAAAATCTTTTCTGTCATTATAGTTTTACCGCCTTATACCCTAATCCCCGTATGGTTACAAGATTGAAGTCTTTATTATCAGAGAACTTCTCTCTTAATCTCTTTATATGGACATCTATAGTACGATGGTCACTGTCCACTTCATATCCCCATATTTCATCCATAAGTTGCTGTCTCGTAAATATTCTATTAGGTTGAGACAGCATCTTATAGATAAGCCTAAATTCTTTTTGAGGCAACTCCAATACCTCTTCTCCAATAGTTACTGTCAAACTATTATAATCAAAAATCGTGTTTCCAACTATTAATCTCTTATCACTGGCAATCTTGGCTCTCCTAAGTAATGCTTCAACTCTTATGAGCATTTCATCCATATCAATGGGTTTAACCATGTAATCATCAGCACCCGCTCTGAATCCTGTTTTCTTGTCATCAATAGTTTCCTTAGCTGTAACCATAAGGATGGGAAGCTCGTAACCCGCTTCCCTTAACTCCTTAGAAAATAAAATCCCATCAAGCTTAGGCATCATTATATCAGTTATCAATAAATCTATATGAGCAGTATCCAATATGTTGAGTCCTTCCTCACCATTACTGCTTTCATATACATTATAATTTTCTTTTTTCAGATATTCACACATAAGTTGCCTGATATTTCTATCATCTTCACATACTAATATATTAAACATGACATTCACCATCCTCTAGTATGTCATCATAGTTGATTCTATACGCTTCTTAATGCATCAATAGGATTCAATCTACTTGCATTCTTCGCAGGAGTAAATCCAAAGATAACGCCTACCCCAACAGAGAATCCAACTGCAAGTAAAAGTGTGGAAACTGATAGTGAGAACGTAACTCCAATGGCTAGACAACCTAGGAACGCTATTGCAATACCTGTTAATAGGCCTATGATACCTCCAACCAGAGATAAGAATATCGATTCAATCAAAAACTGTTGTTGTATCCTTCTCGGGTCCGCTCCCAGTGCTTTTCTGATACCTATTTCTGTTGTTCTCTCAGTTACAGAAACCAACATCATGTTCATTATACCTATTCCTCCGACAATTAGAGAAATGGAAGCAATACCTACAAGCATCAGGGACATCATACCTGTCATCTCTGAAACAGTATCCAGTATATTTTGCATATTGGTTACAACAAAAGCATCTTCATGGTTATTAAATAGTGTCTTCAGATAGTTCTCTGTATCTGATGTAGTAGTTTGTGATAAGTCTCCATCATTAACAAATATATCAACCGAATTTATATTCTTAACACCCATTAGACTCATAGCAGTTGTATATGGAATAATTATTGAGTCATCATTACTGTTCATAGAATAATTGTCTGATTCTTTTAACGTACCTACTACAGAATATCTAACACCATTAATTATGATGTCTTTACCTATTGGACTCTCAGTCTTAAATAATTCGTATACGACATTTTGTCCAATTAAACAGATTCTATTCTTGGAATCAACATCTAAAATATTTATAGGTCTTCCACTTTCCAATAGATCATCTGTTTCATCAAAATATACTTGATTTTTACCTTGGATTGTAATATCTTCTAATACTTCTTTATTGTAGACAATATCCGTTTTTACACTTATGGTTGGGGCTACCCCTTCAATGTTATCTATATCACCTATTGCTCTAACATCTTTATCTGAAAGTCCTTGTTTTAGTGGTGTTCCACTAATCCTGACATTTATTTTATTAGCACCCATATCAGAAACTGTTGAAGTAACATTATCTGTTACCCCGTTCACAATAGTAATGAGAGTAATGATTGAAGCTACTCCAATGATTATTCCTAATATCGTCAGAAATGATCGCATTTTATTGTGGATTATATTTTGCCAAGACATGATTATACTCTCTTTAAGCACCTTGGATCACCTCTCTTAATTCTCCATCTAGAATCTTTACTATTCTATTACTGTTCTTGGCTAAACCATAATCATGTGTAATCATTATTATGGTCTTACCTTCTTTATTGATCTCTTGAAAGAGTTCCATTATCTGATATCCGGTTTTTTGGTCCAATGCACCGGTTGGTTCATCAGCTAATATCAATGTTGGCTCAGTAACTAAAGCTCTAGCAATCGCAACACGTTGCTGTTGTCCCCCAGAAAGTTGATTCGGTCTATTATATAGTTTATCGGAGAGACCCAAATGAACAAGCATATCCTTTGCTCTTTCTTTACGCTGTTTTTCTGGCATACCTGAATATATGAGTGGCAATTCAACATTTTGCAGAGCATTGAGTCTAGGCAGTAGTTGGAATTGTTGAAATATGAATCCGATTTCTTTATTTCTTATCTGAGAAAGCTGAGATTCATTATAATCTTCAATTACATTTTGATTCAAAATATATTCGCCACTGTTAGGCTTGTCTAATAGTCCTATAATATTTATTAGAGTAGATTTACCAGAACCTGATGGACCTAATATAGATAGAAACTCACCTTCATTCACTGAGAGATTAATATTTTTTAGTATAACTTGTTCTTCTTCTCCCATTTGGTATTTTTTTACTATGTTTTTCATTTTCAGTATTTCCATTTGCTGTCACCTACCTTCCAGACATTGGAGGAATCATTCCTCTTCCCCCACTATTGCTTGATGTGTTTGTAGTATCCTGATAATATATAGTCTGATCTTCGTTAACTCCTTCTTTTATCTCTACCATGTTACCATCATTGATGCCTACTTCTACTGCTTGATTGATAATGTCACCATTTTCATCCTTTATATTTACAAAAGGTTTCTCATCTTCATCAAATTGCAATGATTCTATAGGGATTATTAGAGCATCACTGACACTTTCATTTAATATTCTTGCTTCAGCAGACATTCCTATCTTTACTTCTTCATTCTTGGGAAGATCAACAGAAGCAGTAAAATATGCGATACCATTCTGTACAATAGCTATTTCAGAAACATCTGTTACGATTCCTGTTATTTCTTGGTCAATCGCACCTATTGTTATTTCTACTTCTTTGCCATCTGTTATTGAAGCAATATCATATTCATCTACTTTCAAAGTTACTTCAAGATTATCAAGGTCTACTATGTCACACAGTTTTGTACCAGACATCGCAGTTTCATCTTCGTCAATATATATTTTAGTAACTGTTCCGGATATCTTGGCTTCTATTTCATCTCCTTGTGATGTCTTGAAAATAACATCATCCTTTTCTACTTTATCTCCTTCTGATACATATATATCAGATATCTGTATTATTTTTTCAGCAAATATGTTTTGTGTGTTTTTGCTTTCTACATTTCCTGAAAAAGCATAGTAGGTTTCAATGTCACCTCTACCAACAGTATCTTCTTGATATATATTGCCTCTGTTACCAGTCAATATTGGAACTGTAATCAATATTAACAATATAGCTACTAATATAATTCCTATTATTAAGCTCTTTTTATTTTTCTTTTTATTATTCATCATTATTTATGCCTCCTATTAATTTATGAGGATATTGTATATTCTCTATGTGAACTTAATATGAACTGATAGAAATTAATTATTTTACGTTTTACTATATTAATAAAATATAAGAGTTTTGAGTTGAAATTTATATTAAAGTACAAAGAGGCTACGCCTCATAAAAGATTTCAAGGAAAATAGAAAGTAGAACTTTCCTATATTATAAAAAAAATACCGATCAAGGTAAAACACCCTGAGCGGCATATATTCTATAAACAAGTACATAAAAACAAGCTTAACAATATAAACAATAATAAGTAGTCTAACAACATATAACAAAATATGTAATATATGTTATTGGATTGTTAACTGTTATTCATATTTTCCAATTCTCTAATTTGTTTCACAATCCAATCCAAATCATCCTTAATATCTTTGACAATATTTCTTAATATGATTCCCATAACTAGCGAGAATAATGAACATACAACAAAAATTAAATAAGACATTCATACTCTCCTTCTATTTGATAAGTTGTTGACTGTTGATGTTACTGCTTAATCTCCATGTACTCTTCATAACCTTTTCTTCTGAGTTCACAAGCTGGACACTTTCCACATCCATCACCTATAACTCCATTGTAACATGTCAAAGTTTCATTTTTTATAACATCCAATACTCCCAGTTCATCAGCTAACTTCCATGTTTCCATTTTATCTATCCACATCAAAGGTGTATGAATTACGAATTCATAATCCATGGCTAGGTTAAGCGTAACATTGGTTGATTTGATGAATACATCTCTACAATCTGGATATCCGCTATAGTCACTTTGAGAGACACCAGTTACTATATGCTTGATTCCATTTGTCTTGGCATATATTGCTCCAAAAGTTAAGAACAATAGATTTCTTCCTTCAACAAATGTGTTTGGAACTCCTTCTTCTGGAGCTTTTTCATCAACCTCCATATCTTCTCTTGTAAGTGAATTCGGTGCTAGCTGATTCAATAATTCCATGTCCAGTATTGTGTGTTTTACATCATATTTTTTACATATGTCAGCTGCACATTCTAATTCCAAGCTATGCCTTTGCTTATAGTCAAAGGATATAGCTTCAACTCTATCAAATCTTTCCTTAGCCCAAAATAAACATGTAGTACTGTCTTGTCCACCACTAAATATTACAACGCAACTTTTCATCTCATATACCTCCATTTATATCATTTTCATTAATCTATCTAAATATTTTTCATTGTTCTTGAATTTACCTCTTGATGTTATCGTTACAGTTTTCGCTCCCGGCTTCTTTATACCTCTTGAAGTCATGCATCCATGCTCCGCTTCAATAACAACAGCAACATCTTGTGTATCAACTATCTTCTGTAGAATATACGCTATATCTGAGCCTATTCTTTCTTGTAGCTGTAGTCTTCTTGACACCATATCCGCTATCCTACATATCTTGCTTAAACCTATGACTTTTCCATTAGGAATATAAGCTACTGCTATGTTCATGTTATACATAAGTGTCAGATGATGCTCACAGTGGCTAAAAACCTCTATGTCTTTAACAAGTACTATGTCATTATCACTGCTTTCAATGAAATCTTCTTCATCAAATGTCTTGTCGTACATCTTAGCTATATCATCATTGGAATATTTAATACCATCAAAGACTTCCTCAAACATTCTTGCAACTCTTTTTGGTGTATCTTTCAATCCTTGTCTATTAGGATTTTCTCCAATTGCTTGTAATATTCCAAAAACATGTTTCTCTATTGCTTGCTTGTCTACTGCCATATCTACACACCTCTCTCATCTGGTGACCAAATAACTTTGTGAAGCTGCACTTGCAGATTGGTTTCATTCATTTTGTTTTCTTTCATGAAATTAACTATTTCCTCAAGATCAATACTTCCAAATGCAGAACTGAAATAGACATTCGTCATATCTGTCAAATCATATTTATCTATGATTTCTTTTCCTCTTATTAAATCTTTTTCACCTGAAACCACAAATTTGACAACATCATTTTTAGTCAAATACTTGAAATTGTCTACTTCCATATGATCTTCCATAGCACTATAAGGTAACTTATAATCCATTGTAAAACATATTCTCTGTCTATCCATGTCAGTGAATTTTTCTAGAGATATGCCTCCATTAGTCTCAATCTCTATATTCAAACTATTATCTTCAGAAAGAATATCCAGCAACTCTCTCATATCTTCTTGGAGTAATGGTTCTCCTCCTGTAAGTGTTACATTATTTATCCCAGTATGTTTTATGTAATCATAGATCTCTTCTGCACTCATCTGCTGTGTATAAGCTTCTGCATCTCTTGCCCAATCTGTATCACAATAACTACAATCCAGATTACAGCCAGAAAATCTAATGAATACAGCTAATTGCCCACATGATTTACCTTCACCATTTATACTTATAAATTTCTCTGCTATATTAAACATATCAATCCCTCTATTCATAATAAAATGCACAGTTATTAGGAGTTTCGTATACTACAACCTTTTCAAGCTCATAGCCTTTTTCTCTGATAATATCATAGAAATATTTGCTGAAACTTTCTGCTGTAGGTCTGAATTCGACTTCAATGATTCTAAAACCTTCATCCAACAAACATTCTTTTGTCTTAGGATTCAAGCTATTAACTTCAATTATTAAACTGTGGTCATAGTAGTCTATAATGTTTTTCACATCTTTTTTCAGATCTTTGAAATCTATTATCATTGCCCGTTGTTGTCCGTCATCTATCAACTCTTTACTTGTTATATATACTTCAACCTTCCATCTATGCCCATGGATATTGGCACATTTTCCTTCGTATCCTTTTAAGAAATGTGCACTGTCAAAACTATGCTCTATCTTTAGACCATACATATTTATCTCTCCTTCAGAAACTTGTGTGCATAATAGCAGCATCCTATAGCTCCATTAAATTGGTTTTCTTGTAAAACTGTTACTTTCTCATAATCTTTCTGTAAATATTTAATTAATGCTTGATTGTTAGAAGCTCCCCCTGACATAAGTAGCACAGAATCATTAAACTTCTTCAGCATTGGTAGTATTCTTTTATATAATGAATAGTTCACACCAGCACATAATCTTTTCATATCGATTCCCTCAGCAATCTTGCCTATAAGTTCAGATTCGGAAAATACGGCACAGGTTGAATTCAGTCTGACTGGTTCTTCATAGTATTTTCCCATTTCATCTAGGGATATTTCTAAGACATTAGCCATGTTTTCAAGATATCTTCCACAGGATGCGGCACATTTGTCATTCAACTCCAGGTCTATAACTATTTTTTTCTCTACCTTGACTGCCTTAACATCTTGTCCTCCTACATCCAGTAAAATAAAATCACTTAGATTAGTCTGATACAATGCTCCATAGACATGAGCTTTGATTTCATTAATGGGTTTAAACTCTTCCAAGTCAGTATTATTTCTTCCATAGCCTGTAGATACAGCTTTATCAAAATCAGCACATTTGATTTTCTTCAAATCAACAACTATTTTCCCATTATTATACTTACAATAGTTTTTATAAAATGAGATGGTACTGATTATTTCCTTATATATGATTTCTGAATTCTGCATAACTGCTATTTTAACTGCTCTACTACCTAAATCTATACCAAGAAGCTTCATCCTCTTACCCCTTTCATATCAGAGAGCATATCTAGAAATGCTTCTAATCTAAGCTTAGTCCTTGCATCTAAAACATTACTTTTATCTCCTTCAATGTTAAGTACTGGAATATCAATCTCTTTGCTTATTATTATGTGTTCAATAGCTTTATGGCAGAATGCTTGTGTATAGTGGATTACTGCATCAATACTTCTGTTTTTTATCTGTTCTTTTATTACCTTAAGCCTAAACCAAACATCATATGGATAAGTATAATCTAAGTATTGCTCATATATGTTGTTGGCTGAATCAGCTCTTGGAAATGCAAATTCTCTCTGAACCTCATTGTAAACAATTCTGGCATCTAGTGATTCTACATAATCATATAAATCACCTGTCATAGGTGGTACTCCAATATAAGCTAATCTCAATTTCTGATTAAACGGTTCTCTATGTTTAATTTCCTTAATCTTATTTTCCAATTCTGTTTTATACTTTTTATGATCCTTATTGAAGTCACTACAACTGATTTGATATAGATGATTCTCAAAACCTGATGCCTTGTTGTCTATGTATGTCAACTTGTCTATGTTATTTGCTAATGCTCTAATACCATTTAGTCTAAGACGGTATTTCTCAACTGTGTCAATATCTACCTGAAATAGTTTAATTAGTTTATCTATTTCCTTTTTTACCATATTCAGTTTTCTATCTGTGGGATAGGAGAAAGGATATATCTTAATACCTCTTTGCTGAAAAACCTCTACCAGAGCTTTTGTATTAGAACAATCCCCTTCCATTACTCCAACAACTTCTTTTATATGGTTATCAATACAAGCACCATATATACCTTTTATCCAAGCACAAGAACTCTTGGGAAATCCATCTTTTTCAGCCATGTCAATTAATGCACTGTAATTTTCATTGGTTATGAATTCATTGTTCAGATCTACTATTTCACAGTTAGCGGATAATAATACTTCACTTGGAATCGTAGTTGTTACTCCTATTCTTCTCATAATTATTCTCCTTAAAATCTAGATGATTTTTAGGCACAAAAAAAGGGCTAACAGCCCATATTTTACAATCCTACATTTTTATATAACAAATAACAGGAACAATTAAGTCATTTTCATATTCCAAAAAGACATATTGTACCATGTAGGTTACGGCCTAGTTTTATTTACAGACAGGAGGTTCACGAACTGTCTTATTCTTTTTACAGTTATGAAGTATATCATATTTGGTGTGGGAGTTCAATGTTAATTTTATTAAAATTTTATTTTTCTGTAAATATGTAGTTTGGTTACAGAAGTGGTAATGTTTGTTATCATAGAAAAGAATAATTATAGTCCTATCCATATAGTTATAATTTTATAAAGTAATAACCTAACTTATATTCAGTGATATAATTTTTTTATAAAATTATTTTAGATTGTTGCAAAAGCTATTAGAAATATCCAAAATCTATGAGTAGTTTTCTACTATCTTAGATACCCTTTTTCATTTTTATCAGTAATTATTACAAATGATGTCATCTATTAATTCAATTATTTATATAGAATTCTTATTTATTAAATAAAGCTACAGAATTATTAAGACTGAGATGGCCCCGTGAAATTAGACTCTATATTTTTAATCTATTTATTTAAAAATATGGTATAACTATTTACCAAAAAAGTGGATTCATTCTTTTTTATGTATACTTATAAATTTAACTCATTAAGCAAAGCTTGAAGTTTTTTCAGTTCATCATCAGAAAGAGTTATTCCTTTACCCATCTTTTCATGTTCTGGGTCCCAATCTCTTAAATCATACTTGGGTTCTCTTCCATTCCAACTGATTAAATTCAATTCTTTCGTCCATCCTTTATTATTCTCAGACAAGACACCTATCATTTCTTCTATTTCATATTTTATATTTGACATTATTATACCTCCTGTATTTTATTTTATCTATTAGGTTAATTATTATAATTTATCCTCATTGTTGGATACGCTAATTCAATATCTGTTTCATTACCTAAAGCATGAAGGATATCTTCCCATATATCATTTACAGTATTTCTTCTTTGACGTGGCACACACAAGTATCTTATCGTTAATTGTACACCACTTTCTATAACATCTGTATATACAATTGGTGTTAGATTCTTATAATGAATCATATATTGTTTTTTCGCTTGTTCTACCATTTTAGCTGCTTTTTCTGATAAATGCAATGAATGTTTATTACCTATATCAGTTAATATGTTTTTGGCCTTTTCCCAATCACTCTCAAAAGTAATGAGTACCTTAATTTCATTCCATATATATTTGAACCCTTTATCGTAGTTGATTATTCCATGTATAAATATAAAGTGATTTGGAATAATTACAACACGTCCTGTACTTTGCTCACCACTTTCATAAGAAGATATCTCCATTAAGCTGAATTGAAACATTCTAATATCTATGACATCTCCCTTTTGTTCATTAATACTAATCCTATCACCTGCTTTAATAGGTTTTTTTATGATTATGAAAAGCCAAGCTGCCATATTAATAAACAAATCTTTTAATGCTATTGCAAGACCCGCGGACACAAGACCCAAATACGTTGTTAAACTCGTTATATCATCTGACCAAAGAAATATACATACTATAACAAATGCCGTACTAAAAAAATAATATACCCTTTTTCTAGCTATATAATATTTATTATTTTCATTATTAGTTGAATAAATAATACGATTAATCAGTCGAATAATTAGCATAATAAGTACAAATGTTATTATGGTCCATAAAATTTTTATCAATATTTGATTATCATTTAGATATCTTACAATCACATTCATTCTTAAGCAATACCCCCTTAACCATTTTATTTAGTAACATCTTATGTTCTATGTCCAGTTTAAATTATTCGAACATAAAGATGTGAAACACTTAATTAATCATATATTAGTATTATAACATAAAAATGGAATTTCTTTAGGAGATCTTTAATAATAATTCTTAACCTCAAATAGTAGATTTTAGTTCTTTTCATTTTTAATTTCTTTAAATCTAATTTGCCAAGTTCACATTCTCCTCCAAAAATCCAGCTGGCATATCATCCTCCAACTTCCAAATAAAACTCATAGGCTTTGAACCGCTATGGGAAACATATTTTGCTTTTCCCATGAAAATAAACGGACTAACAAAACCATCACGTTTCTTATATTCACGAACAAATAATAAAATATCCTGATTATTTTTAAGATGGTTTATATAACGTTGTGCAGTAGGAGTAGATTCAGAAATTCTATTCTGGGTTTGCCAGTGAAAGAGATTATTGTTTATAGGATAATCTTTATACATGGTTACTTCTGAAAAATCCTTATCACTCTTATTAAGTGTAATGAAGAAAATGTCTGTATTACCCTCTTCAATATGCAGTACCCCTTCTCTAAAAGCAGGCATTACATTTTTATTATAATATCCAAGACCTGCCAGTATTTGATTAGTGGTATATGTACAATGAACGTCAAGTGGACTATCAATATTCATTTTCTGATGTTTATCTACAAAATTTATATGTTCGTATTGATACTTCAATATCTCAATTATCTCATTACATAACATACTGTTTTCACGAACTTTATTCAGTCCATCATTAATACAACAAAAACCTTCTTTGTCAGGTATACTATTGTAAAAACTATAGTAAAAAATAGCCCTAACCTTGGTATCTGTAATTTCTTCTATCTCACTACTAAAATATTTTATACCTATTTTTAACAACCTTTTACTATTAATGTAGAATAAGTTTTTGAATCTCTTAACTATAGTCATATCATAATTTGAATCAATAGTTTTATTCAATGCAAGACATTCTAAGGAATAAAGACTTCTATTACCAGATCTACCATAGAAATCAATCAAATTCATATTATGATAATTCAAAAAGTTTGTTAAGGTCAATGGCTGATCTGTTTCTGTTTTATAAGTTCTGATTCTGCTAATGATAACACTTTTATTAATAATAGCATTAGTAATATTGTTAAGAATATATTCCTTAGCAAGCTTCTCCATCTTTATATGACATCCTCTTGGCAGACTCAGAACCTCATCATCTATAGAATCTCTTACAGAATGTTTTGATTTATGAATCAAAGCACTGAAACGTTCTTCATAGTTGTATTTCTCATGAGCTCTTCCTACATAATCCAAGACAGTCAAACACTCTTTGTTCTCAGCATGTCTAAGACCACGACCAAGCTGTTGTAAGAAAACCGTTAAACTTTGTGTAGGTCGTAGGAATAAAACTGTATTGACTTCTGGAATATCTACACCTTCATTGTACACATCAACAGTGAATATTATTTTAATCTGACCTGATTTTAATTTGTTTTTAGCTTGAGTACGTAAATTATTATCTGTCTTTCCTGTAACTGATATAGAATTTATTCCATGTTCATTAAAAGATTTTGTCATAAACTCAGCATGTTCTACACTGACACAGAATCCAAGTGCTTTTAGATTATCAAAATCCGTTAAGTATCTCTCCATACTATTCAAAATGACATGAAGACGTCTTTCATGATTGATTTTATAGACATTAGTAAGATCACTAATCTGATAACCTCCGTTAGTCCACTTTAGTCCAGATAAATCAATATCATCAGATATACAAAAATAATGGAATGGTGATAACAGTTTATGGTCAATTGCCTCAGGGAGCCGCATTTCTGAAGCTATGCGACCATCAAATAATTCTAATATATTCTTACCATCCATACGTTCTGGTGTAGCTGTCAACCCTAACAAGATATTGGGTTCATAGTAATTCAATAAAGCCACATATGATTCGGAAGCACTATGGTGAAATTCATCTACTATGATAAAATCATAAAAATCTGGTGTAGTCTTTTTTATTAACTTTTGACTGTTAAATGATTGTATAGTGACAAACAGATAATCTAATGAGTTAGGCTTATGATTACCAGTTAACATTTCTCCAAAATCAGGCTCTTTCAATATGCCTCTGAAGGTATCCATTGCTTGTTTCAGTATTTCTTCACGATGGGCAACGAACAACAATTTTGCATTGGGATTATTTCTATAAAAAAATTTGAAGTCAAATGCAGCTATGACGGTTTTACCAACACCTGTTGCTGCAACAACAAGATTTTTATGCTTACCAAAGATTTCACGCTCTGCTTGTAGGGTATTAAGAATATCTTGCTGATAGGCATAAGGACGTATGTCAAAAAAAGTCATTGATGAAGTCATGTTATTATCATATTCCCCACTACGTTCCTTTAAAATGGCTGATTTCAACTTTTTTCTATGGTCTTCATTACTTAATATAAATGTTTCAAAATCATAACTATTCCAATAACTTTCAAATGTAGCTAGAAACTTACGTATAACTTCAAATGAATCTTTCTCACTTACTTTGAGATTCCATTCAAGCCCGCTTGTCATTGCAACCTTTGACATGTTTGATGAACCAATATATGCAGTGGTAAATCCCGAATTTCGACAAAACAAGTATGATTTTGCATGCAATCTAGTACGTTTGGTTTCATAGGATATTTTTATTTCTACATTAGGTAATTGGGCCAACTTTTCTATAGCACCTGCATCTGTAGCTCCCATATAACAAGTGGTAATGATTCTTATTTTTTTATTCTCATTCTTAGTAAATGTTTTCAGCTCATCATATATAAGTCTTAACCCACTCCATTTAATGAATGAAATTAACATATCAATACGGTCGCTAGACTGGATTTCTTTTTTTAATTCTGATACTAGATCAGGCTCTTTCACTGACCCTGTAAAAAGAGAGCTGGTAGCGATGGAAGTGACAGGACGAACTGGTAGAATTTTATCGTTTAGTACTGATGCCGTATTTAATGTAGAATAAATTGACAAAAGTAGTTCTGATGTTTCAGATATTTTATAATTGTTTAATGTATCCAAATCCAGATTCTCAGATAATAGTTCAATCAAACGGTTACACAATTCTATCTGGTATACCAGATTTCTTTTGGCTTTTCTCTCCTTACGATTGTCTTCACGAATGAATATTAAAGCTTTTCGTACTACTTCTTCAATATATTTTGATAATATTAAATGTGCTTCTGCTTCATCAAGGGGATTTTTCTGTGAACCTTGATTTATGTTTTCCAAATGAGATATTTTGTTTTCAATTTCTTTATTTATTAGTTGTTCGTATATTCCTTCTATCATTTTAATTACCTCTTTAAGTTTTGTTATAATATTAATTCATAATAATCATTTTAACACGAAAAGCTCCATTAATAAATGATTGATATTAATCGCAAAAAATGTTATGCTATCAACAATAAATCCAAAAAATATTGTCATTACTACATAAATCAATAAAAATTTATGATTATGAAGATTATATATTGAAGAGCTTATTTTATAGGCTCTTTTAATGTGATAGAAAGAGGTAATAATATGATAAAAGTTGATAACTTGTCCTACTCATACCCGCAAAAAGATCTATATAATAAGATTTCATTTACATTAGAAGATGGTCAACATTGCGCTTTTATAGGAACAAGTGGCAGTGGAAAAAGTACACTGATAGATATAATTATGAATCCAGAAATATATATGTTTGATGGTAAGTTAGATATAGACCCTAATTGTAGAATTGGATATGTAAGTCAGTTTTCACAGCTTGACAAAACAAAAGAAACTACGGTCTACGAATATATAGCAGAAGAATTTATTAAGCTACAAAAAGAGATAACATACCTTTGTACTGAAATGGAAACATCTTCAGATATTGATACTTTGTTAGAAAAGTACCAACAAGCTTTAGACGCATTTGATGCAATCGGTGGAGATGATTTCGAAAGCAAGATCAATAAAAAACTACACCATGCAAACCTAATCAAACATAAAGACCTAATGATATCTGAGCTTAGCGGTGGAGAATTCAAACTTATCCAGGTAATTAAGGAAATGCTTCATAGTCCTGACTTAATGATTATGGATGAACCAGATGTTTTTCTGGATTTTGAAAACCTTAATTCCCTGAAAAATCTAATTAATTCTCACAAAGACATAATGTTAGTTATTACGCACAACAGATACCTATTGAATCATTGTTTCAACAAAATTGTACACCTAGAAAATATGGAACTCCAAGAATTTGATGGAACATATATTGATTATAATTTCTCGTTACTTCAAACTAAAATTGAATTGCAGGAACTTGCTATTGCTGATGATGAAGAAATTAAGAGAAATGAGATTTTAATTAATAAACTAAGATCTGTTGCCAGTAATAATGCTGAAGCTGCTAAAGGGAAATCTCTAAAAGCTAGAGTTAAGATTCAAGAAAGACTAGAAAAACGTAGAATCAAAGCACCTTTCGTAGATATTAAACAACCGAATATACATTTGGTTACTGACAATGAAATTGAAGAAACTATTGCTTTAAAAGTTAATGATTACAGTGTTACCTTTGATGAAATGCTTTTAGAAAATGTTAGCTTCGAGATTAAATCTACTGATAAAGTAGCTCTTATCGGTTCCAACGGTACTGGAAAAACTACATTACTCCGAGATATTATTAATAATAATCAAGATTCCATTGAAATAAATTCTGATATTGAAGTGGCTTATTTATCTCAGCTTCAAGGAGAAATACTAAATGAGTCTAATACAATAATTGAAGAATTTTTAGACTTTGGTTTTGATACTTATCAAGAAATCAAATCATATGTTTCAGATTATGGTTTCAGCGAAGATATCGTTGACCAAAAAATAGAATCCTTATCTGGTGGAGAAAAGAATATACTTCAATTAGCTAAAGTATCTGCTAGCAAAGCCAACATGTTGCTTCTGGATGAACCCACAAGTCATTTAGATACTTATTCACAAATAGCACTTGAAGAAGCCATAAAAAATTACAACGGTGCCATTATAATGATTTCTCATGATTACTATTCCATAATAAACTGTATGGATTATGTTTTAATCATTGATGATAAGACAATTAGAAGAATGAGTATGCGAAAATTTAGAAAGATGATTTATGCCAATCATTTCGATAAAAATTATTTAGAAATTGAGCAAAAGAAAAAATCAGTTGAAACAAAAATAGCATTGGCTTTAAAAGATACTGATTTTGAACTTGCAAAAGCTTTATCGGAACAATTAGAAGAACTGATTAAATTGCTTTAAAGAATAAAATTCAACTTTATTCTTTATCAATCCATAATAAAGTTAAGTAGAATTCATATTGGTCAACAATTTCAACAAATTAATGAGACGCCTATCTTAGCGTCTCAATGATTTTCTCTCGTATTACTCGACACTGTTTGTATTTACCATCTAGTGTTCAATCCGAGATTTTCTTCAATTAATTTTTTTGCCCTATTAAATCTATCCAGATAGTTCCCCGAAATGCAGTAATATCGTGAACCATATTTTTCTAGCAATTCTTTTATCTGATTACTATATTTATCACGGTCAGATTCAATAATTTCACTTCGTGTACCGTCCTGTACAAAATCTACAGTTGGTTCGAGGAATAATATTAAATCAAACTCATTGATATTAGTGATGGCATCAGCTAATAATCCACATTTTGCAATTTCTTCTTCCTTAGATAATAGAAATTTTGTATAAAACAGTGTAGTGATAGCATCAGTATCAATAAAGAGTATCTTATTGCTGTCCTTGATTGCATCCATTTCCTTAACTTTGTGACGTAAGAGTATTTCATTGAAATCTTCCATTATCATCAACTCTTCGTTTCCAGCTATTTCACAGATATCTCTTCCTACTTCCTCAACATAATTCGTATTATAAGCTAGAGCCAAATTATGTACTAAGGTTGATTTGCCAGTACTCTCCCCTCCTACAATCAATACCTTTCGTGTATAGTAAGGTCTACAGACCTTCGGTATGTAATACCAATTATCGAATACCCATTTTCTTATATCAGTGGAACTTACCGGTACTTCACTTCTATCAAAATAAACTACATCGCTATCAGGAGAATAGAGATTCTCGAATCTATCTGTACCATAATAATCTGTCCCACAGAATACTACATCAATAGGTCTTCCTATTGCTCTTTTAATGTCTTCTGCTCCTTTTTCCCAATAGTAGTTGGTATCATAAGTGTCTTTATCAATAGCTTCGTCTTCTATCATGATAATCTTTATATTGGATAAATGCCTACAGCAATTATGTATCCATCTATAACGTAGCTCTTTAATTGTTGATTCTCTTCCTTCGCACCAACTAATAACAATATATAACATTTTACACATTGATGATGCTCTAATAATATCATGTATATGACCTATATGTAATGGATCAAAGGAACCTCCATACATTCCTACATCATATTTCATTACTTATTCACCTACTTTCCTTAAACCACTTAATGAACATAAAAATGGCGTTAAGTAAATAGACTATCCACATGAGTAGAGTCGCAATATCAGTACCACCATTAAAATAATCAATTAGCCACATATTTACAGTTACTAGATCTACTACAATCCATATTATCCACTGTTCCATCAATCTTCTAACACTTAAAATCATGGCAACTATACTAAGACAAGTAGAAATACTATCAAAAAATGGCAGATTTCCTCCTAAGTTTCTTAATATAGTCCCATAACCGTATATACATATAATTGATATGATTAGTAGCATAATCTCCTGATTAATATTAAGTTTTGTTTTTTCCACTTCCTTGGTTTCATTATTCATATGTTTTTTCCACATTAACCAACCAACAAATTGCATAGGTGCATAGTATAATCCATTAAGCATGACCTCACCATAATACCTAGCCTCAAAAGCAATCCAAGCGTAGAGTATTGTATTGACTAAACCAAACATAAAACAACTCATTTTGCCTTTTCCTGTAAGTATCACACACATTACACCAGTTACTGCTGCAATAATACCTCTTACATTATCCCCCCAATGTAAGGATAGCGAAATAATCACACTGATAGCGAATACCATCCATACTATTTCCCATGTCTTCCATCCTGTAAGCTCATACTTCAAAAATTTCTTAGTCTTATCCATGTTCCATCTCCTCAACCTATAATCTATTTTATTTCTACTGACTCTTGAATAGAAAATATATAAATCAGAGTACTTCCTATTATTCTATAGTTTGAAGAGTTTCAAAGCTTGTTCAGCTTCTATTGAAGATAAAGTCTCTAGTTCATGTGTATAACCTATAATATCTTTACTGATTTCTATTACATTGGATTCATCTTTAGCTTTTTCTAGGAATCTTTTTACTTTTGTTATTTCAATTTTATAATCGAATATAGCTAATATCTTCATTTTGAAACAATCTAAGTATATTTCTTGGTACTCCAACCAATCATCATATGTTTGAATATTCTTACATATAAGTTCAACTATGTAGCGTAATGCATGGTTTATTTTCACTATGTTCGTATCATAGATAAATTTTATTGAATCGATTCCTTTAAAAGAATATACGATAGTGAGCAATAGTTTTTCTATCATTTCTTTAGCTTGATTTTCTTCAAATAATACATATAACTTGGATAGACTCCTATTTTTACTAAATCTTTCTTTTATGAATTGAATAAATGTTTCAAAATCCTCTACATTATTTCCAAGCTCTATTGCAAATAATATTCTAAAAAAGATATTCCATTGAAAATCACTATTGATTGAAGCTATTATGGTTTCTCCCATAACTTTTGAAAATTCATCTTCAAGTTTTATTTCTCGTTCAAATATTATCTCATGAGTAAAATCTATCTTATTCTCACTTATATCATTTAACCTTGAAAAGGTTTTTACCAGAGTCATATTATAGTCATCCAGATTTTCTGCGTGATTAGTCCTAAAAATATATTTCATGATAGTGTCACATGACTTTCTGAAATCCACGATAAAGCCAATACTTTCCTTGATTTTAATAGAAAAAATATCATAAATCATCTTGGAAAGTGTTGTTTCAATTTGGTTTTTCCTAACAGAAGGATTAATCGTATTCAATTGTTTGAATTGGTCATCAATAATATGTAATTGTTTATCAATCATGGAAAGGTTTTCGTTTATTGAACCCATTATATCTTTGAAGAAACTATCCCATACTGTATAATTATTGTTTTTATAGATTATCTTATGTTCTATCTCTCCCCAAAACACATTTACTAGTGATTTTATTTGGAGTTCAAAATTAAATAACTCGTCATTATACTCATATACACCATCGATTCTATATATTTCAAAACCATTTTTTTGTTTTTGTGGTTGTGGTCCATCCAATTCAAGTCTAATATTTTTATTAAGGGAGTTGTAGTAATAACCATCTGAATGGCGCATACTAAAACATCTCTTTATCATACCATAAATCCTATATTCATCTTCAATGAACCTACATTCTATTCTTATCCCAATCAAGTCTGATAGATTAGAAATAAATTCTTCTGGTGAATTAAATTCTTTGTATGAATTATTTCTGATAATTTTTTCTTTTACACTGGGTACTGATTTTACTCTCCTATTGATGTTAAGATAACCATCAGTGCTTACCTCTATTAATTCCTTAAGAAAGATTTTTATTTCATTGGATGCTATTTCCAAATCATTATTTTTAGTATCTATATAATCAGTTACATCATGTATAAATCCAAATAGTTTTAATTCCATAATTCCTCCTATGCATAACAAAGTACTTATAAGCTTTATTTACGCTTCATTTCATGTCGATTTTTTAATTACCATGTAGATCATTTGCCAATTTTATGAGTGTGTACTTCTATTTTATCACTATTTCATACTTTATTAAAAGTTAATTTTATATATTTCAGTAATGTAATACTTGCATTTTACCTTTTATTATACAATAAAAACAATTATTCAACCATATATTTTACTATAAAAAATAAAATTCCACCCTAATCTAACAGAGTAGAATTTTTTCTATTTGTAGTTTTAATTATAGATTCATACTAATATGCTTGTAATTTCTCACCATCAAAACAAGCTTTCTTCTATCAGTTTTTCAATTAGCAAAATCAACTAATTTTAAAATAATGGTATTAAATCTCTTATTATAAGTCAATAACTAGCAATTTACAGCCACATGAGCAATTTGTTTTTCATCATTCTTTTCAAAATATTTATAAACTTCCATACCCAACTTCTTCGCAACTTTTTGTGATGGAATATTTCTCAATATGGTATATGAGAATATTCTTGGATATTGCAAAACATTGAATGCATATTCTTTACACGCTAGAGCAGCCTCTGTCGCAAAACCTTTATTGCAATAGTCATTTATAATATGAAAACCTATTTCCGGTAAACTTTCATCATCTATCTCTTGCATGGTTATACCACAATCACCTATAAAAATATCTCCTTCTTTCAATATTACTGCCCATAGTCCATGTTTATATTTTTTATAGTTGTTAATATTCCAATTAATCCATTTCTCTACTTCTTTCTCGGAAAATGGATGGGGATAAAATTCCATAGATTTTGGATTTGAAAGAACTTTCATTAATTCTTTTTTGTCATCAAGGCGTAATTCTCTTAAATATAATCTCTTTGTCTCAAGTATTTTCATAGTTGGTCTCCTTTGCATAAGTATTTTATTATATTATATAATATTAAAAATATTTAGTAAAACATTTATTTAGTTACTCCCATTTGAAATATTTGATTGAAATTGTGCAACATACAAATGTTATAGCTACCATCAGTATAAGTGGGAAAATTATATTGTCAACAGTAAGTCCTAATGATGTAGCTTTTAAGAGTTTAATACCTTGCGTAAGTGGTAGAAGATCTGCAATATTTTGTAGCCCTTTTGGCATTAATTCATAAGGTAGAGTGGCACCAGAAAAAATCAACATTGGGAAATATAAAACACTTGCTATTATACTCGCTATTTTAACATTAGGTGCAATACCTCCAACCATCATTCCTATACTAAACATTGAAGCCATGACCAATAGAAAAGTACCGATAAATAGCAATATAGACCCATTGAACCTAAAATCAAAAAACAAGGCTGCAATTATAGTGAGTAGAACAAGCGAAACCAATGAATAGAGAAAGTAGATGGTAACTTGTACCCCTAAAACTAGTATTGGACTTACAGGTGTCACTTGAAATCTCTTCAGGATCTTTCTATTTCGATATTCAGAAACTACAAGTGGTAACCCCATAACACCACCTGCACAAATGGCAATCGTTGATACAGCTCCAAAAGTCTGTTCTAAAAAAGTATAATTAGCACCTTCAAAAGCAGGTTTATCTCCATAGATTATTCCAATAAGCACTATAACGACAACAGGCATACATATAGCAAATATAAACATATCCATACCTCTGAGAGATAGTTTTAGTTCTGTTTTCAGCATTGTTCTAAACGTTTTCATAAGCTTTTTCCTCATTTGCATACCATAGATATACTTCCTCAAAATTTTCATAAGGGCTATTATTAATAGCTTCTGTTACAGTTCCATTAAAAACCATATTACCTTTTTTCAGAATCATTATTTTGTCACACAAAGCTTCTACTTCATCCATAAAATGAGATGTCAGAAAGATTGTCAGTCCCTTCTTTTTTAGATGAGATAAACATTTCCATACATCATGTCTCGCCCTTGTATCAAGTCCTGTTGTTAATTCATCCAAAAAGACTACTTTTGGATCAGGAATAAGGGCTAAGACAATAAATAACTTTTGTTTTTGTCCACCAGACAATTCAGCAACAGGACTTCCAGCCTTTTCAAGTAATCCGAATGTTTTCAATAGTTCTTTATAATCCGTAACTTCTTTGTAAAGGCACTGGGTTTCTTCACATAACTCAGATACACATATTTTATCCTGATAATTTGCTTCTTGAAACTGAACACCAACATATTCAAATAATTTATTTCTATCTTTTTGTGGATTCATTCCAAGAATTGAAATCGTACCATTATCAGGTTTACGAGTACCTAAAATACATTCCATAGTAGTACTTTTTCCAGCACCATTTGCGCCAAGAAGCCCAAAGACTTCTCCCCTTTTCACAGAAATATCTATATTGTTTATAATTGTAGTATTTCCGTATGATTTTTTAAGTTGTTCTATTCTGATAGTTGTTTCCAATTTACATACCTCCTATAATTTCTGGCAAGAAAAGCCAAATAGCTTTCCTGTAGTAAAATAATAACACCAGAAAAAACTCTGGTGTTAAAGTGGAGGGTTAATTTGAAATTCTTTTTTCATGTTCAGGATAGTTGTTTTCATTAGTGAGGCATTTATTTGCGCACTTTGTATAGATGACAGTAATTTGTCACATGCTGTTATAATATCTTCATTTTCCTCTGGCATATCAATAATATCTCTTATATCTATTTCAGTATTATATGATAAGACATTCAACATTCTTAATATCGCTGATAAAGAATAATTGGCACATCGTAATACACGAATTATTTTTAGTCGACGTAAATCTTCATGTGTATATACACGATAACCATTAGATTTACGTTTTACTGTTAACAAACCATTAAGTTCCCAATTTCGCAGTGTATCCATCGATATATTCAGATAATTAGATACTTCTTTTCTCTTAAGAAGAACTTCATGTAATTTATCTTCACCAGATAACAGATTTTTGACTATATCAATAGCTTCCTCTGCATTATCTTTTTCTCGTTGGAGCTGTTCTAGATACTCATCTGTTAATATTATGGCTTCATCAAAATTTCCAGTAGCAGAAACTATAATTATATTTAGGGCCTTTCTTCTAAGTCCATTTTGTAGGATCTCCACTTTTAAAGCAGCACGAGCTAATTTAAATTGCTCAATATGGATATCTGTAAAAATACGATATCCGTTTTTCTGTCTTTCAACTTTCGGTATTAGTCCCCACTTCTCATATAATCTTACCGTATTAGGGTGTATACCAATTATTTTCGCTACTTCACTTGTTCTATAAGTATTCATCAATAAACCTCCCTCTATATAATTATACTTTTCCATAGAAGTCTGGTGTTTTAATGGAGAGTTTTATTTTTATCAAATAACTTCTACCATGCAATCCACTAATTTCTTCTCATCAAATCTAGATTTAGGTACAAATACACTAATAGCAACATCTTCTTCAAGTTTAACTGCCACACAATAAGCATATAATTCTATTTCATTTCTAAAATAGATAGTAATATCATTTTTAGTTATAACATAATGTATTTTTTCATCGTACATTTTCTTATCATCATCAAGTGCAAATCCTATAGCTGTTTCTTCCTTCAAATCAAAATTTCCTACCATTGAAGTTAATCTCACTGGATGAGAAGATTCAACTTTGTCAATATATATTATTGAATCATCATCAATTGCTTTAGCTAAATGACAAGTTTCATTAGTTAATTCTGCAAGACGTACTAACTTATTATGGTACCTATTAATCAATATATCATCTACGTTATATTTAGAATATAATTCTAATATTTTGGAACCTAATTCATAAAATCCATTATCATTTCTTTTAATCAATTTATGTGATTCTAGTGTTAAAATCAATCCATTCAATGTGGTTAGTGGCATATCTAATTTCTTGCTTAAAGACGATAGATTATATTTATCTTGATTATCGGATATAAAATCTAGTATATTAATTGTTTTATCTATTGTTTTAATAGTCTTCATACCAGTCTCCTTCTCTTTCAAAATCAATTTTTATTATAGCATACTTCTTGACAAATTCAAAAGCAGTGTTACAATATATACGTAATAATATTTATATTATACTATATTATAGTAAGAAAGAGGAATGATATCATGAATAGAGTATTAATCACAGGAGCTAATCAAGGTATGGGCTTGGCTACAACAAAACTTTTTTTGAAAAAAGGTTGGAGAGTTGCTATGGTAGATATTAATGAAGAACTAGGCAAAAAGGAATGTGATAAGCTTAAAACGGAATATGGAAATGTTATAGAATTCTTCAAATGTAATATATCAGATATCTCAGATATAAAATCTATGAGAGAATCAATTGCCATGAAATTTGATGGTGGAGTTGATGGAATCGTTAATTGTGCTGGAATTTTTGCAACTGGGGCTTGTCATAACTTGGAAGAAGATCAATGGGATAAGATAATGGATGTAGATGTTAAAGCGATTTATCTTATTGCAAAGGTATTTATTCCATATATGATGTCACAGAAAAAAGGTTCAATTGTAAATGTCGCTTCATGTGCTGGTATCCAAGGCGATTATAACATGGTAGCATATTGTGCAGCCAAAGGTGCTGTAGTTAATATGACTAGAGCTATGGCTTTAGATTATGGTAAATACAATATTAGAACAAACACCGTATCACCAGCAGCTTGTGCTACTCCTATGTTCAAAAAAAATCCTCAAGAGGTTCAAGAGACATTTGCAGAAGCCAATCCATTAAAGCATCTTTGTACTCCTGAAGAAGTTGCTCATGCAATTTACTTTTTAATCTCTGAAGAATCCAATTCATGTAATGGTACCAATCTAGAAGTAACTGGTGGTATCAACATAGCTTGTGGTTCACCAGTTGTTCAAGAAGGTTAATCTACATATATACAGAATTTATTTTATAAATGGCTGAACCCAATATATTTGTTCAGTCGTTTTTTCAATTCCAGATATTGAAGCTATACTAGCTATATTCTATGAAACCTTATATAAGGCACAATTTCTTTTTTTGTACTGTTTTTTCTATACTGATTATATCATTTTATATATCTTTAAATAACATGCCAATCATATAGTATCTATAGAATTTTGCTCATATAATATTCATCTACATATTTTCCGTTCACGATAAGTGATTTTTCTTTGATTCCTTCAATCTTGAATCCCATTTTTTTATATAGATGAATAGCACTTTCATTATCGACCATAACTGTTAATTCCAGTCTTTTAATATCACTTTCTAATGCCCATTCTTCCATCTTAGCAAAGAGTTTTACACCCATTCGTTTTCCTCTATATTCTTTTAATAGACCTATTACTATATAAGCACTGTGTTTTATTCTATTAGCGAATCCTCTCTCAGCTGATAAAAATCCAACTATTTTCTTATTATCTTCAACTATCAATATTAGTGACTTTGTTTCATTCATCTTGATGATATCAGATTGCATTTCTTCTATTGTTGTTTTTCTCTCTCCTTGCTCAAACATCATATCATTTGTTTCATTATCCAATTGTTTCAGCATATCAAGAAATCTTTGTGAATCTTTCGTTTCAATTCTTCTAATAACCATTATTTACCTCCAATCTTTAATTACTTATTCTCTAATATATTATGTATTTTGTATCACTTCATAAATTCTTGTTCTTTTGTTCCAACAAATAATTCTCTACTTCTTCTGTTGTTAGTCTTCTTACCTGAGCATTTTGGAATTTTTCATATTTATCTCCTTGAAAGACAGGTTTCATCTGAGTACATGATTTTTGTTTATTTTTGCAGAGATAGACATTTAACTCTTCTACATTCTTAAATATCTTATAAGATTTTCTACCTTTACTATCTGTTATCTCGTAAATACCGCAAGGTATTTTTGTTGACACTTCAGCTGTTCTCAAGTACAACTTTGCTATCTCTAGTGTTTTAAATGGGAAATTCCATCTTTGCAGTCCTCTTCTTTCATCTTTATTGATGCATATACATCGTCCACATGTTCCACAGATATATTGTATATGATTTTCCAAACATTCTCTTGGCTTCAATAATGGTGTTATTCTATTATTACTACTGTAGCATTCTTTACATTCACTCATGTCATTCTCCTCGTTATATTTAATTACTATTTGCTTATTATATTTAGTAGTTCAGTCAACACTGCAATTTCTTTTAAATGTATCCCTTTAATTATATCAGACATCTTCAGCAATAACTGACATTCAATTGTTTCTGATAATTCCCACATTAGATCTCCTACCTTGTCCCATTCTTTTGATATTTCAATGTAAGAAACTCCTAATTCTCTCATTAGTTTACTACCAACAACTTCACTTGCCTGAATTAAAAAATCACCATACATTCTTCTAAAAATACCTCCGCCAGTACCACCGTCAGCATTTATTTGAAAGTAATTTGTAGCTCCCGCTAATTTTAGTTTCTCTTTATCAAATTTATTCCATTTCATTATTTCCTTAGAAAATTTATCAATACCATTTAATCCTAATAATTTTGCTGGTGGATTTAACATATTATCACAAGTTTCTCTGATTGCTGAAAATATAATGGATGACGTTATCTTTTGTTTGTTAGTTATTTTGATGTCGAGATATTTATTCTTTGCTGGAAAAGGTCTATAATTACTACTTCTACCTTTCTCCATTTGAACAAAATCCACTAAATGATAATCTTTTGCTATATTCCCATTAGGTGTTCTAATCGCATAATTAGAGTTATCCCTATCACTAATATAAAATTTTCTTGCTTTATCATCATAACCAAAGATTACTACTGCATGTCCACCAAAGTGATTGTCAACACTAAATCAAATGGTTTTATTCTTCCTGACACCAAAGGTGATTGTTGAAGATTAATATATACAAATGATAGACCTGAACCTATTCCAAAAATCATTTCTTCCGTAATTGGAAAATCAAAATATTGAAATACTTGTTTTAATGCATTTGTTATACAATGCTTACCTCCACTTGTCTTGAATTTACTAATAACTTTTTTCATCATATTTTCTCCCTATTTCCATATTATATTTTTTTACTACCAATACAAAAATTAGTTTAACATCAGAAATAGGACAGCATTATGTCATGTTCATAAAAAACTATGCTTTATATAATTGAATAAAATCCTCTAAATCATATTAAAATAATAAAGTTTTATCATCTCACTACATAGAAAATGTATTTGTTTCATTTTTATTGTCAATATTATTATAATATAAATATATTAATATAGTCTAGATATAAGGAGGATAAAATGAAACAAAAATTTAATATGTACTTATTCGGACTCTATGAATTAATTATAGCTTTTGTAGCTTTTTATACTGGCATAAAAATGATTTCAGATCCCATTGGAGAATTAGGTGTTTTTGCTCACGAATTTCCAATTGACTGGAGTACTAAACTTCAAATTGACAGTTGGTCTATCCCTGGAATATTTGCAATCTTATTATTTGGTATTGGAAATGTTTTGGTGTTCATTTATTGTATAACAAAAAACCAAAGATTATGTGGTATATTAGGAATAATTATGGGAAGCATACTGTTTGTGGGTATAATTATACAAATGCTTTGGCTAGAAATAATACTATTTAGTATCCAATGTTTATTGGCAAGTATCATTCAAATACTATGGGGAATCGTACTTCTCAAAAACCATAAAACCAACGCACTTATAAGTAACCAATAAAAAATAATTCGTTAGAGCTAATTCATTATCATTAGAATTGCTCTTTTTTATCTTATAGAAAAATAATACTTTTATTTTATTAAATTCCATTAATTATTAGAGTCTTTATTGATTATTATTTGATAAACCACTATAATATAAATATTCTAATTCAAAGATTGGAGATATAAAATGAAACAAATAAATAGAACTCAGAATATATACGACAACGATAAATTCTTTAATGGTTATTACAATCTCAGAAAACAACCTAATAATTACAATATTTTATTAGAGCAACCAACAATGTTAGAGTTGTTACCTAATGTAAAAGGTAAATCCATATTAGATATAGGTTGTGGTATGGGTGATTCATGCCTATTGTATGAAAAATATGGAGCTAAAAAAATAGTAGGTATAGATATATCTAGCAAAATGCTTGAAAAAGCAAAAAAAAGAACCAATAGTGATATTATTGATTACCTAAATATTGATATGAATAGTATAAATAAAATTGATGGTAAATTTGATATAATAACAAGTTCTTTAGCAATTCATTATATCCAAGATTTTAGATCATTGACTAATTCTATCTATTCTCTTTTAAATAAAGATGGTTATTTTATATTTTCACAGGAACATCCATTAACAACTGCTCCAAGACTTGGATGTGAATATTCACTAGATGATAATGGTGATGTTATTCATTATAATTTAACAGATTATATGAGACCTGGTAAAAGAAAGGTAGAATGGTTTGTAGATGATGTGATTGTGTATCACAGACCTCTATCTGAAATCATAAATACTTTAATTGACAATAATTTTGTAATTATGAAAATGATAGAATCAAAGCCAGATGATACAACATTACAGAAAAATCCTAATATGATAAATGAATTCCATAAACCTAGCTTTCTTTTTGTTAAAGCAAAAAAAACTATTGATTAATATAATTAGAGAAATAATTAAAAAAAGTGCAAATACATTATATGTATAAGCACTTTATCAATACATTAAAAATTCTACTTTTATTTCCCTTGAAATCTTTTATAAGGCATAGCGTTTGCTCTAGTCTAATGATGCTTATCATTTGATTTCTTTTTTCGGAATAAAGATAATCCCCCAAAACCACTAATGATGGCAATGTAAAAACCAAAGTCATACCACCAACCAGTATTAACTAATTCATAAACTCTAACATTTTCCTTGAAAAGTCCTACTATTAAAGATATAGGAGCAATCCATCCATGCCAAATCCCCCAAAAGAAACCAGCTGGCTTAGTTACCGTGTATTTTGGATCTCCAGGCATACATCCAGTCATTAAGCATAAGACCATAATAATTATTATGCTTAATAAAATCAACTTCTTTTTCATAATTATCATCATTCCTTTTTGATTTATTTTAATACCTTATGTAAATCATTTTAGTTAGACTATGTTTTAATTTTATTATAATATATTTTTCACGATATTTCATCAATTTTACTTAATGGTTAATAACTTTTAATAATCAATGCAGCCACCAATAAGGTAGCTGCTATTTTTTTATTCATAATTATTTTATTAAGATTAATTAACTATAATATTTTTTATTTAATAATATATATTATTGCATATCGAAGATACTATATGATACTTGCCAATAATAACAATTCTTCATTATTCTCATATATCATATCAAATTGCTCAATTGGTAATGGATTCTCTCCTTTTCCTACTTCTATAGTATATCCAGGTTTTCTGAATTCTTGAATATACCAATCTTTGTATCCTGCTAGACTTTGGCTCAGTTCTTCTGCTGCCAATTCATATCCACTAGCATTAGCGAATGTTTCACCAATGTATAAACTGATTTCTGGTTGTAAATCTCTAAAATTCCAAAAAATCACTTGTCCTTGGGAATGATATGCTAATACTAATCTAGTATCAATATCTCTTGTTAGATTAGCCATAGTAGCTGATTCTGGTTCTGACTCAGGTTCTGAACCTCCATACAAGTATGGTCCTGGACCAGTAACCCCTAACTCCAATTCCAGTTTTTTATATTCTTCCCAACCAGCATCATAATTTCTATTAAGGTCAACACCATTTATATTGGATTTCCAGTCTCTAAAATCATCATTATCAAAATTCCATTTTATGAGTTCTTCCTTATTGGTATTTATATTTTCTATACCATCAATAACTAACTCAACACCATCCGGATTAACCATAGGTACAATATCTATTGTGGCATAATCCCATATCTCTTCTGTATCATAACCTCGTATAGAACCCTTTCTAGAATATACTTCCAAAAAAACTTCTAACCATTTCATTAAAACTGGCGTTGTAATCCATTCATTAGCATGATGAGCACCATTATAAATGACATGATTATCTCCTTCTCCTATTCTTATTCTGTATATATTTCTTCCGTCCACACTAGTACCAATGCTATCGTATTTCATAAAAGGATACCTTTTACTTAGAGCTTCTATATTATTTTCTAATATTTCGTAAGTATACGGAATATTAGTAAGAACAATCTGATTATCTAATGGTACTATGATTGCTTTTCCAATCGATAATTCGAAAGGATTGATACCTTGGTTAGCTGTTATTATTCTCCAAACACTTGTATTATATTCTTCAGCTATTTTATATAATGTATCTCCATCTTTTATAGTATATACTATATATCCCATCAAAAAATCATTTAGAACATTAAGCGTTATCTCGTCTAATTCTCCTGTTATTTTTAAATTATTATTTTTTTGAAAATTTTTTATAGAATTTTTTGTATAATTTCCTAAAAAACCATCAATACTATAATTATAATAACCTAATTTATTTAATAAGCCTTGAATTTCTCTAATTTTTGACTTTGAAATATTGTCCAATTTTTATCACCCGAAAAACATTATTTTTATTTTATCTTATTGCTTTAATAAGGTAAATGTACCTTGTACCATTATTTTACTAGTTATTTTTTAAAAAATTACAGAAACTAATAGTAAGATTAAACCTTGAAAAAGATATAACACATCTACTTTTTTAGGTTAATCATAAATACACATTTAAGGAGGATGTTTATGAATACTAAAGGTATTGATATAGTTGCTCTCATTTTAGTAATAGTTGGAGCTATCAACTGGGGTCTTATTGGCTTCTTTGAGTTTGATTTAGTCGCTGCAATATTTGGAGGGATGTATACAATAGCAAGTAGAATAGTTTATGCTTTAGTTGGTATTGCTGGTATATATTCGTTAACTTTCTTTGGAAGAATTAGAGGAGAGATGTAATGTTATTATAGAGATTATTTTACATAATCTCTATTTTTTTATAAATAATTATATACTTTCTATTAACATAAAATTAGTGATTCCAATCCTCTTCTTCTATCAATACTACTCACATTATAAAATTGATATTATATTTTTCATTTTAATACATATATATACTATATATAGTTATTACATTTATTATAATAGTATATATAGTATAACACAATATTAAATTTACATTACCGAACAAAGATCAATATCTAATATAAATAAATAATAATAAATATATATTATATTATTTAAGGTAATTTTAAAATTTGTATGCAATATATTAAGTAATATTCGCAAATATTTTTTTAAATTAAAATTGCAAATCTTATTGTAAATAATTCTATAAAGTTATATAATAAAAGTATAAAGTTATAATTTTTAAAGAATTTATTATAAGTGTTCTTTGAAATTCATCTTCTGATTGATATGGACACTATTGTCTATCTAATAATACTATATAAGTACATAATACAATATATAGATTAGTTCTAATAACTACTCGATGTATTTTGTAAATAATATCAATTGGAAAGAACAATTAAATAGGAGGAGATTGCTATGATAAGATTAGTTGCAGGTGATACTGGGGAAGGTAAGACAAAAGATTTAATTAAGATGGCAAATGATGCAATAAAAACTGCTAAAGGTCACATAGTTTATCTAGATGGCGACAGTAGTCATATTTACGATTTACACCATAATATACGATATATTAACGTTTCCGAGTTTCCTATTAACGATTATAAAGAATTTTTTGGGTTTATGTGTGGCATACTTTCAGAAGATAGTGATATAGAACAAATATATGTAGATGGCATTCTAAGAATGGTCAATCTACCTATAGAAAATAGTAATACTAAAGAATTGATTAATAAATTAAAGACTGTTTCAGACAATCAAAAAGTACGATTTGTTATTAGTGTTAACTGTGATACAACTGGCTTACCAGTTGCTCTAAAAGAATATTTAGTTGCTTAAATGTGAATATTAGCCACCTGTTTTCAGGTGGCTTTATTAATAGTTATTTTAAATTTAATAATTCTTAATAATATTAGAAGAAGGAGTTTCTGCTCCTTCTTTTATGATCTTATTACACTTCGCCATTCTAAATCTCCACGTTCTAACGCTTTAATCAACAATTCAGCTGTAGCTAAGTTAGTCGCAATTGGTATATTATGAATATCACACAATTGAATAACTGATGCAGGATCTGGTTCATGCTGTTTAGGTGATAGTGGATCTCTCAAAAATATAACCATGTCTATTTGGTTATGAGCGATTTGAGCTCCTAATTGCTGCTGACCTCCTAAGTGCCCTGCTAAATATTTATGGATGGATAAATTGGTTACTTCTTCTATTAATCTACCAGTTGTTCCTGTAGCAAATAGTTCATGCCTATTTAAAATATTACGATACGCAATACAAAAATTCTGTATTAATTTCTTTTTATTATCATGTGCAATTAATCCAACATTCATAAGCTTACCCCCTTTAGTAGTAAGTTGTTTTTCTATGCAAACTTATATTAAGTATTACACCAATCCCTATCATATTTGATAATAACGAGCTCAGTCCATTACTAATGAACGGAAGTGGTATACCTGTATTAGGTATTATTCCTGTAGCTACACCAACATTTACAAATGTTTGAAATGATATTATCGCTACAAAACCACTTATGATAAGCATACCAAATAGATCAATAGAATCTTTAGCAATCCATAAACATTTTATAATTAACAATAGAAGCAATAACAAAACAATACTGCATCCAATAAAACCAGCTTCTTCACCAATTATTGAAAAAATGAAATCTGTTTGTGGTTCAGGTAAATAGTTATATTTATTAATAGTTCCTTGATACAATCCTTTTCCATTAAGTTGTCCAGATCCTATTGCTTGAATAGAATTATCGGTTTGATAAGTATCATATTTCTCAGGATACAAAAAACTCAATATCCTTTCAACTTGATGGTTACTGAATATCGTTTGATCTGGTTGTTGCATATACCAAACAGTACCAAATAATATAGGAACAGCTATTATTAAGGCAGCCAGTACATATTTATAGCTTATACCTGCCACAAAGAGCATAACAATCAAAATAACTATTAAAACTAATGAAGTTGATAAATCTGGTTGTTTATAAATTAATATTGTAGGTATAATAACTAGTATTCCAAGTTTTATCAAAAATAATAAATTATTAATTTTATCTATATTCTTATCAATAAATCTCGCTAAAAATATAACCATCATAATTTTCGACAATTCGGAAGGTTGAAATCGTATACCTGCAATGATAATCCATCTAACAGCATTATTTGTATTTACTCCAATAAATTTTACTGCCACTAATAGTATAATATTAAATGCATAAATAAGCCAGTAAAATTTTCCTATAAAATGATAATTTATTAAAGAAACAATAATCATTAATACTAAAGTAAAAATAAAACCATACATTTGCTTATCTCTAAATTGAGTATTTCCAGTACTATTTATTTGAGTAGCGCTACCTATTGCAATTATGCCACAAGAAACAAGAGCAATAACTATTAATATTAGGAAAATATCATATTTTTTGAAATTATAGTTTCGAAACATTTTTGCACTTCTTTCTATATTATTATTTCTTTAACAACTACTAATATATCATATTAAGCTTTTTTCTTCATATCTTTTATCGGTATATTAGCATATAGTGCTGGTACTATAGCGTCACTTATTTCAGACTTGGTATTACCCATTTTTATATCCAAACTTTCCTCATCTATTTCCATATACTTACTAATAACATTGATTATATCAGTTTTTATCATTTCGAGTAATTCTGGAGAACAATTTGCTCTATCATGTATAAGGACAAGTTTCAATCTATCTTTTGCAATTCTTTTTGACGTTCTTTTACTCAATAATGGCACTTGTATCCCTCCTTAATTACCAAATCTAATCATATTTTTTAGCTTACTAAATAATCCACCTTCATTTTCAAAACTAAGTAATGGAATATCTTCACCTAAAACTCTTTTTGTTATATTAGCATAAGCTTTACCAGATATCAAGTTTCTATTACCAACTATAGGATCACCATTGTTTGTCGAAATGACTATGTTTTCATCATCAGGAATAGCTCCCAGTAAATCAATAGCTAATATCTCCACAACATCGTCTACAGACATCATATCTCCTTTTTTTACCATATCTGTACGAATCCTATTAATAATCAATTGAGGACTTCTTAATTCATTAGCTTCAAGTAAGCCTATGATTCTATCGGCATCACGTATAGCTGATATTTCTGGTGTAGTCACAACTAAAGCTCGATCTGCACCAGCTATAGCATTTTTGAATCCTTGTTCAATACCAGCAGGGCAATCTATGATTATATAATCAAATTCTTCTTTTAGTGTTTGGCATAACTTAAGCATCTGTTCTGGAGTAATAGCAGTCTTGTCTCTTGTTTGAGCTGCAGGTAATAAATATAAAGTGGAATATCTTTTATCTTTTATTAATGCTTGTCTAAGTCTACAATTTCCATCTATTACATCTATTAAATTATATACAATTCTATTTTCCAACCCCATAACAACATCTAAGTTTCTTAACCCTATATCAGCATCGATTAAACATACTTTTTGATTCTCCATAGCAAGACCAGCACCTAAATTAGCTGTAGTTGTAGTTTTTCCTACTCCGCCCTTACCAGATGTTACAACAATAACTTCACTCATTAGAAAATCTCCCCTTTATATTAATTATTTTTTTACTATTTCATTATTGTAATATTCAAGTTCCTTATAGATACTATTATTTAATGTTTCAATACATATTCTTCCGTCTGCAACATATGCAATCTCAGCAGATGTTGTATCTATTGCTGATTCTTTTTTATCTGGAGATCTTCCCATTATATTACCGATTTTTAATTGCATAGGCTTCATTGATAGTGCAACTACAAATGGATACTTGCCATCATATTGATTTGCATAAACTGTTCCTTTTAATGTACCCAAAACTATTACGTTCCCATTCGCAACTACTTTAGCACCAGGATTGACATCTCCCATTATTATAACACTATGCTCAACATCTAACTGCTGTCCTGAACGTAAAGTTCCTTTATGAAAGACTGCCATTTTATCATCCATTTGTAATGAATCATTATTATACAATTGATTACTATTACTCTTTGTATCATTACTTTTTGATTCGTCAATTATACATGTTACTTCCATATCTGAATATATAGTAATGATATCAACTAGTTCTTTTTGCTCTTTATCTGAAAGTTCTCTACCAGCAAAAGTAATAGCTATTTTAGCATTTTTAAAGAATTTTTTAGCATCAATAATTTTCTTTTTCAGATTTTGTTTTATATCCTTAAATGCTACGTCTTTATCTAATATAATAGTAAGTCCATATTTATTACCTTTAATTAGTATACAATCGCTCATAATGAGCATCCTCCTAACCAATAAAAGTCCCTTAAATCTTTTTGACTTACCCTAATACATTGAATTAATACTCCAATTTATTATCTATAGTAGTTGTTTCCTTTGTTCCATTAAAATCATAATAACTCTTTAGTATTTCTTTAACAACTTTACCAGAATTCTGAGCTGTATATCCATTAGGAATAACAACAACTACAGCTATTTCTGGATCATCATATGGAGCAAAAGCTGTAAATATCGCATGGTCTGGTCTATTTTTACTTTCTTGAGAAGTACCTGTTTTTCCTGCAACTTTCATTGGCAAATCCTTAAATATGCTGTAACCAGTACCACCTCTAGTAGTCACTTTCAACATACCTGAATGAACTGTTTTAATATTTTCAGGATCAAAATCACTTTGGGTAGCAATATTTGGAGTTCTATCTTCATATACTTTACCATCGTGATCAGAAATTTTATCTACTATATTAAGTTCGTAATTAGTTCCACCATTAGCTAACGTAGTAATATATCTAGCTAATTGTACAGGTGTATAACTATTTTTATCTTGTCCAATACAAGAACGAACAGGGTCGCTTGTAGGATTTTTAGGTGATAATTCATCTAATTCTATTCCTGACTTACTGTCAAGTCCAAATTTCGTAACATATTTCATCAAGGTATTAATTCCTTCAATTGGATTATAGTTACCTTCTTCATCTTTTCCCAATCTTAACCCAACTTCATAGAAGAAATAATTACATGAATCCCTAAGTGCATCAGATACGGTTTCATTGCCATGAGTAGTACCATATGCACTGTATATCCAACACTTTGCAGGAGGTGATATTTTAGTAAAAATACCTAAATCTCGTATTATAGTATTTTTAGTTATTACACCCTCTTCTAGACCTGCCATTGCAGAAACCATCTTGAATGTAGAACCAGGAGCTCTTCTTTCTTTAGTAGCTCTATGAACAAGCGGTGTAGTTGGATCTTTTAATAATTGGTTCCAATAGCTATTATCGAAGTCATTAACAAACTTATTGTTATCATAACTTGGATAACTGACAAGGGATAATACTTCACCAGTCTTAACATCTACTACAACTGCTGAACCTGTACTAGGGTCTAAAGCCAATTGACTTGGTTTTAAATCTAGATTACTTATTTTTGATTTAATAAAACTAAGCGCTGATATTTTACCTCTAGATAGATTTGACATTTCATCTTCACTTGAAGTAATTATATCTTGTTCGATTAACATAAAACATAAGTCTTTATAATTGAATTTTTCGTTTTCTGCCATAGTAGCAATTACCAAACGCTTAAAATCATTACTTTCTAATATTTCTTCAATAATATAATCTTTTATATAATTATATAATTCAATATCTGAAGGCTTATCTCCTTCTTTTTCATCCACTATTTCAATGCTTTTTTCCTTAATGCTGGTATCTAATAATTGATATACACTTGCTTCATCTTTCTTATATTTTTGGTAGATTTCAGTTTGGACTTCTTTAAATTTTTCTTCTTCTTTTTCACCATCTGTATCTTCTATCTTAACCTTCTTACTTGTTAATAATATATCATCAGAGACTAAATTGTCAATTATATAGTCTAAATACCTATCCTGTTCTGATGAATAATTATTATCATCGTTAGATAAAAAATAATTAATATCCTCTATGACACTATTATAATATTTTTCGAAAGATTTATATATCTTATTTTGATGCTGGTCATCATTAGAATTCTCTAATTTTTCTAGTGATACGATATTGTTATTAAATAAATTGGTAAAAACATCCTTTAACAGAATTATAATATCCTTAGAATATGAAGGTTGGCTGGAATATAACTTTTGGACAATAACATTTGCTATTTGCTGTTCTAAGGCATCATATGTCTTCATCTGTAGTTGTTTATCTATAGTCAAGAAAATATCCTTGCCTGGTTTTGGTTCTTCTGTATCTAATACATTCCTAGTTCTTCCCATATTATCTACTTCTATTGATTGCTTACCATCTGTACCTTTTAAATATATTTCCATTTCTTTCTCTATTCCAGATTTTCCAACAATATCTTGAGCATTATATCCATGTACTTTTAATTTTTCTAATTCGCCAGCACTTATTGATTGAGTATATCCTATAATGTGAGCAAAATAAGTTGAATCAATATATTTCCTTTTAGGTTCTACAATTATTTTAGCTCCTGGAAACTTTTCTTGGTTTTCGTTAATCATAGCCAAAGTTTTTTCAGATATATCAACAGCCACCTTAAGTGGTTTATATTTAGTTCCTCTTGTTAGATATAAAGCATATCTTATTGCCAATATCTTAATCGTGTTTTCATTATCAGGATAAATTTCTACGGGCATATCAAAAAATCTTCTTATTCTAAGATAATCAATCACTTCTGACGCTGTCGTACTTTCTTGTACAGGAGATAATGTTCTTTCACCAAATATTTCCCTTTTGAATCTCTTAATAGCAGAGTCAGAACCAACAAATTCATAGTTACCATCATCATTGATTTTTATAGGGAAAGTAACTATTATCTCATCACCATTTTCTTCTATCACATTGATAAGATCTCGTATCATAATTCCTCTGTCATCAACAGGAATACTATCGTCTAGTTCTACTGAATATGCCAACTCATTAATTGCAAGGGGCATACCATTTCTATCATATATATTACCTCTTGTACCATCTAGTACAATATCTCGTTTTATTTTAATGCTAAAATCATTAGCCAATTCTTGTCCCTGTACTATTTGCAAATCAAAAATTCTATTAATCAATACACTAAATAGAACCAATATAAAAACTAATAAAATAAATAATCTATGTTTAATCACTTTCCAGATATTTAAAAGTAATTCTCGAATCAATTGCTATTTGCCTCCTTTTTCTCTCGTGACTCTATTCTATTATTTATCAAATGATAAAGTTTATAAATAAGTACTGCTACAAGTGTCGTATAGACTAATTCTGGCATAATTATATTACCTAAGTAGTATACAAAATTAAGTTTTCCTCGAAATAAAAATGTAAATATGTATACATAAATCCCATAAATAAAATCGCAACCCGAAATAACTAAAGTAGGTATTAATATACTTTCTTTATAAAAACTTCTGTATAGATATCCACTAAAAAATCCAATATACATATAGATAAGAGCATAAAATCCTAAAACTTTACCAAAGAAAATATCCTGAAGAAGGCCACAGAAAAATCCAATTATACCTCCTTCGTATTTTCCTCTAAGGAGAGCAAAAGATACAGTAGTAATAACAAGTAGATTAGGAGCTACATTGTTAATGCTTATATCATTCATTATTGTTGATTGAAATATAATATTCAACAACAATACTATTATCATGATAATCACTCTACGCATACCATTACCTCTCTTCCATCATATTTTTTTATTATTCTTTCCAAACTTGATTAATTACTAAAACTTCTTCAAGATGTTTAAAATCGACTACAGGTTCAATGATTGCAGATTTGTTCAGATTGCTAGGATTCTCTTTAATCTCTTTTATAGTTCCTATTAATATACCTGGAGGATATATTTCAGATAGATGCGATGTTACTATCTCATCACCTTTCATCACGCTTGCTGATCCTTCAATGAAATCCACTTTACAACTTCCTGAATATTGTTTTTCTCCTTGCACAACACAAGTATCTGATGTTCTTAATATTTTGGCACTAACTTTACTAGAATCATCAATTATAGATTTTACTTTAGCGTAATTTTTTCCAACCTCAAAAATGTGACCTACTAAACCATTACCAGCCATTACTACCATATTAACTTTTAATCCATCATCAGTTCCTTTATCTAGCTCGAATACGTTATACCAATTTCCCACATCTTTTCCTATAACAGAAGCTCCTATCTTAGGATAACTTGGATATTTCTTATCCAATTCATATAAATTTCTAAGCCTATCAAGTTCAATTTTGTCTTGTTGAAGTATTTTATTTTCATAACGTAATTTATCTACTTCTTCTTGGAGATCTTTATTCATACTCTCAAATGAATTTACATTTTTAACAAAATTAACCTTATCAATAACCCAATCTCCAAATACATTGATACCCTTTTGTATAGGAACCACAACATATGCAATACCATTTTCTACAGGACTTACTTTTGAGCGGGATTCCCATGTAAAAATAATAAGAATTAAACATATAAGTGTCATTAACAACAAAATATATTTTATTGGCATTTTCTTCTTTCTAAGCATTTTACAACCCCTCCCTCTGTATTTGAATCATTTAATATTATCACATACATTATCTTAGTCTAGTTTCTCTTTTTGATGATACTAATATTTCTTCATATTGTTGCAAATCTCTTAAAATCGTATCTATGCCATTAACAACACATTCTTTTGGATTCTCTACTAAATTGATTGATAAAGATGTTTCATTGGTTATCAGCATGTCTAAATTACCTAATAATGAGCTTCCACCAGTTAGATATACTCCAGTTTCCAATATGTCAGATGATAACTCAGGGGGTGTTTTTTCCAATATAAATTTTACTGCATCAATTATTATGTTGATATCTTCTTGTAAAGCATCATTAATATCTTCATTAGTAACAGTTACCCTCTTTGGTAATCCAGTAACTACATCTCTTCCTACAACTTCAGTAGTAACAATGTCATTTTCATCGTCAATAAATACATATCCTATTTCTTTTTTAATTTTCTCTGCAGATTTTTTCCCAATATAAATGCTGTACTTACGTTTTATATAACTTTTTATGTCCTCATCAAATTTATTACCACCGACTTTTAATAACTTACTTATAACGATTCCACCTAAGGATACAACTGAGACTTCGGTAGTTCCTCCACCAATATCAACTATCATATTACCATATGGCTGTAGAACTTCAATTCCTGCACCAACTGCTGCTGCTACAGATTTCTCTATAAGGTAAACTCTTTTGAATCTAAATCCAGAATGAACAAATAAATCGTATAATGCTTTTCTCTCGACTTCTGACACATCATGGGGAACACTTACTATAGCAACATTGTTAGAAAACTTTTTCCCCATCTTAAGCTTTCTTAATTGACATTTCAATAATTTTGCCATATTGTCAAAATCAGCAACAACTCCATAATTAACTGGATTATTCATAAGTATATGGGATGGTGTTTTTTCTAACATGTCATAAGCTTCTTCTCCTACTGCAATTATATCACCACTTTTTTTATCTATAGCAATAATCTCAGGTTCATCTAATATGATGCCTTTATCTCTTTGGCTAATATGCATAACAGATGTACCCAAATCAAATCCTAATTCTCTACTAAACATGAAAATCTCCTTTCAGTACTTGCTTCATCTATAGTTACGATTATTTTCATTTAAATATCATATATAGCTAATCTATCATAAAATCAACTATACACACTACTTATTATATTATCTCCAAATCTGGTAAATTATTTTCTAAATCTTATTATAAACAACTAAAGAATAGGACTTTCTGCTATAAATCAAAATAATCCTTGCTCTTTTAAGCTGATATAATTACCATCTCCAATTATTATATGGTCTATCAATTTAATTCCGATTATTTCTCCTGCGTTAATAACCCTTTTGGTAATTAAGATATCTTCTCTACTTGGTGTAGGATCACCACTAGGATGATTATGTAACAATATCACATGAACAGCATTATGTTTTAATGCTTCAATAAATACTTCTCTAGGATTAATCAATGAAGCATTCACTGTTCCTACCGTAAGAAATTCATCAGAAATAATTTGATTTTTAGTATCTAAAAATACAATTTTCAAATGTTCTTGCTGTAAATATCGTAACTCTTCCATATAGATTTTAGCTATTGAACCTGGAGAAGAAATCTTTAATTTCGTAACAGCGTTATTCTTGGAAATTCGTTTTGATAACTCAGCAATAGCTTTGATTTGTATTGATTTAACTCTTCCAATACCAGATATCTGCTGTAAATCTTCCAATGACAAATCGTATATTCCCCTTATACCTTGTTTTTTTATTCCCAGTATTCTTTGAGCTAATTCTATAGAACGTTCTTTTTTAGAACCACTTCTAATAATTATTGCCAATAATTCTGCATCAGATAAAGCACTCGGACCGCATATTTCAAATTTCTCATAAGGTCTCTCTGATAAAGGCAAGTCTTTAACCCTCATCCTACTGTCAATTTCCATTATAAATACCCCCTAAGATATAAATAAAAATTATAGTATTAAGTTAAGAAAACAAATATTCATCTATCAATAAATATTTCTTAACTAAGGAAAATCTATATCATCAATTTAGTGTTTATTGAGTAATATAATATAGATTCTCCTTAATCAATAACATTTATAAAAATTATTTCGCTCAATATATAAATAGAGTTAAGGTTAATAACTAACTCTCAACTCTAATTGATACATTTAATTAAGATATATCTAGTATATAATTTAATTATCTACTTAATTTTTATCTTACTTAACAATCTCAAAATAATTAACCCCAAGTTTTTTCAAGCCGTTATATAATTTATTTAATGGCAATCCCATCACATTATAATAATCTCCATTAATTTTCTCAATAAAGATGGATCCTATTCCTTGAATTCCATATCCACCAGCTTTATCGAGGGGTTCACCTGTTTTAATATAATTAGTTATCTCTTCTTCATTTAATTCTTTCATATATACTTCTGTTATTTCATGAGATATATATTTTTTATTTGAATCAACATCAATTATTGCCAAACCTGAGTAAACTAAATGCTTATTGCCTGATAATTTTTTGAGATACTCTGCAGCTTGTAATGTATTACTAGGTTTTTCTAGAATTTCATTTTCATATACTACAACTGTATCACAACCTATTACCAAACAATTACCCGCTTCTGCCTCAGCTACACTCTTAGCTTTTTCATAAGCAAGTTTTTCAACATATACCCATGGTAAGCTTTTTTCAAAACTTTTCTCATCTATGTGACTTACCTTAATGTCAAAATCCATATCAAGCCTTTTAAGCAATTCTTTTCTTCTTGGTGATTTTGAAGCTAATATTATCCTCAAAATTTCACTTCCCATTATTATAATTTTCTATAAACGAATATAGCGGCAACAACACCTATAACACTTGTAATAGTAATTTCAAAATTCAACTGTAAAACAAGCATAATTATTTTCAAATCAAGTTCTAGGGGATTCTCCATTCCAAATGATAGCCCATAATTAAGCCATTTCAACCATTCTACATTTTTTGCTAAAGAACCTAAAAATCCTCCTAAAACGATACCAGCTAGTATTAGTAAAAATAGTGCCCAACCATTCTTATTGCTTCTTCTGTAACTCATTAACTTTCACCCCTTCAAATCTTGTTCAACACTAACTATATCCTTTATTAAGAAGTCCCTTAATGAAATAATTTTATCATATATATAAAACTTTGTATACACAAAAAGCATATTTTTTAGAACAATTTCCTATGGAGTAAATATTAGGATATATATATAATTATTTCCATTCTGAGATATTTCAACGCTAAATTTGTATTTATCAGTAAATTAATATAAAATAATGTATCATGCCATATATAATAAAACAATGTAATATTATGGGAAAAGAAAAAAGCAGGAATTATTTCTCCTGCTCTTTTACTATAATTGCATGTGTCGGACATTTTTCTACACATTTCATGCACATTGTACATTTATCATAATCAATTTTTGCTAAGTTATTCTCAACACTTATGGCATCGAATTCACATACTTTTGTACATAAACGACATCCTATACAACCTACATCACAACTTAATTTTACATCTTTTCCTTTATTATTCGAGTTACAAGAAACTCTAACATTATTATCATAAGGTACCAAATCTATTAAGTTCTTGGGACATGCTTCAACACACATACCACAGGATGTACATTTTTCTTCATCCACTTTAGCGATCCCGTCAATAATGTGAATTGCATCAAACATACATGCGTTAACACAACTACCAAGTCCTAAACAACCATATTCACACGCTTTCGAACCATTACCTTGTAAAAAATTAGCATTTTTACAATCCATTACACCAACATATTCATATTTTTCCTTAGCTTTATCACATGTTCCTTGGCACTTAACGAAAGCGACTTTTTTAACATCATCAGAACTTTCGATTCCAAGTATAGCAGATACTTTTGCTGCAACATCTGAACCACCGACTGGGCAACCATTAGGTTTAGCTTTTCCTTCAACTACAGCTTTTGCAAATGCATCACAACCAGCAAATCCACATCCACCACAGTTAGCACCTGGCAATACTTCTCTTACTTTTGGCACTTTTGGATCAACCTCTATAGCGAACTTTTTGGCTGCTACACCAAGACCTAAACCGAAGACAATACCCAGTCCCCCTATACTTAAGGCAGGATATAATATACTAGTCCATTCCATATCCGTATCCTCCATTTCTATTAATCATAAAACCTGTCAAATATTATTCTCAACTATAAAATCACAGAAACTTTAATTGAAACTTAAGCTTCTCATCTATCACTGTATTCATATACTATTACAATTATTTAATAAGACCAGAGAAGCCTAAGAATGCAATTGCCATTAATCCAGCTGTAATTAATACTATAGGATAGCCTTTAAATGATTTTGGTATATCGTTAAATTGTATTCTTTCTCTAATACCTGCTAGAATAACTATAGCAAGTGTAAATCCTACAGCTGTTCCAAATCCATTAATTATACTTTTGATTAATGAATATTCAGCTTGCATATTTATAACAGCAATACCAAGCACTGCACAGTTAGTAGTAATAAGTGGTAAATAAACACCTAAAGCCTGATATAGTGATGGACTGCTCTTTTGAATAACCATTTCAACCAATTGTACTAACGAAGCTATTACAAGTATAAAAGCTATAGTATATAAATATTCAATGTGTAAAGTCACTAATATATATTTATATACTAAATATGATATTAATGAAGCTAAAGTCATAACAAATGTAACAGCTAGTCCCATTCCAAAAGAAGTTTCTACTTTTTTAGATACTCCCAAGAAAGGACATATTCCTAAAAATCGTGTAAGTACAACGTTATTAACTAGAACTGCACCTATAAAAAGTAATAATAATTCCATATTATCTTATCCCTCCTCTACGCTTTCTTAGAATCTTTGTCTTTTATTTTATTAAATATAGCAAACAATAATCCAAGTACTATAAAAGCGCCAGGAGCTAAAATTAATATGGTTATAGGTTCATATCCACTTGGCATAACATAAGTTTCAAGTGATGTACCAGCTAATATAGTTCCTGCTCCAAACAACTCTCTAACAAATCCAATGACTGTTAAAGCACATGTGAAACCAAGACCCATTGATAAACCATCTACCATAGATGGTAATACACCATTTTTTGCTGCAAAAGCTTCTGCTCTAGCAAGAACAATACAGTTAACAACAATAAGAGGTATGAAAAGTCCTAGTGATTCATATAATGAATACACATAACCTTGTAATAACAAATCCACCATCGTAACGAATGAAGCAATTATAACTATAAATGCTGGAATCCTTACTTTTGATGGTATTATATTTCTAAGTAACGATATAACCATATTAGAAAATAGTAATACCACTGTAGTCGCAAGTCCCATACCAATTCCATTAAATGCTGAAGTCGTTACCGCGAGTGTTGGACACATTCCTAATACTTGAACAAAAGTTGGATTCTCATCAATCAATCCATTCTTAAATACTTTACCTAATTTCATCTACTGTGCCCCCTCACTGAAATTATCATTAAAATATTGACTAGCCACATTAACTGCATTAGTTACTGCTCTTGAAGAAATTGTAGCACCACTTAATGCATCAATCTCTGAGTCAGAATCTGCACCATCTTTAACCACAGTTAACTGATCTGTAGGCTTTCCTTTATACTGTTCTTTAAATTTATCACTATCAGCATTAGCACCAAGACCAGGAGTTTCACTATGCTTAATAATATCAATACCTGAAATAGTAGCATCCGAATTAATACCTACTATCAATTCGATTTCTCCACCATATCCTTCTTTTGTAACTAATTTAAAAGCATAACCGTTTATTTCATCATTTTTCTTTGCTGCATAAATTTCTTTTATTACAGGTTGTTTGGATAAATCAGCTTCTACTGGTGTGAATTGGCAATCATTTAAAACACTATTAAGCGCAGCATCTCTAATTTTTATCTGCTGCTCAGCAATAGGTTTTTCGGTTACCGTATGAGTCAAACCTAATAATAAACCTGCACATATTGTAATAGCAAATAATATAAGAGCGTCTTTGACTATCTTATTTTTCATTCTTAGCCACCTCCCCAAATGCTTTAGGGATTGTAAATCTATCAATAAGTGGTACGAAAAGGTTCATTATGATTATTGCAAATGACACTCCCTCTGGATAACTTCCGTATATTCTAATAACAGCAGTTAATATACCACAACCAAGTCCCATAATGATTTGTCCTGTTTTTGTCATTGGAGATGACGAATAATCTGTAGCCATATAAATTGCACCTATCATCAAACCACCACTGAATATCTGATAAGCAGCATAATTAATATCAAAACCTCTTCCACTAATCAATAATGAAAGTACAAAAACTGTACCTATAAAAAATACTGGTACTCTCCAATTAATTATTTTTCTTATTAATAAATAAATACCACCAATCAATAAAGCTATTGCAGACGTTTCACCTATACATCCTCCAATAAAACCGAAGAATGTATCAGCAATACTTGGAAGACTACTTCCGCCTTCTTTTAGAATACCTAATGGTGTAGCTGTAGTTACTCCATCAAGTTCCCATCTTGTCATTAATCCGGCAAATGATACAAGCAAAAATGCTCTTGCACCTAGAGCTGGATTCATGAAATTCTGTCCTAATCCTCCGAATAATTGCTTAACGATAATTATAGCCACAACACTTCCCATAACTGGTATCCACCAAGGAACTGTATGTGGTAGATTAAGTGCTAATAATAACCCTGTAACTACAGCACTATAATCATTAATGCTAATTTTTCTTTTAGTAATAAATTGAAATAATGCTTCTGATCCAATACTTGATATAATACATAGTACAACTATAAGTAAAGCTCTTGGACCAAAATTGTAGATTCCAAATATAGTCGCTGGCATTAAAGCAATAATTACATCCCTCATTATCTTATCTACAGTTTTATCTGATCTAATATGAGGTGAAGACGATACTATATAATGATCTGTCACAACTAAACCCTCCTACTAAAAACATTAATAATTTTTATTTCTTTTTCTTTGCCATAATCGTTCTCTTAGTCGTTCTTATAGAATGAGTTAAATGTCTGTTTGATGGACATATATATGAGCAAGCTCCACATTCTATACAATTCATACCTTTATATTTTACAAATAAATCATCTTCATTGTTGATAGCTAATGTATTAAGCTTATAAGGTAATAAATTCATTGGACATATACTTACGCATTTACCGCATCTTATACAATTGCTCTCTTCATTTTGAATTGCTTCTTTTTTGGTTAAGCATAATATTGATGATGATCCTTTTATAACAGGTACATCTAGAGAAAATAAAGCCAATCCCATCATTGGTCCCCCTGAGATTACTTTTGTAGGTTCTTCTTTAAACCCTCCAGCAGCTTCTATAAGCTCTCTATAACTTGTACCAATTCTAACTTTGAAGTTCTGAGGCTCTTTTATTGCCCCTCCACTTACTGTAACAATTCTCCTCATAAGAGGTCTTCCTCTGAGAACAGCTCTATGAATAGCTACTACAGTATCAATATTTTGAACAATACAGCCTACATCAGCTGGCAATGCTCCTGCTGGAACTTCTCTTTTAGTTATAGAATATATCAATTGCTTTTCTGCACCTTGTGGATATTTTGTTTTCAGAGTTGCAACAGTAATATTACTAATACCTTTAGTTGCTTCTTTCATTGCTTTTATTGCATCTGGTTTATTATCTTCAATACCAATAAATCCTTTTGCATCTGGAAATAGATGTAATATTATCTGTAATCCTTTTACTACCCTGTCCGTTTCTTCCAACATGATTCTATGATCAGATGTCAAATATGGTTCACATTCCGCACCATTGACAATAATATGATCAATCTTTTTTTCTGGAGGTGGTGATAATTTAATGAATGTTGGAAATGTAGCTCCACCCATACCAACTATTCCTGCCTCTTTAATAATATTAATTATTTCTTCCCTAGAAAGATTTTTATAATCCTTTCTAGCTATCATTGTGTCTATTTCCGTATATTCACCATCATTTTCTATAACGATACCTTGTACTTTGGAACCATTAGGGTGAAGTACATCCTTAATAGCCTTTACAGTACCAGACACTGTAGCATGAATTGGTGAAGAAACGAATCCTTGAGGTTCTCCAATTTTTTGTCCTACTAAAACATTGTCACCTTTTTTTACTAAAGGTTTGCATGGTGCTCCTATATGTTGTAACATTGGGAAAACCAAATCACCTTTTGGCATATAAATCTTAATAGGTTTTTTTTCTGTAAAATCTTTTGAATGACTAGGATGAATTCCTCTTTTGAATGTCAATGCTCCCATTAGTATCCCCCTGTCTTTGTTAGTTTTATAGTAATTATTTTTTATAACGCTTAAGATATATTACTAATAAATATTACTAATAAATAAAATTATTAAAATTAGTATTGTAATAGTATCCATTTCCATATTAATAATAATACAATTCCTTCTGTAATACAAGAATTGATAAAAAAAGTACAAAGTGCTCAACTAGCATATTAACGCTAATAAAGCGCTATTGTTTATTGTATACAATATCCCTTATGTATTTAGCTCCCATATTTACTAAAAAAACTTGTAAAATATGCTAAGATTGTTAATTCATTAACATTGCGTACCCATGAATAAAGCTTAAAGATAAAAAATATCTTTAAGCCTTCTCTTCATCGCTCTTGATTTCTTCAATATTTTCTCTCAAAAATTCTACTAGCCATTTAATAACATCTAAATTAGTTAAAGGTACATCTCCTAAAACATCTTTTAATTCTTTTGTTGATATACTAAATGATTCATCATTATAGCAATGTTCATATTCTATATTAACATTATCGTTGGAAGAAAAAAAAGTTGCAATAGTGGATTCTAAATCTCCTAAAGGTGGTCTATCAATATGATTATAATCCATTTTTGCTAAAATATAAGTCCCCTGATTAACAATTGACTTAATATAAAGTTCACCATTACACATGTTACATGTATCATTTAGTAATGGTATACCTAATCCAACTCGTCGCATAGTTCTTGATGTAGTAAAAGGACTACGAATATCTTTTAATATTACCTCTGGAATACCCTCTCCATCGTCTTGAATGCTAAATTCAAAAACATTATCTTTCACTAGTTCTTTTACTATAATAGTAATATTACTAGATTTAGCTCTTACACTATTCTGAGCTATATCAAGTATGTGCATTGATAATTCTTTCATAGGCAAATAGATTCCTTTCATATAAGAAGATTAACAATTACTGATTCCTAATTTTATAAGTTCACTAACAACTTTATATGATGACTCCTCAGTAGATAATATAGGAATATTTTCTTCGTTTGCTTTCTCAATTGCTTCCTTTTCTATTTTAAAACCTTCTGATACAATTATGCAAGCTGCTCCAGTAAGTACAGCTACTGCTACGATATTCACATGACTCTGAATAGTAACCCAAGCATTACCTTCTTTTGCTTTTCCCATTACAACACTTAATAGATCTCCAACAAAACCGTTGGTTATTTCTGCCTGTAGTCCTTTTTCACCTGCCACTAATTCAAGATTTAGTTGTTTTATTAATTCTGCAACTGTCATTATCATGACCCTCTTTTCTAATATCTATATTTAATATTGTAAAATTCTATGAGAACCTTAAACATCATATAATTATACTCATATAACTGACTTATAACTATATATTATATAATTTTAGTTCCACCATTAGTATTTTCCTTACTAATTGATGGAGGCATTTTTTGTGCAAGCGTAACCATTTGTTCTGCCATATCTCTAACTTTCTGTCTTAGCATAAATACACAATCTTCAATATGAGCCTTACCACAGACAATATCTTCCGCTAATGCCCTACATGTTGGAGCTCCACAAGAACCACAATCGATTTTTGGCAGCATATCATAAATCTCTTCTAATTGTTCAAGCTTTTCTATAGCTTTTTCAACATCATCATCCAATTTCATAACTTGTTTGGTTTGAAGTGGTTTAGACCAATAAAGATCTATTTTTTCATCAAACAAAGGGATGTTTCTTTTAATATAATTATCTTTGTTGTTTTCATTGAATTTCTTAATTCTGTCCATTCTATTACTAGAAACAAAGCAATTCTCAACTGTCAAAGGTCCTCCAAGACACCCACCTACACACGCTAAGCATTCTATGAAATTAACATCATCCAACTTCCCGTTTTCAACTTTCTCTAATATCTTAATTACATTTTCAATACCATCTACCGCTATATGATTTTCAATACCTGATGCATATCCTTCACCGCCAGTATGTGCCCAACCAATACCAGTATTACTGCTCATTTGAAGTATTTCTGGTTCTTTTATTGTTTTTATGACAGGTACAAGTTTCAGATAAATCTCTTTTAAAGATATAACTCCATCTACATAGGATTCATCAATAACTTGAGGCTGTTTACTGTTAGTTACCTTCGCTGCACAAGGTGAAATAAAAAATACACCTATGTCTTCTTTTTTAATGCCTTTTCTAACTAAATATTTTTTAGCATATCTAGCCATTGCTTCTTTTGGTGATATTATAGGTAATATGTTAGGTATTAGAGATGGAAATCTTATTTGAATGAGCTTAACAATTGCAGGACATGCAGAAGATATAACAGGCTTAGGGATTTTCCCTTTAGCCAATATTTTTTTACTTTCTTCTGTTATAATCTCTGCTGCTCTAGCAACTTCAAAAACTTCATCGAATCCCAGCCTTTTTAAAGCTGTTAAGATAATATTTGGGTCAACTACATTTCTAAATTGTGTGTATAGTGTTGGGGCAGGGATAGCTACCTTGAATTTATAGTCATTAATACTATCTAATGGCTCCGTTACAGCTTTTTTTGCATGGTTTCTACAGATTCTAATACACATACCACAATCGATACATCTTTCATCCATAATATGAGCTTTACCATTTCTAACTCTTATGGCCTCTGTAGGACAACGCTTTATACAGTCTGTACAACCAATACATTTATCAATATCCAATCTTACAGAATGAAATATTTCCTCCATACTTAGCCTCCTAACCCAATTATATATAATAATAAATACCTTCTCATTTTATATTAAAAATCAATTCTAATTTTGTCCCTTCTCCAACCTTAGTTTCAATCTTCATTCCATCACTATGTCTTTTTATGTTAGGCAACCCCATACCAGCACCAAATCCCATTTCCCTAGCTTTACTGGATGCTGTTGAATAGCCAACTTGCATAGCCAAATCAAGATCTTCTATTCCTGGACCTTCATCTTTAATAAGAATTTCTATGTTTTCTGGGGTTATTTCAACATCGATAACTCCTCCATCAGCATGAATGACCATATTTATTTCTGCTTCATACATACAGATAGATACTTTTCTAATAACATTAGGAGATATACCAAGTTGTTTTAGAGTTTTCTTTAGTTTACTTGAAGCTACTCCTGCTGAAATAAACTCACCACCCTCAACATCATAGTGAATCTTCATCGTGAGCTATCTCCTCCCCTTCTAAACCATTTTTATATAGTAGTCCACATGCTGTAAATAAAGTATGTTTAGTTGTCAATAATATAATATTTTTCAACTTAGCCATACGAATCAACTCGCTACTAGGTTTTTTACCTCTAACAAATGCTATTGCATTAATATCCAACATCTCAGCAGTTCTTATCACTTGAGGATGAACAAGTCCTGAAAGTAGTATAATGTCATGTCTTACAAAAGCTAATACGTCACTCATTAAATCGCAACCATACCCATAGTCTATATTGATATCCAACATATCTTCACCAGCTAGTATTTCTGCGTCTAATATCTCTTTTATTTCACTTACGAGCACTTTATTGCACCCCCATTAATTTTTTTTAACTTATATATATTATATCAAATTATTATGTATCCTACAAATAGTGTACATTTATATTCATAGTCTTTCATTCGCTAAAGGAAAGGGCTCAGTTACCCTTTTTAATATACCCTTAACATAAGCTATTATAACTCCATAATTAACTATAGGAATATTATTATCAGATGCCACTTTTATTCTATGCTGCATTTCTCGTCTGTTTAGCATACACCCTCCGCAATGAACTATCAGAGAATAATCAGCTAGATTACTAGGATATTTGAACCCACTGGAGAATTCAAATTTAATATTTTTACCTGTATATTCTTTTATCCATTTTGGGATTTTAACTGTACCTATATCATCTGATTGTCTATGGTGAGTACAACCTTCTGCAATTAATACTTTATCACCATCTTTTAATGTTTCTAATTTCTTAGCTCCTTCTATAAGCTTTATCAAATCACCCTTATATCTTGCAAATAATATAGAGAAGGATGTTAACATTATATCCTCAGGCGTATCTTCAGAAACTTTTTGAAACACTTGTGAATCAGTTATAACAATCTTAGGTTTTTTTCCTATGTTCTTAAGCGTATCTTTTAAAGTATATTCTTTCGTTACAATAGAAATAGCATCATTATCCAATATGTCTCTTATTACCTGCTGCTGAGGTAATATCAATCTTCCCTTTGGTGCAGCACTATCAATAGGAACTACTAATACTACAAAGTCACCTGGCTCGATGATATCCCCAACCAACTTATGTTTACTATCTTCATCAGGTAATTTTTTGATTATTTCATTCTTAACTTCTTCAATTCCCTCTTTTTTGATTGCAGAAACCGGAATAAGTTTTAGCGATAAATCTTTCTCCATCTTCGACAATTCTTCTGTAGCTAATGGAGCTGTATCTATTTTATTAATAATACCTACTATGGGAATATTTTTTCCCTTGATGTTCTTTAAAATTCCTTTTTCAAAATTAGTGATACCTGTTTCAGCATCCACTATTAATATGGCTAAATCTGTTTTATTAAGAACTTCTAGTGTTTTTTTCTTTCTTAGTTCTCCTAATTCTCCCTCATCATCTAGCCCAGCTGTATCAACAATTACAACTGGACCTATTGGTAGTATTTCCATAGCTTTATATACTGGATCTGTAGTAGTTCCCTTTACAGATGATACTAAGGCAATATCTTGATTGGTTATAGCATTGATAATACTGGATTTGCCTGCATTTCTCTTGCCGAATAGAGCTATATGAACCCTATCACCTCTTGGTGTCTTGTTTAAACTCATCGCTTGCCTCCCTTTTATTTATGAACCATCTTCTTGAGAATTCTAATTATCATGGAATATCAAGTTGATTTATAGAGCAAGTAATTCTTTATCTTCTTTCTTCTTATCATCATTATCATTTTGTTGGTATCGTTTTGAAGCTGTAACTTGTTTTTCTTCTAAATTACTCTTAGCAACTGATAGCATTAATTTTATTCTATTCAATTGATTCACTTCACTAGCTCCTGGATCATAATCTATAGCTACAATATTAGCCATTTTATATTTTTTCCTAATAGGTTTAATCATTGATTTTCCAACTACATGATTAGGTAAACATGCAAAAGGTTGAACACAAACTATGTTCTCAACACCTTCTTTTACTAATTCTACCATTTCACCTGTCAAGAACCAACCTTCTCCTGTCTGATTACCAAGAGATATAAGTTCTTGTGCATATTTGGCTTTTTCATCAATTGCAGAAGGAGCTCTAAAACGCTTACTGTTTTCTAAGGCATTTTTAGCAGTTTTTCTATATTTCTCTATTAACTTGATTGCTATTTTGCTATAAGTCCAGGCTTTTTTTGTTCCATTTAATTTTTCATATTTGAATTTATTATTATATGCACAATACAAAAAGAAATCTATTAAATCAGGTACACTAGCTTCGGCACCTTCCTTTTCCAATGTTTTTACTAGATTATTGTTTCCTATAGGATGATATTTGATAAGTATCTCTCCTACAACTCCGACTTTTGGTTTTAATATATCCCTAATTTCTAATTCATCAAATTCTTTTACTATGCCTTTCATATTTCTCTTGAATTCATTTATTTTTCCGTTCTCAACATTTATGAGTCCTTTTTTCTTCCATTTCTCATATAATTTATTCGCTGAACCTTTAACCTTTTCATAAGGTCTTGTTGCATATAACACTCTCATTAATACATCACCATATATAGTAGCTATAAGTGCTCTGTGTACTAATGGTAATGTAAACTTAAACCCTGGGTTAGTTTCAAGTCCTAAGGTATTAATAGACACAACTGGAACATTATGAATATTCAAGTCATCCAAAGCTTTTCTTATGAACCCTATATAATTGGATGCTCTACATCCACCGCCAGTTTGAGTAATAAATATAGAAGTATTATTCAGATCATATTTTCCTGATTTAATAGCTTTAATAATCTGACCTACAACAAGTATAGACGGATAACACGCATCATTATTAACATGTTTCAATCCTTCCTCTACTGCACCCGGATCTACATTAGGAAGAATCACAACATTATATCCCATTTTTTTAAGTCCGACTTCAAAAAAATCAAAATGCATCGGTGACATTTGGGGTGCTAATATTGTATGATTTTTCTTGTTATCTTTTGTAAATACAGCTCTATTATGATTAATTTCTTTCTTAACTGGTTTTATACCGCATTTATCTCTTTCATCAAGAGCTGCTTTTAGGGAACGCATCCTTATTCTGATTGCTCCTAGGTTATTACCTTCATCTATTTTAATCAAAGTGTATATTTTACCGTATTCACTTAATATATCGTGAACTTGATCTGCTGTAACAGCATCAACACCACAACCAAAAGAAGTTAGTTGTACAAGTTCAAGATTTTTCTTCTGACCAACATACTCAGCTGCTGCATATAATCTTGAATGATAAGCCCATTGGTCTAACACTCTAAGAGGTCTTCTAACATTACCAAGGTGTGCAATAGAGTCTTCAGTTAATATGGCCATGCCTAAATCTGTTATTATATTCGTTAGTCCATGATTGATTTCTGGATCTATATGGTAAGGTCTTCCAGCTAAAACAATCCCTCTTTTGCCGGTTTCATCTAAATACTTAATGACTTCTTCGCCTTTTTTTCTGATATCATTCTTAGTTTTATTCTTTTCTTCCCAAGCAAGATGAGCCGCCTCGTAAACTTCTTCTTTGCTTATACCAACCGTTTCTAGCTCTTGGGCTAATCTCTCTGCTAAACGTTGTTCTTCATCCATTGCTAAAAATGGATTCAAGAATTTTATATTATAATTATCTATATCCTCAACATTATGTTTTATTGTTTCTGGATATGATGTAACAATAGGACAGTTAAAATGATTATCCGCTCCTTCTATCTCTTTTTCTTCAAATGGTATACAAGGATAGAATATTGTTTTTATACCTTTTTTGATAAGATTCATTATATGACCATGTACAATCTTAGCTGGATAACACGCTGATTCTGAAGGTATGGTTTCTATGCCTTCTTCATATAATTTCTTATTTGACCTTGGTGATAAAACTACTCTATAACCTAATCTTGTGAAAAATGTAAACCAATATGGATAGTTTTCATATAGATTAAGTACACGTGGAATACCTATCGTACCTCTTGTAGCTTTATCTTCACTAAGTGGTTTATAATTAAATAATCTCTTATATTTATAATCGTATAAATTAGGAATATCTTTATTTTTCTTTTCCCCACCTGCACCTCTTTCACATCTATTACCAGATATGTATTCTCTTCCACCAGGAAATTTATTTATTGTAAGTAAGCAATGATTATTACATAGAGGGCATCTCTTCATATCTGTCTCAAATGTAAATGAATCTATCTGTTCAGCTGGTAACAAAGTACTTTCTTTTCCATTATCTCTTTCCTTAGCTATTATAGCGGCACCATAAGCACCCATTATTCCAGCAATATTAGGTCTTATGACTTCTCTTTCTGATATAATTTCAAAAGCTCTAAGTACTGAATCATTATAGAAAGTACCACCCTGAACAATTATCTTTTTACCCATTTCTTTTGGATCTCTGATTTTTATTACTTTCTGCAAAGCATTTTTAATTACTGAATAAGATAATCCAGCAGATATATCATTAATGGTTGCGCCCTCTTTTTGGGCTTGTTTTACTCTTGAATTCATAAAAACCGTACATCTGGAACCTAAATCAACAGGACTTTTTGATTCAAGTGCCGCTTTTGCAAATGTTTCAATGTCCATGTTTAACGATTTTGCAAATGTTTCCAAGAATGAACCGCATCCGGAAGAACATGCTTCATTCAATAAAATATCATCTATTACTCCATTTTTAATACGTAGACATTTCATATCTTGTCCACCGATATCCAATATAAAATCTACACCAGGTAGAAATGTATCTGCAGCTTTATAATGAGCGATAGTCTCTATTTCACCAATATCGACTTTCAATGCCTCTTTTATCAAAGATTCTCCATAACCTGTAACAGTTGAATTAGCTATTACAACTTTTGAAGGTAAAATAGAGTAGATTGTTTTTAAAATTTCTACACTTTGTTTTAGTGGTTTTCCTTGATTACTTCCGTAATAGGAATATAATAATCTTTCATCTTCATCTATTAAAGCAACCTTTGTAGTAGTCGAACCTGCATCTATACCAAGATAGCATTTACCTTCATATGTTGATAATTCTTTTCTTTCAACTACATCTTTACTATGTCTTTGCATAAATTCATCTAATTCTTTATCACTACTAAATAATGACTGTAATCTCGCTACTTCATTACTTCCAATATCTTTTAGATTTTCCATTCTATTCAATATTGATTTAAATGATACGGACTCTTGCTTTTTTGATTCTATCGCAGCACCTAATGCAACAAATAGCTGGGAATGAGGTGGTATTATAGCTTGCCTACTTGTTAAATTAAGTGTTTCAATAAACCTTTGTCTAAGTTCTGATAAAAAGTAAAGTGGACCACCTAGAAATGCGATATTTCCTCTTATTGGTTTACCACAAGCCAATCCGCTAATTGTTTGGTTAACTACTGCTTGAAAAACTGATGCAGCTATATCTTCTTTTGCAGCACCTTCATTAAGTAAAGGCTGAATATCTGTTTTTGCAAAAACACCACATCTTGCAGCAATGGGATATATTACCTTATGTTTTTTAGCAAGTTCGTTAAGACCCATTGCATCTGTTTCTAATAATGAACTCATCTGATCAATGAATGCTCCTGTTCCACCAGCACAGGTTCCATTCATCCTTTGTTCTATTGTATCACCTTCAAAATATGTTATCTTAGCATCTTCACCGCCTAATTCTATAGCAACATCGGTCTCAGGTATTTTTAATTTAATCGCTTTTGTACAAGCAACTACTTCCTGAATAAAGGGTATATCTATCCAATTAGATACAGCTAATCCTCCTGAACCTGTAACCATTATAGTAATATCAGAATCATTAAAATGTGAATATGCTCTTTTGATTAACTTACCTACAGTTAATCTTATATCAGAAAAATGCCTTTTATATTTACTGTATAAAATTTCTCCTTGTTCATTTAAAACTATTATTTTTACCGTAGTTGAACCTACGTCCAATCCAACATTCAATATGTCATTCATATTTTCGCAAAAATGCTTCGCCTCCTACTTGTTGTTCATAACAATTATGATTAGTATTATATTATACCATTTTATCATAACAATCAACTTTTATTTAATTAACTTTAATAAAATGAAATAGAAATTTATTAATAGAAGCGAATAATTCTCATTATTATTAAGGAAATTTATTTTTGAAGATTACCTTATAAAAGACTTCAAAAAAATAGAAAGTAGAACTTTTCTATTTAATAAAAGAAAGTGTGCATTATAGCACACTAATATTATCTTCTACTATCTAATTCCTTACAGATATCTTCCCAAGAAGTATCTTTTTCTACCATCAAAACTGATAAATGATATATCAAATCAGATATTTCATATATTACTTCTTCATTTCCTTCATTCTTAGCGCCTATAATTACTTCTGCTGTCTCTTCTCCGACTTTTTTAAGTATCTTATCGATTCCTTTATCAAATAAATAATTAGTGTAAGAACCTTCTTTTGGATTATCTCTTCGATTTAATATTACATTATAGACATCTTCAAATATATTGAACACATTTTCTTTCTTTTTCTGCAATTCATTATTTTCTATTATATCTTTACTTTCTAGATCGATATCTTTATAAAAACATGTGTAGTTTCCAGTATGGCATGCTACTCCATTTTGTTTTACTTTTATTAATAAAGTATCATTATCACAATCAAGAGCCATACTTACAAGTTCCTGATAATGACCTGAAGTTTCACCCTTGAGCCATAGACATTGTCTGCTTCTACTAAAATAGTGCACCTTCTTAGTCTCCAAAGTCTTATTAAAGGCCTCTTTGTTCATATAAGCCACCATCAACACTTCGTTGCTTGAATAGTCTTGAGTAACAACTGGTAATAATCCATCTGAATTTAATTTTAATTTACTAAAATCCATTTCTTTCATTCCTTCCTTATAAATATAATCATTATCTTTAGTTATAACCTAACAGGTATTTCGTTTTTACTTAAAAATTGTTTTAGCTTGATAATCTCAATTTCCTTAAAATGAAACAAAGAAGCTGCCAGAGCTGCATCTGCTTTTCCATAAGTAAGTACTTCTTCGAAGTGTTCCTTATTTCCAGCACCACCTGATGCAATAACAGGTATATTGACTCGTTCACTAATATGTTTAGTAAGTTCTATATCATAGCCTGATTTGGTTCCATCTTTATCCATGCTTGTAAGTAAAATTTCTCCTGCTCCACGCTTACATACTTCTTCTGCCCATTCATATGCATCTATATTAGTATTAATTCGGCCACCGTTAATATAAACATCATAACCATTTCGTTCTTTACTTTTCTTAGCATCTATAGCAACTACAACACATTGATTACCAAATTTACTGGCTGCCTCATTAATAAGATCAGGTCTTCTAATTGCACTTGAATTTACAGCAACTTTATCTGCTCCTGCTCTAAGTATTTTCCTGAAATCGTCAATAGTCTTGATACCTCCCCCTACTGTAAGAGGTATAAAAATCTGTTGGGCGGTTTTTCTTACAACATCAACTATAGTATCTCTTCCTTCATGAGTTGCCGTTATATCAAGGAAAACAATTTCATCTGCTAAACTTTCATTATACATCTTAGCTATCTCAACAGGGTCTCCTGCATCTATCAAGTTAACAAAATTAACTCCTTTTACAACTCTTCCCTGATCTACATCTAAACAAGGTATAATTCTTTTTGATAACATATAAACACCCTTTCCATAAATAAAAGCTGCTGACAATTTTATTAGTATACATCATATTAATCCTCTATCAATTTAATTGCTTCTTTTAAATCAACCGCATTAGTATAAAGTGCTTTTCCTATTATAGCTCCCTCAGCATTAATGTTCTTTACTTCCCTTAGGTCTTTTATTGATGATACTCCACCAGAAGCAATAATATCTAAACCAGTTTCGTCAATCAGATGTTTTGTATAATCAATATTTGGTCCAATAAGCATTCCATCTTTTGTTATGTCCGTATAAACAATAGTTTTCACTCCATAGCTTTTCATTTTTTTACACAATTCCAATGCAGATATCACACTAAGTTCTTCCCATCCATTTATAGCTACCATACCATCTTTTGCATCTATACCGACAACGATTCTATTACTGCCGAATTTATCTATAGCATCTTTGACGAACCTGGGGTTTTTCACTGCTAATGTCCCAATTATTACGCGAGAAATACCAACATTTAGTCTATCTTCAATATCTCTTATGGACCTTATTCCTCCACCAGTCTGTACAGGAATATTAACAGAATCTACTATTTTCTTTATTGTATCTTTATTGGTCCAATTTCCATCCAATGCTCCATCAAGATCAACTACATGTATATAGGAAGCTCCATTCTCAGCCCACTTTTTAGCTACTTGATAAGGAGAATTAGAATAAACTGTCTGCTCATTAAATTTACCTTGTCTTAACCTAACACATTTACCATTTTTTATATCAATCGCTGGATAAATTCTCATATCTTTCCTCCGCCTAACCTATAGTGAAATAAAATTTTGTAATATCTGTAGTCCTACAGCTCCACTTTTTTCTGGATGAAACTGTAAAGTAAAAACATTATCTTTTTGAGCTGCTACTTGAATATCACTTCCGTAATTAGTAGTTGCACTAACTATATCTTCTGATGTCTTAAGATGATATGAATGAACGAAATACACATATATATTAGAACCAAGTCCTTTAAATAACGGATCTTTTTTAATAATATTCAATTTATTCCATCCCATATGAGGTATTTTTAAATCAGTATCAAATCTCACAATATCTCCATGTAATATAGAAAGACCTTGATGATACCCATACTCACTAGATGAATCAAATAAAAGCTGCATTCCTAAACAAATTCCAAGTAATGGTACTTTACTTCTAACACTATCATCAATAAATGAATCAATCTTTTTTTCTCTTATAAGATCAATAGCATCTTTAAAAGCACCCACACCAGGTAATATAAGCTTATCTGCTTTTGCCAATTCTCTAACATCAGAAGATATAATATATTCTACACCAATATATGAAAGTGCATTAGATATACTTCCTAAATTACCCATTCCATAATCAATAATGCCAATCTTCATCATTTCACCCTTTTCTGATAAGTACTTGTTGAATTTCCATTAGTAACTAAATGCTTCCTTTAGTAGAAAGTGTCCCTTTTATTCTCGGATCTATCAATGTTGCCTGATCAAGTGCATTTCCAAATGCTTTAAATATACCTTCTACTATATGATGATTATTTTTACCATCTAACAGCTTAATATGTAAATTCATCTCAGCATTACAAGCTACAGCTCTAAAAAATTCTTCTACCATTTCAGTGTCCATAGTTCCTATTTTATCAGTAGTTAGTTTGACGTCATAATTCAAATACGACCTACCTGATAAATCAAGTGCACATAATATTAATGTTTCGTCCATGGGAATAATTGCAGAACCATATCTTTTTATCCCTATTTTCTCTCCTACTGCTTCTTTGATACACTTACCAAGTACAATACCAATATCCTCTATAGTATGATGGCAATCAACTTCTAGATCACCTATACAGGTAACATCAATATCAAATAATCCATGTTTAGCTATATGAGTCATCATATGATTAAAAAAACCAATTCCTGTATTAATATCGTAATTCCCACTTCCATCAACATTCAATGTCATATTAATATCAGTCTCATTAGTTTTTCTATTGATCTTACTTATTCTATCCATGTTAATCAACTCCTTTTGTTCAATGAATCATTTTGCTAATATTTTTAAACACATTAGCTGTATAATCTATATTAACGAGGTAGGTCCAAATATTTTTTCATCTCTTTAATCAATTTCTTGTTTTCGTCTTCCGTTCCTACTGTTATTCTTATACAGTTAGCTAATTCACCTTGTTCTCCATAACCTCTAACTAGAATTCTTTTATTTTCCAAGACCTCTACAATACTATAATCTGATACTTTTATTAATAAGTAATTAGCGTAAGATGGATATACCTTTTCAACATATTTTATTGTTTGTAAATTATCACTTAACCATTTTCTGTTTCTAACGATTTCTTTAATTTTATTATCATATTCAGCATCATTTTCTAGAACAGTTCTAGCTAAAAATTGTGATAATGCATTAAGGTGATACGGCGGAATAACAATATTAATAGCATCTATCATACTTTTTGAAGCAATACCATAACCGACTCTAAGACCAGCTAATCCATAAGCTTTGGAAAAAGTTTTTAGCACAATAAGATTCTCATGATCTTTTACCTTACCAATCATGCTCTCTTCTATATATTCACCATAAGCTTCATCAATTATAAGTGGACATTTAATTACATTCAATAGTTTTTCTACATCATTGTCAGTAATAATGTTGCCTGTAGGATTATTAGGTGTACATATAAAAACACATTTCGGATGCTCCTTATGGTATAGATCTATTATTTTATTAACATCATAAGAGAAGTCATCATTTAAATTAAATTCTATAGGAGTCCCTCTATTTAGTTTAGTAGCTAGTTTATACATACTAAAAGATGGTGTTGGCATCAAGACTTTATCTTCTGGCTCTAAAAAAACTTTTAATAAACTGTCGATTAATTGATCAGAACCGACAGAACATATTACATTCTCTTTATTGACTTGCCAATATTTCGCTAATGTCTCTCTTAATTCATTGCAATCAGTATCAGGATATCTTCTTAAGTTGTTACAATCTTCAAGCCACTTTTTCGCTTCTGATATAATCTTTTCATTATGTGGATAAGGATTTTCGTTAGCATCTAGTTTTATATCATACTCTTTTACAGGTGCATGATATGGTATGAATTCTTGTAAATCTTCTCTAATATAATCTTTAATCATTTTCAAATCTCACCTTTATTGAATTTGCATGAGCCGTTAATTTTTCAGCATTAGCAAATTTTATAATATCTTCTTGTAAATCTTCTAGAGCTTCTCTACTAAATGAGATGATACTTGATTTCTTAATAAAATCATCTACACTTAATGGTGAAAAAAACTTGGCTGTTCCATTTGTAGGAAGAACGTGATTTGGTCCTGCCATATAATCCCCTAAAGGTTCTGGACTATAATTTCCTAAGAATATTGCACCAGCATTATTAATCTTTGGAAGAATCATGAATGGCTCCTTTGTACATATTTCAAGATGCTCCGGTGCTATCTCATTACTTAATCTAATTGCTTCGTCTATTGATTTAACTACTACAATTACACCAAAATCATTAAGAGATTTTTGTAGTATTTCTTTTCTGCTAAGATAATCAGTTTGCCTTGCTATCTCTTCCTTTACTTCTTGTCCTAATTTTTCACTGTTGGTAACTAGAATCGCTGAAGCCAACTCATCATGCTCTGCTTGAGATAATAAATCAGCAGCAACATATTTGGGATTAGCATCTTCATCTGCTATAACTAAGACTTCACTAGGTCCTGCAATAGAATCAATACTTACATAACCATATACAGCTTTTTTAGCTAAAGCCACAAATATATTTCCTGGTCCTACGATTTTATATACCTTTGGAATAGTCTCTGTCCCAAAAGCTAATGCAGCTATCGCTTGTGCACCACCTACTTTATAAATTTCACTAACACCACACTCATTAGCTGCTACTAAAGTAACAGGATTAACTTTACCTGATTTATCGGGAGGCGTTACCATTACAATTTGATTTACCCCCACTACTTTTGCTGGCATAACATTCATGATTACCGAAGATGGATAAACAGCTTTTCCACCTGGCACATAGACTCCTACTTTTTCTATAGGAGTAACCTTCTGTCCCATTATAGTACCTAAATCACAGCTATCAAACCAACTGTATTTTTTTTGTTTTTCATGATATACTTTAATTCTTTTTTTTGCTTTTCGGATAATTCCAACTAGCTCTTCATCTATTTGATCATATGCTTCTTCTATCTCTTCTTTTGATACTTTCAATGATTCTTCATTTAATGTTACGTTATCAAATTTTTTACAATATCTATATATTGCTTCATTACCATTTTTCTTGACATCATTAATGATATCCGTAACTATATCATCATATTTATCATAATTATCAGGAGTCCTATCAAATAGCATCGCTTTCAATTCAGTGTTTGAACAATCAGTATAATTAATATATTTCATATAACTTAACACTCCTTTTAAATGTCCTTTAAAATAGGAAAGTTCTTCTTTTCATTTTTATCTATAATCCAATAAATTATTATCTTTTCAAGTATACTAACTAATAATCCAGTTAACTATTCAGTTCTAAATCTCTCAATCCTTTAATTATATTAGATATTCTCTCATTTTCCATTTTCATACTAACCCTATTGACAACCATTCTGGCAGACAATGGACATATTTCTTCTAATACAATCAACCCATTTTCTTTTAATGTAGTCCCTGTTTCCACTATATCGACAATAACCTCTGACAATCCAACTAATGGAGCTAATTCAATTGAACCATTAAGTTTTATTATTTCAACAGTCTGATTTTTTTTGTTATAGAAATAATCTTTTGCTATATGTGGGTATTTAGTTGCTACTCTTATAAAACTTCCATTCTCTAATACTTCTTTCATATTTTTTGGTCCTGCTACAATCATTTTACATTTGCCAAACCCTAAATCTAATACTTCATATAGATTTCTCTTTTCTTCTGCTATAGTATCTTTCCCAACTACACCTATATCAGCAGCACCATATTCTACATATGTAGGCACATCACTAGCTTTTGCTAGAAAAAATCTTAATTTCAAATCTTCATTAGTGAAAATAAGTTTTCTTGTATCACTTTTCATTTCATCACAATCAATCCCAACCTTCTCAAACAAACTTAAGGTCTTTTTTGCTAATCTTCCCTTGGCTAAGGCTATTGTAAGATATCTCATTATTCCTCACCTCTATCTAGTAATTCATTCATTGCTACAATTGATTTATCCATAGTCTCTAAATTAACTAAAATAACTTCATCATGATTTTTCAAAAACATGATTCCACCAATATTTTGTTTCTTACCATATTCAATATTCTCTTCTAAATTCTTATCCAACAGTCCAATCTGAACATTCATTCCATTACTTCTGAACTCTTCTGAAAGCTTGATAGCTTGTTTTCTAGTCTGTTGATTATATACTATTAATGTATCAATATTATATTCAGGTAATGAAATCTTCTGTCTTTCAATCGCCGACATAAGTTCATCAATTACTATTGCAAACCCTATAGCTGGAACATCTTTGCCGAATTGCTTCAATAATGTATCATAACGACCTCCATCTACTATAGAGACACCAGTGCCGTATGTGTACCCTCTAAATATGATACCAGTATAATAATTAAGAGAATTGACAAGTCCAAGATCAAAAGAAATATTGTTTTCTACACCATAATCACATAGGATATTGTATACTTTTTCTAGTCTGTCAAGGGATTCAAGAGCTTTTTTATTATTAGTCAATTTTCTAGCTTTTTCTATTACTTCTACTGATCCAAATAATTTCGGTAAATCTAAGAATACCTGTTTTAAATCATCTGACATATTATACTTTGATAATAATTCTTCTACAGCTATAAAATTTTTCTCATCAATAAAATTTCTAAGTTCTTCTTCCTCAGATACATCAAGTCCTGCTTCTTCAGTAAGTCCTTTAAAAAATCCCGCTTGTCCTAGATCTATTTGAAATTTTTTAAGTCCAGCTATACTTAAGCTATTAATAATCATAGCGATTATCTCAGCATCTGCATCTTCACTATTGATACCTATCAATTCTACTCCTGCTTGAGTAAATTCTCTTAACTTTCCTTGATAACTTTTTCCATTCCTGAAGGTATTTCCTATATAGCAAACACGTATAGGAGTTTCTTCATTCTTGAAATACGTAGAAACATATCTTGCAATGGAAGGAGTTATATCAGGCCTAAGTGTTAAAATATTACCATCTCTATCAAAGAATTTATACATTTCCCTAATATCGACAGTACCTCTCTCATGATTAAATACATCATAGTACTCAAATGTCGGAGTTTGAATATCTCTAAAACCATACCTATGAAATACTGAACCAATTCTATTTTGTAATTCCAACTTTTTGGAAGTCTCACTAATATTTAAATCTCTTACACCTTCCGGAGTATGTAATAAACGGTCAATCATACTATGCAATCCTTTCTATAATTATTATTAAAGATATTATTATATATTGCTCTATAAATTATTATTAACAATTTATCAGAAAAACATACTTTTACGCATTAAAGTGCTAATTCATTAAATCATCTATTTATTGTAACATTATATGTTAGATTCGTTGAAATGTCAATATGAAAATAGGGATTTTATTATAGAAATGGAAAATCAATTGATGTTATAGATAGATTTGTTGGGTATATAGAAGAAATGAGTTGTGATAAGGCAGAACCAGTCAGGGAGTAAAGGGGTATGTACTCTCTGACCCTCCGCCATATATACTAGTGAGTCAAATCACGACGTTACATCCCTTCCACATACTTCTTAATCTGCTCCAAATAATGCAAATAAACTCCATTCTTACCGCCAATAATATATTCTCTATCTATTTCCTTGTAAGGTATAGATTTTCTTCCCCCATCTTTAGCTTTCTTCCAATAACCCTTGATACTCTGAAATGGAACATAAAAATACTCATTATGTTTAGAAAAATACACCAAAAAGAAAGCAATACCTCCTTGTTTCTCAAAATCATCCATAAAGTTCATTTGATGTTCATGAATATTCTGTAAAGGCAATATTTCTTTCGTAGTCTCTTTTGCATCAAAACACACAGAAATACCTTGTACAACTCCAATATAGTCTACTGTACTCTTCTGCTCAAAATAAGCTAATGATATATGCCTAGTTTTTTGATCAATCTTTATTGGTTTAATGGGAGTAGGTATCTTCTGTATTAAAGCCAATCCTTTTTCCCTATATTTTTTATTAGTAAAATTTATCAATTCCTCAAGAGTACTACCTCTAAGTCCTCTTGAATTCCAATATGCCATAATGCCCCTCCCCTTCTAATTTTTGTTTAATATATTAATACCTGCATCTATTAACTTAATTATATCATTATTTTTTTCTTGTACCTTCATTTTCTTTAATAATTCTATCCCTTCAATAAAAGAAAGATTAATAATAGCATCTATTATTTCTTTTCTAATATCTATTCTAACATCATATAGGTGTTTAACTAATATATCTAAAGCTTCTTTGTCCATAGAATTCCCTAATGCAATTATTGCATTTCTCTGTAATATTTTCTTACCTCTCCACCCTGCTGAAGATAAAGCATAGGTTTTTTTAAAATCTTTGTTACTTATATTAAGAAGGTCTTGATATCGGGGATATGGTTCTATACAACTAGACAATTTTTTATTCTCGACTTTATTATAAGGACATACTTTTTGACATACGTCACAACCATATATCTGCTGGCCCATTTTTTTCTTTAGCTTGTTATCAATTGTACCTTTATGTTGTGTTAGATATGAGATACATAGATTGCAATCAATTTCTTTGGTATCTTTTATCGCTCCGGTAGGACAAGAATTTACACATCTACTACAGTTACCACATCCTATATATTCTTTCTGCTCATCTGGTTCAATATAATAATCTGTTAATATATATCCTATATATACTCTAGAACCATATTGATTAGTTATCAGCATTGAATTTTTACCAATAAATCCAAGACCTGCCCTTACTGCAACAGCTCTATCTGAAAATGGACTCATATCAACGAATTTCATTGTATTACAATCAACTAGTTGATGTAGACATTCTTCTAACAACTCCAATTTAGACATTACAATTTTATGATAATCTTCTGAAACGGCAGCCATACTGATATTTCCTCTTAACACATCACTTTCATTCTTGGGAGGATTATCATCATATGCTTCCACTATGACTATAAAGGATTTCGCATCTTTTAATGTTAAACCAGGATATATCTTACTATTATAATCCCTAGACTCCAGATTACACATATAATTACTTTTATCACGAGTATATAAAATATCTTTAAGTTCATAAAAAGGTTTTGCTAAGCAAAACCCTATTTCATCAACACCAATATATTCACTATATTTTATTAATTCTTCTTTTGTATCCATTATTTCACCTTCAATGGCTAAAAATCGTTTCAGCAATTTTTTTGAATCTACCTCTAATGTCTGTAACGAACTCCTTATTATCTAAATATCTAAGCTCTCCGTTATCAATATGGAAAGTTATTTTATACGCATGTAACAATTGATGTGTCAACTTGAACTTCTTTTTAAATATATCATTGATTTTTCTATTACCATATTTGTAATCACCTATTATAGGATGGCCAATACTTGATAAATGAGCTCTTATTTGATGAGATTTACCAGTTATTATCTTCACATCTAATAATGTATAGTCTTTTCCAATTTTCAAAGGTTTATATATAGTTTTTATATAGCTCCCTTTCCCACTATCAGTAGAAATAGTTACTTTATTATTGATTGTATCTTTATCTAAATATCCTTCTATCGTATTAGTAGCAGTTATCAATCCTGATACTATGCACATATAATGTTTATCTAATTTACTCTCAGCTATAAGTTTATTCAACTCTTGTAATGACTTCATATTTTTTCCAGCTATAACTAAACCGCTTGTATTTCTATCTAATCTGTTACATATACCTGGACGGTAACCTTTAGTTACTTCAGGATCATAATCCCCTTTTTTATATAGATAGGTTGTAATTTCATCAACCAAAGATATACTGGTGTTATCATTAGGTTGTGATAACAACCCAACAGGTTTATCACATATCAGAATATTATCATCCTCATATACAATCTTATGTGAGATAGAGATATTCTTATTAATATTTGTTATACTGAATTTTTGTATTGTTTCATCTGACATATATATCTGTATTATATCATTTTCTTTAAGAATTTCATTTCCAACAATTCTTTTTTTATTAAGCTTTATTCTCTTTTTTCTTAACATTTTATACAAAAAACTTTTAGAAGCTTTATTAAGATATTTTAATAAATATTTGTCAACTCTTTGATTACTTTCGTATTTTGATATAGTTATTTCTTTCATATTATCTCCAATTTATATTGAATTATCTAATAACACATTTGCTAATGCTATTTGATTATCTACATTAATTTTGTTTAATAGTATTGATAGCTGTGTTATTACATATGAATACATTTCCTGTTCATCATTATATACTTTCACTTTCGCTCCAAAACCTTTTGAACTTATTAATTTTTCTATTAATTCTCTGTATTCGTTTACTTCTTTTCTTGTTTTCTTTTTATCAATTAATAGGATTATTTCTTTCTCACTAACTACAGCAATTTGATAGAATAATGTTTTTTTACCTCTTATAACAGCAAGACTTGATAAGTATACTAATCTATCACTAATTTTTTCAAATTTACGATATACTTCTTCTTTACCTTCTTTAAATTGTCTATACAAAATATATTTCACAAAAAATTGTGATTCTGGTAAAGCAAGTAATGCTACAACAATTAATAAAACATTACCCTCAGTAAATACAAACCTGTCAACAACATATATTACTGCCATAATCAATAAACCTATTACTGTTGATCTCAAATACATTTTTTTCTGAGAATTAATATATCCGTATTCTCCCTTTGGTTGTCTCATATTAATTTTCCTTTCGTACTAACATTTGTCTTGTAGATTATACCACAAATCAGTAATATTGAAAATATCTTTCTCTTGTCATGACATATCGTACATAATCAATTTTTTTTCCACTTAGCATTTGTACATTTTTATTAATACCTTTTTGTTCAAATTTAAGTCTTTCAGGTATAGCACGACTTTTTTTGTTTTCTTCCGCTACATAAACATATACTACATTCAACTGTAATTCCTTGAAAATAATATTAAGAAAGGTTTTACAACATGTTGTCATTATACCCCTTCCTTGGTAATTCTCAGCTAACCAGTAACCAAGGGATGTTGATTTATCTGTCCAATCAATATTATGCATTCCTAATCTACCTATTATTTTACCTTTGTATATGACATTACATTGGAATCCATTATTACTTGCATATTGATGCATAGCTTTGTATGCAGAATATCTACAATCTTTTGAATTCTTAACTAAATTTACCCAAGAAAGCCATTTTTTCAGATGGTCTCTTGACGAATCTATAACCTTAAATACTTCTTCAGCATCTTGCACGTTCGATAATCTAAGAGATATATCATTATTAACTTTATATTCAAACATATAAAGCTTTCAATCCTTTCTAATGATGAATAGCATTTTATTCCTTTATAATTATTATACGCTTTATTAGAAAACTATTTCATGAAATTCCCCTATTAATAAAAAAGATTCCATGAAATAATTCATAGAATCTTATTCGTAATATTAAATTAATTAATATCCATTCCAAAAATAGTACTTAAATCACTTTCTTTATCAATAACCCATTTATCGTCAATAAGTTTTAACATTAGTTCAATCTTTGATTCTTCAGTAGCAATATCTTTATCCTGTTCTTCAAGAACATCACTAACAATTTCTTTAACTGCTTCCTCACTCTGACCTATTACATTATCAGCAATCTCTTGACTTCCTTCCATTATAGCTTCAGCCATTCCTTCAGTTCCATCAATAATAGCTTCGGTTATTCCTTGACTTTCACCGATCACAGCTTCAACTATTTCTTCACCATCACCAACTATATCATTACTTCCATCAAATATCTGGCTACTGAACTCCAACATTGATTGTTGTAATAATTTCATAATTTCAGTAGATTTCACATGTGTAACATTTAAAGTAACAGTCGCAGTATCTTCACTTATTTCTGAATCAACGACTTTGTACTTCAATTTACCGAACATAATATCCATCATAGGATTATCTTTGAGTTCATCAAAATTAAAATCTTCATCGAATTCTTCATAGCTGTCATATGCATCTTTATAATTGCCTTCAATTAAATTGTCCATAAAAGTCTTAACTACTTTTGAAGCATCATCATCAGGCGACTTAGAATTACTGCATCCTTGGAATAGTAGTAAAGATAGCACCAATAATGATATTAAAAAACATTTTTTCACGTATTTCACCCTCATTTATATTATTTGTATAAATACTGCCTTAATTATTATACATTTTAACAATATAAATGTAAAGATATATTAGTCTCTTAATATATTTATATCTTCTCCATTTAATACTTTATTTAAATTACGTACTGCACACATTTTCCCACACATTGAACATGAGTTTTCATCTTCTGGTTTAGAACTTTCACGATATTTCTTAGCTTTATCAGGATCAATAGCTAAATCAAACATTTTATTCCAATCAAGTTGTTGTCTTGCATAGCTCATATTATTATCCCATGTTCTAGAGTCTGGTAATTTTTTACCTATATCACCTGCATGAGCTGCAATTTTAGTAGCGATAATACCTTCTTTCATATCATCTAAACTAGGTAATCTTAGATGTTCTGCAGGTGTTACATAACATAAGAAATCAGCTCCACTCGCTGCGGCTACTGCTCCTCCAATAGCACCTGTAATATGATCATATCCTGGTGCGATATCAGTTACTAGAGGGCCTAACACATAGAAAGGTGCTCCATGGCATAATTTTTTTTCAAGAAGCATGTTAGCTTCAATTTCATTAATTGCCATATGTCCCGGTCCTTCTATCATAACTTGAACATTCTTAGCCCAAGCTCTCTTAGTTAATTCACCAAGTACAATAAGCTCTTTGATTTGACTTGCGTCAGTTGAATCTGCTATAGCTCCTGGTCTACATGCATCACCAAGACTTATTGTAATATCATATTTAGCACAGATGTCTAGTAATTTATCATAATACTCATAAAAAGGATTTTCTTTTTTATTTAACTGCATCCAAGCAAACATTAATGAACCACCTCTGGAAACTAGGTTCATGAGTCTTGGATTTCTTCTAAATGTATTAGCTGTTTCTCTATTGATACCCGCATGAATAGTAACGAAATCAACACCATCTTGACCATGTTTCTCAACTACATCCATGAATTCTTCTTCAGTGATATCTTTTAATTCTTTGTCATAAAATCCTAAGGCATCATAAACAGGTACTGTACCAATCATAGCAGCTGACATGTCGACTAATTTTTTTCTGAATTCTTCAGTTTTACCATAATTGCTGAGGTCCATTATTGATTCTGCTTTCATATCAATAGCTACTCTAACTTTTTCAAGTTCCCTATCAATATCATAACTGTCTTTTGAAATACCTAGATTAACATTAATTTTTGTCTTAAGACCTTCTCCGATACCTTCAGGGTCAATACTCTTATGATTTTTGTTAGCTGGAATGACTACTGTTCCTTTTGCTATTTTTTCAGCCAGAACATTAACATCCATATTTTCCTTTTTTGCAACTATTTCCATTTCCTTAGTGATAATGCCTTTTTTTGCAGCATCCATTTGTGTAGTATAACTCATTGTATTCCTTCCTTTCATGAAAGCTTCATTTAGTTTTTTTACAGCTACTTTAATATCTTTTGAATCATAGATCTCGGAAATAATAGATACAGAATCTACATTTTGATTAATTTCTTCAGTCAGATTTTCTGCTGTTATACCTCCTATACCTACAATAGGTATGGGTACAGCATTCTTTATATCGATTAGTGTTTCTATAGTAATCTGTTTCGCATCTAACTTAGTTGGTGAAGGATATAGAGCTCCAACTCCAAGATAATCTGCTCCATCATCATAACATCTCACTGCTTCTTCAACATCTTTTGCAGTTGCACCGATGATAACATCTCTACCTAGAATTTCTCTAGCTTCCTTAATACTAGTATCATCTGCACCTAGATGTACGCCATCTGCTTCTATCTCTTTGGCAATATCTACTCTATCATTAATAATCAATAGCGTATCGTACTTCTTACATAATTGCTTTATTTGTCTTGCCTCTTTTAATAGAATGTTTTTATCTTTTTCTTTACTTCTGTATTGGAATAACTTTATTCCTGCCTGTAAAGCCTGTTCAGTCCTGTCTAAAAGCACATTGAAGTCTTTGTATTGCTTAGAAATCAGGTATAACTCATTCTCTAATTTCATTAATAACAACCTTCTTTCCATCTATTAAATTTTTATTTTTAATATTATAAACATTATCAAAAAGCTTAACTTTGAAAGTCCCTACGGACTCCTCTGGTTTCAAACTTTTTTCTACTAAAGAAGCAGCTTCGTTCATAACTAATATACCGTAAATACTGCTAGTAAATGCGTTACCTGTTCTTGCTAAGCATACTGCAATTAAAGGTGAAATCATACATCCTGTACCTGTTATTGAAGTTAACATAGAAGAGCCACCTTCAATTTTAGCTATGTATTTATCATTGCAGATAGTATCAATTTTACCTGTAATCGCTACTGTGGTATTATACTTTCTTGAAACTTCTACACCTATATCACTTATATCTTCTGAATCCAATTCTTCTGAATCAACACCTTTGGAATTAGTTTTTAATCCTAGAAGTGCTTTAATCTCAGATGCATTACCTTTAACTACATCTATTCTATAATTCTTTAATATATCAAATACAATTTTATTCCTATAACTTGTGGCAGCCACGCCTACAGGATCTAGTATTACAGGTATATGTTTTTGATTAGCAACCTGCAATGCTCTTTTAATGGATTCTAATTTATCAGTCGTTACCGTACCAATATTAATGACTAAACAGCTACTTACTGCTGTTATTTCATCAATTTCTTCAATAGACTCTGCCATAATAGGACTCCCACCAAAAGCAAGAGTCATATTTGCTACATCATTTGATGTAACATAATTAGTTATATAATGTATTAATGGTTTCGTTGAGCTATTATATATTTTAGTAAAGTCAAATTTGTCTATACAATTATCCATAACTACTACCTTTCTATAAAATGATTGACAGGTCCACTTCCAGAACCAATTGAAAAGCCACCTGCAATTGCTTTTGTAATATAATCTTTTGCTGATTTTACTGCACTTATGGTGTCAAAACCTTTACTATAGTTAGCGGCTATAGCAGAAGATAATGCACAACCTGTTCCATGTGTATTAGGATTATCTATTCTCTTATGGTCAAAATATGTAAATTCATTTCCGTCATATAATACATCACACGCTGTATCTTTTAGATGTCCTCCCTTTACTAATATATTACTTGGACCAAGTTCATATAATTTTCTACATGCCTTCTCCATATCAACAGTATTATTTATAGTTGTATCTGTTAATTTTCCTGCCTCCAGTATATTTGGAGTTATAAGATTGCATAGTGGAAATAAATCTTTGACAATACTTTCTATTGCATCCCCTTTTAGTAATATCCTTCCTGTAGTTGATATCATAACGGGATCTAATACTATCTTAGGCAAATTATAATTTTTAAAGGTTTCATTTATTGCTGTGATTATTCTTTTATTGAATAACATTCCTATTTTAATACTATCAACTTTAATATCTTCAAAAATAGCTTCTAATTGCTTAGAGATTGTTATAGGTTCTAATCCTTGTATATAAGATACTTTTGTTGTGTTTTGAGCTGTTACAGCAGTTATAACACTCATACCATATACTCCATGAGCATTAAATGTTTTAAGATCACCTTGAATACCTGCCCCACCGCTGCAATCTGAACCTGCTATTGTTAACGCTGTCTTCATTACATTGATACCCTCTTTTTCATAACTATTTTTTTTAGTGATGTGAATTCAAATAATAGAACTGCTATTAGAGCTCCCATAAAAGAACTAATGATGAAAGGAATTACAAAACCAAATATTGCAGCTTGTTTACCCATTAACAAAATACCTACTGGACATGCAATAATAGCACCTATAATCCCTGTTCCAACAACTTCACCTAATGCAGCTAAATATGTATTAGCGAATCTTTTAAACATAAGAGCAGCCAATAATGCTCCAAATATACTACCTGGAAATGCTAATAATGTTCCCATGCCAAAAATATTTCTCAAGGTTGATATAATTACTGCATTCAGTACAGCATATGCCGGTCCTAATATTATCGCAGATATTACATTAATCAAATGCTGCCATGGAAAACATTTTGTAACACCAATAGGTATATGATACGGACTCAGAACAACACCTAATGCAATAAGCACACCTGCCAAAGCTAATTTACGTACTTCATATCTCATGTGTTCATTTCCTTCCTAATCTCATTTATAAGAGATAATTAAACATTTTATGGATATTGGCAAAGCAAAACTTATTAAGCAACTATATGAACATAACAAAAAGGCAATCCCGCGGATTGCCTTAACTACCATATAAATCAATATAACGATAAGCTTCCCTCCGCTGGTACGAACCAGATCAGGTTAAGGGTCAGAAAATATCGTTTTCTATCTCAGCTAGCTATACTAGCCCCCCTAGCCAATGTTTAATTTTTGTTTGAGTATATGGTAACATATTTAATTAATATAATCAATAGACTTTTTTAAATGTAATTTTTATCTACTAACAACAATTTATATTTAACCTATTTTACGCTAAACCTAATTAATTGTTATTTTCAAACAGACTGGATAAGATGTATCTATATTTTTATCTGCCTTAATCACTAATCCTTCTTCAGTTTGTTCATAGCATAATTTTGTTTCGTACCCTAAAACATCAACGTCAAGTATATCTCCTGCAAAGAATTTACTACCTTTTTGTAAAGATTTTATGATTACTTCATTATCTTCAGGCCATTTCAGAACATTAGCATATATATAAGGCGCTTTATAAGTGAATCTGATATCCTCACTTGTGAATGGAGAACGTTTTACATCATTGAAAGCACCTTCAATAATTTCTGTTGGTCCTTCCCCGAATGTACTCCAATATTCTGTATCATATATAGATTCTCCGTTAGTCTTCAACCACTTACCAATATTTCTTAATACGTTTTCGTCTTCTTCTGTTATAGTACCATCAGCTTTTGGTCCAACATTAAGTAATAGACATCCATTTTTACTGACAATATCTACAAGGTCACAAACTATGGATTCAGGTGTCTTGAAATCATTATTTTCTGTGTATCCCCATGAATTCTTTGCTATAGCTGTATCTGTTTGCCATAATCTAGGTCTTATTGAAGCCAACTGTCCTCTTTCTACATCAAAGATAGCAGTCCCTTTTGCATAAGCATCAAATTTATAATTGATAGCTACTTCTTCGCCCCACTCTATAGCTCTATTATAATAATATGCCGCAAATTTCTTAAGATAAGGTTTGAAAGCTTTATTTTGAATCCACCAATCGAACCATACAACCTTTGGCTGATATTTATCAACAATTTCACAAGTCCTAACTAACCAGTTGTCCAAATGTTCTTTTGATGGACCTTTACTAAGAATATTGTGAGTAGTCTCATGTAAATCTTCATTCTCGAATAATTTTACAGCATGACCATAAGGCTCTTGAAATTCAATATCCCTAAGTCCTGAATCAAATTCTCTAAGTCCTGACATGAACCAATAGTTTTCTGCTCTATGACTTGATGCTGTAAATACAATATCTTTTTCTTCAGCAGCTGTTTTCAATTCACCTAAAATGTCTTTCTTAGGACCCATTTTTGCTGCATTGAATTCAGATAACTCACTATCATACATTTGAAATCCATCATGGTGTTCTGCGACAGGCATAACGTATTTTGCACCTGCATCTGCAAATAACTCCATCCATTTTTCTGCATCAAATTTTTCGCCCTTGAACATTGGAATAAAATCCTTATATCCAAAATCTTTATGTTCACCATATGTCTTAATATGATGCTCATATTCTTTTGAACCTTTTATATACATATTCCTTGGATACCATTCGTTCCCAAAAGCTGGAACTGAATAAACTCCCCAATGGATAAATATTCCAAATTTAGCATCCTTATACCATTGAGGCTCCTTATAGTTTCCTAGAGATTCCCAGTTGTCCTTGTATGGACCTTTATCAATAACTTGTTGAATACTATCAAGATAATCTTTTAATGGTTTCATAACAATTCTCCCTTCACTAATATATTTATATTTTAATTAACCTGTGATATAATATAAATATAAAATACTAACCTATATTTATATTATTTTTATGAAGATCATAAGGAGAATGATATGTCAAAATCGCAGGATAAAATGATTTCAAAATATATGTCTTACCTTAGGGTGAATCTAATAATATCAGCTTATAATCAAGTCCCATTGGATTGGAAAGAAACTCAGACTAACCTTACTTATTGTAAAATGTATTTTATTGAACAGGGTGAAGGCGTAGTTTATATAGATAATATTGCATATTACCCAAAACCTGGAGATATGATGTTTATACCTGAAGGCTGTAAACACGGTTATTCAACCATAAGTCCAAAAACATATGTTAAACATTGGTGTCATTTCAACGCATATATAGGTTCTATCCCCATATCAGATTTTTTAAATATACCGTATATAAAATCAATAAAAAATCCTCACAAAATCATTTCGATTTTCGAGGATTTGACAACTTATTATAATAGTGATAATCCTTTTTCACCATTAAATGCTCAAGCGACTTTAATGCAGCTATTATCAACGTATTTTTCAGATATTTGTAAAAAAGATATATCTCTAAAAACACAAATGACAGATACTAAACTTAATCTATTACTAGATTTTATAGAAAAAAATCTCCATAACAAAATAACTATTGATGAACTTGCTGATTATATGAATCTTCATCCGAATTACTTGATTCGATTGTTCACAAGTACATTCGGTCTCTCTCCTATAGAATATATAAACAGATTGCGTATTGAAAGAGCTAAGGAATTACTAACTATCAATAATGAAAGTATAAAATTGATATCCGAACTAGTTGGATTTAGTACTCCATACTATTTCTCTCTAGTTTTTAAAAAGCAAACTGGATTATCCCCAAAACAATATAGGCAGTTGATAGTATCTAGTTACAAAAAATAACATATATACATCTTTAATATAATAAAATTAATTATTAACTGCTTCCTCAACTTTTTCTGGGATTAACACATTTGTACGAACTCCTTTACTTTCTATATTAAATTTATTTACTGTAGTTATAGTGAAAAAATACGCTTTACCTAATGTTAATCCAGTAAAAGTTTTGGAATTATTACCTTTTTCTATTGGTCCAGCTACTTTTATTCCATCTTGATTATAGATATTTACATATTCATAGTTAGCATTGATTGGATCTGTCCAAGCCAAATCGATACTATCTTCAACTATTTTTCCTACATGATCCAATGTTCTTTTAATAATGGGATATATCACATTAGTCTGAGGTACTTGTTCCTCTTCAATTATGCCAGGCGTGGGATTATGGTTTTGTGACTTTGGTATCAATCTTTCCATTATGATATCGTCATGTTTTGGATAATAATAGATAATACTTTTTCCATTTGTAAAATCACTTTTACCATCATAAAATGCATTTACGATTCTATTATCAAACTTTTCGTCAGCTTTTATTATAGTAATATTCCTAGCAAAATTGTTATTTAATACAGTAGCCATCTTTGGAAAATTTATAACAACAATATCATTATTTCTTAAATTCACTTTATATAAATCATTAAAATCATCTAAAGTTTTTCCTGCGTTTCTTTTCTTAATCCATATTACCTTTGTTTTCCCCGGTTTAATAATTGTTGAAGCTGTTGTATCATAAGAAAGCAATGGGTATCTAGTTAATCTTAATGTACCATATATATCTGTAAAATAATAACCAATATTATAATCAGCTAAATCTATATATCTCGTACTATTATTATATACTTCTATGTACTCAAAATTTTCTTTTGCATCTACTTCAGCAGGTGAATTAACCATCAATTCCGTTATCAATAATTTAGGATATTCTTCTACCTTTAATAAGCCAACCTCTTTTATCCCTTTTTGAACATATGGATTTTTCATGAATTGTTTCCAAACAAATCCGCTTCTATAATTTTCTATTCCAAGAAGTGTAATGCCTACATTAATGACCGAATAATCATCTGCATACCATACTGGATCCACATCTAAGTTATATCCATCATAGAAACCATATTCTCCCCATAAATTCTTATGGTTCTCATAATAATTCCTCAACGCAACAATAGCTTCATTTGGAGTAAACATCATAGCTGCAGCGGCTCCAGAAGGTGAAATAGTACCAAGTGTCTCATGCATAGGCTTAGTTCTGCCAGAAGGTGGAGCTCCATTTTTACCTTCATATTTTTCTGGTCCCTTACCAGCCATCATTCCCCATGCATCTAATCCATAAGTGTTAAATTTTCCACCATTTGATTTAGATATATCAATGGCATATTGCCTATTTGCTTTTATAGCAGTTAAAGAATTTTCATACCAGTTTATGCCACATCTATCTTCTTTATTTCTGAAATCAACCCATGCATGTGACATAACATATGTATGCATAGAACCAAAAAAAGAGTTAATAATTGGTGTTCCATTTCCATATGAACCATAATCTCTATTAAAATTATAAAACATATTGCCATTTACCGGATGAGTTGGTGATCCAGCAGATAAAATATATAATGCAAGCTGTTCTCCGCTATTTTTCCAACGTCCTCCATAACCTGAATTACGAAGTCCCATATAGAACTGATTGTAAGTTTCATCTCTCATTACTGACCAATCTACTCTTTCGTATATTTGATTAGCTAACTCTTTTACTTCTCCACCAAAATATTCTCCAGCAACAATTGCACCGCTTATTGCTCTCGTAGCATCAATTGTTGAAGCTTCCACATTCTGTGTATTTCTAGTACCTGTTTTAATATTTATGAAATGATAGAAAAATCCATCCTCATGTTCTACGTTATCTAATAGTGTTTTTAATGTGATTAATGCCCTTTCATAAGCTTCTTCTTTGGAAACCCATCCACGCTCTGCTCCTATAGCAATTGCAGTTAAAGCGTGACCCATTCCTGCTATACTACTAACATTAATGTTATAATCTTTTAATCCTTTTGGTACAAGTCCATAACCAGGACTGTTAGAATCCATATTTGCAGTATCCCAAAAGTAATTAAATGTTGCTCGTGAAATTGTCTCAAGTATTTCTTCGTCAGTTAATTTATCTTTATTTTGGGTGGAACAATCATTAGTAGCATCTTCATATGCATATGCATTAGAATAAGAGTTAATAACAAATACTCCAATAAATAAAATAAGACATAATAATATTGCCACATTCTTCTTTAAAGACAATCTAATCATACCTTCTCCTCCTATCACCTATCCCATAATAACTTTTACAACATGCTCTTTTTTATCACCAAATGTAGCTATTTTATTTGACTCTACCTTTACTCCATCCACGATAATTTCTTTTACCCCTTTACTTACATGAGCTGAATTATCAACCTCTATCATATATATATCATCTTGTAATTTTCTAGTATATGTAAACCCATTCCATTCTTTTGGGATACATGGATCAATTATAAGTTCATTGTAATTAGGTCTAATCCCTAATATCCATTGTACAGCTACACGATGAAGCCATTGTGCCGATCCAGTAAACCATGTCCAACTTCCTCTACCATAATATGGTGATGTAGGTCCATCAGAATTTCCTGGGGTTACATATGGCTCTCCCATGTATGTATCAATATCATTTGAACGGTTTGGAGGACATATCTTTCTATATGCTTCATATGCTTTATCAGCATCTCCCAACATAGCATATGCGCGCACAGCCCATGTAGCTGCATGAGTATATACGCCTCCATTCTCTCTTAACCCTGGTGCATATCTTGTAATGTATCCAATTTTCTCATCCGGAGTTGAATACTCGGGAAATAAAAGAAGTGCTCCATAATCTTTCAAAAGATATTTTGAAACAGAATCCATACATTTTTTTGCTCTATCATTATCTGCTATTCCACTAATAACAGCCCATATTTGAGGATTTAAATAGATAAATCCTTGTTCATTATATTTAGCTCCTACTTTTTCTCCATTATCTTGTGTTGCCTGAAGATACCATTTTCCGTCCCATCCATATTTATTAATATTAGTTCTTAGTAACTCACATATATCTTTACATTTTTCCACAAAATTTTTGTCTTCTTTTTCTTGTGCAATGCTAATAAAATCACTTAATATGTAGTATAAGAATTCTCCTACCCAAAAGCTCTCACCCTTCATATCTATCCCTATTCCACTAAGACCATCATTCCAATCATGAGCACCCATAAGAGGTATCCCTCTTGGACTAAACATAGCAAAAGATCTATTAATAGATTTCTTACAATGTTCATATATACTACCCTCGCCACCATCAAGGTAAGTTATTTCCTCATCCATAAAATCAAAGTCATTCGTTTCTTTTAAATATGCTATTGTAATACAAGGTAACCAAAGAAAATCGTCTGAACATCTACTTACTTGCCCTTTTTTTGATATTGGTCTCCACCAATGTGTTACACTACCATCATTTTTTTGTTGAGATGCATGAATACGAAGTCTATCTTTTGTACCTTCTGGATTATTTTCTAGATATATTAATGAATCCTGTAATTGATCTCTAAATCCATAGCCGCCATTTACCTGATAATAGCCTGTTCTTCCCCATATCCTACAGGATAGAGCTTGATATTTCAGCCAAATATTAGTCATGATATTCATTCCGTTATCAGGAGTATTTATATTCTCAGTATTAAGATATTTATCCCACATTTTATTGACTTCGTTAAATGCATTTTCTGATTCATCTATATTGTTATATCTATTAGCAAGATAATCTGCATGTTCCATAGAATCAGCGCAGCCAAGAGTAAACACTATCTTTTTCTTTTCTCCTGGTTCTAAATTGACAGTTACTTGTAAAGCTCCGATAGCATCGCCGTATCTTCCTGTCTTACATGTAAGTTTTGAATTGTCCATTGCTTTGGGGTGCTCTTCCGATGAGTACATTCCAATAAAATTTTCCTTATCTGTATCATAAGCTATTGGTGTCTCACTACATGAGTGAAATGCTACGTACGGCCAATTGGTATTTCCAGCTTGCCCTCTACTGTTTTCCATGCTCCACATACATTTTTCTGCTGTCAATCCATTCATTTTGACATTGTATTTAGTATCAATAAATAATTTATGGAACTCCCGATTTATATCTGGCGCATCACCTAGTGCCCATTCAAAATATGTAAAAAGATTAAGTTGGCGCTCTTTTGTATCTGTATTTTCTATTTCAAGTTCCCAGATTTCTAATGGATTATCTGGAACTACAAATATTTTCATTGTTGTAGCTATATTATTATCTCTTGATTTTATAACTGAATAGCCAATACCATGTCTAACTTCATAAAAATCGGATTCTTTACACACCGGTTTCCATGTTGCTGACCAATAGTCTTTAGTAGCCTCATCTCTAATGTATATATATTTTCCCCAATCATCTTTGATGGTATCTTGAAAAGTTCTAGTTATCCTATTTTCTGTAGCACTAGTTCTCCATGAAAAGCCACCACCCGTCTGAGAGATTATTGTAGAATAATCACCATTACTAATTGCGTTAGCCCAAGGTTTTGGGGTTTTAGGTGAAGTGATAACATACTCTCTTCCGTCCTCAGTAAAATATCCATATTTATTTTGAAATAACTTTTTTCCCATTGTTTACCTCCAAGTTATCTATTCAATCTGTTTTTTACATGATTCCCTAATAATTAATTCTGTTTTCATCATTATCGGTTCTTCCTGGAATTGCCCATTCATCGCATTAAAAATTGATTTAGTAGCTAAAATTCCCATTTCATACATAGATTGCCTTACTGTAGTTAAAGATGGATTAACATATTGTGCTAATTCTATATCATCAAATCCAACTATTCCTATATCTTTTCCTACTATAATTTTTGACTCATGAAAAGCTTGCATAGCACCAATTGCCATTTCATCATTAGCAGAAAATAAAGCATCTGGAATTTTATTTTGTAGAATCATAAGTTTTGCAGCTTTATAACCACCTTCTTTTGTAAAGTTTCCTTGATAATAAAATTGTGGTATATACTCTATTTTGTGATCATTTAATGCATCACAATAACCTTTAAATCTCTTTTTATCTGCATAACTCAGTGGAAAACCTCCTAAGTAACCTATTTTTTTGTATCCTTGAGAAATGATATATTCTACAGCATCATATGATGCGGCAATATTATCTACCATTACACTCATCACATATTTATGTTTTATATGTTGATTTATTAATACTATTGGCATATTTGCATCTGCTGCATTTTTAATCAGGTCTTCATACATATGATGATCAAATACTATCATTCCATCAGTTCTATTTTCTTTTAGAAATCTAACTGCTGTACTTTTTAGACCTCCTGAAGAACTGATACTAACTAAATCATATTCATATGATAAAACTTCTTCTTGTACTCCTTTTATGAATTCTGAATAAAAAGGGCCATGAAGTTCAGACAATATTAGCCCTATGAGATTTTTCTTTTTTGATTTCAAATTCTTAGCATTACTATCAGGTCTATAATTTAATTTCATCGCTGCTTTTAAAACTTTTTCTTTTTTTTCCGTACTCACATACCCAGTATTATTTAGTGCATAAGATACAGTAGATATGGAAACTCCTGCGAGTTTCGCTACATCTTTAATTGTTGCCATATAGTTATCACCCTTCTAATTCTAATTTACTTATATCTTACATTCTTCCAACAAAATAAGCAACACTATGTAATATTATGTAGGAAGAATGTATATATAAATTAGAAAAACACCTTTTTATTTACTATTTGCATATCGTTCATATGCTTGTGTATTTATTTCCATATATTCTTTCAATCCCATTTTATTAAGTGTTTCTATATACTTATTCCAGCCTCTATCATCAAATTTATATTGTCCAATAATAACTTTGGCTCTTATTTCTTTTACATAATTTAGAATATCTGCTGATAATCCACTTAATTTAGAATTTTCCTCTGTTGTATATGTTAAATTCGGCCACACTTCTTTTACATGATAAGGTTTTGTTTTTTTAGCTGCTTCTAGAGCTGGTATTGAAGCTTCAGAACCTCTAAAATATTTTTCCATTGTAATACCTGCCCAGCCAGAAACAGATGGCATATAAAGATTTCTAGCTTGGTCAAGACTCAATCCATCTGGATTATTAGTTATTATATCAGTAAACTCATATTTTCCATCTGATGTAACATTATATGTTTCACCTTCAATACCCATATTGAAAAGTCTTGCTCCTTCTTCGCTATACATATAATCTAACCATCTCATTGTTGCTTCAGGATATTTATTGCTACTAGTAATAACAGCCATACCAGGTGTTTCAAGTATTGGCATAACACCACTAAACAATTTATCTCCCTTTGGTCCTTCAATCACTCCAAGTCCTATATATCCTTCTTGATTAAGTAATACCGGACTAAATCCTGCATAACATCCAAAAATATCATTTGAAGCATGCGCAACTACTGTTTTCCATTTCTTAGTAAATATTTCTTGATCTAACAGACCTTCCGTATAAAGTTTATTAAGATATAATATCATATCCCTATATTGCTCATCTGCAGGTATGAATCTAAGTTCACCATTATCATTCTGATCTATAAATAATTGCCCTTTACCTCTATTGTTCAATCCATATGCTCCTGATAAATCGATAATTAACCCACCTATATTCAACCCTGTAAGTGGTATTTCATCTGCTTCATCATTTCCATTAGGATCTTTATCTTTAAAAGCTTTCAAAACATCATAAAGTTCTTCAGTTGTTGTTGGTTCTTTTAGCCCTAATTTTTTCAACCAATCTTCTCTTATCCAAAATCTTACACCAGTTCGCATTGAAGCAAAATCAGCATCAATTACCCTAGGCAAACAATATATTCCTCCATCAGGTGCTGTCAAACCTTTTCTAATTTCAGGATATTCTTCAAACATCTGTTTAATATTCGGAGCATACTGGTCAATTAAATCATTCAGTTTAAGGAATACCCCTTGCTCAGCACCATAAGTTACAATATCAGAAAGTGTTACTTTCATACGAAAAAATACATCAGGGTATTCTCCACTTGCTAATGTTATATTTTTCTTTTCTTTAATTGAAGCCCAAGGAACCATGTTCCATTCAACTCTCATATTAGTCATTTTTTCATATTCCTGCATAACCATAGTCTCATTGAATGGTGGTTGCGTAGGTGATTGACTAGCCATAACTTTTAGAGTAATTGGTTCGTTTACTATGGGCATCCCTGACTCATTTATCAATTTACTTTCCTTTTGATTATTCCCAACATCTTTTTTTGCAGCTTCTGTTGCTTTTTTGCCACAAGCAGTCAATGAAACTGTACACATGACGATTATTAATACTAAAGAAATACTATTTCTTAAAATTTTCCAATTAGGTATCATGAAATACTCTCTCCTTTGTAAATTTCATTATAATCTATAATTTTATAAACATGGCGTACTTATCCTTTTAATGCTCCTACCATCACACCTTTTACAAAATGCCTTTGTAAAATTGGATAAATAATTAATACAGGTAAGCTTGCAAATACAATGACAGCATATTTTAGGCTCTCTGAAAATAATTGCTGTTGAGCTACTGATTCACTAGTCATATTCATCATATCATTCATCTCATTTTGAATAAGTATGTCTCTTAAAATTAATTGAAGCGGATGCTTTTCTTTATCAGATAAATATATTAAAGCATTAAAAAATGCATTCCAATGAGCAATTCCATAATATAACACCATAACAGCCATAATTGGTTTAGATAATGGTAAGATTATTTTCATTAGAATTTTTATATTGGAGCAACCATCTATCATACTTGCTTCTTGAATTTCCATCGGTATGCTGTTCTGAAAAAATGTTCTAACGATAATGACATTATACATAGATATTGCATTAGGTAAAATCATAACCCAGAAATTATTAATTAAACCTAAGTCTTTTATAATTAAATAAGTTGGAATCAATCCACCGCTAAAGAACATAGTAAATGTCAATATAGCCATTATGAAATTCCTTCCTCTCATATCTTTTCTAGATAGTGGATATGCAATCATTATAGTTAAAATAATATTTACTAGCGTACCAATAACTGTGTATATAATAGTATTTTTATATCCCATTAAAATATCTTTGTTCTGTAATACCCGCTTATATGCCTCAAGCGTAAATCCCTTTGGTAATAATCTTAATTGACCATTAAGTATAGCTGTAGGGTCACTAATTGAAGCACTTACAACGTATATAAGCGGATATGCTACAATAATTAGAATTATTGTAAGTATAACCACGTTAATTGTATCAAAGATAATATCGCCTTTAGATTTTCTTGCATTCATATACGTTCCCCCATTACCACAAGCTAGTTTCACTTACACGTCTTGATATTTTATTAACTGAAATCAACAATATAAAATTAATGATAGAATTAAAAAGTCCAACTGCTGCCGAAAAACTGTATTGTCCATCTAATATTCCTGCTCTATAAACATATGTTGATATTACATCTGATGCTTCCATATTTAAATCATTCTGCATCAAAAATATTTTTTCAAATCCTACTCCCATAATTCTACCTACTGCTAAAATGAGTAAAATAACTACTGTAGGCATAATCCCAGGAATATTAATATGTAATATTCTCTGAAATCGAGAGGCACCATCAACCATTGCAGCTTCATGTAATTCATAATTAATTCCAGATAAAGCTGCTATATAGATGATTGAACTCCATCCCATTTGTTTCCATAAATCCGAAAAAACATATGTTGTCTTAAACCATTTCGGTTCAGCCATAAAAAATATAGGTTCTCCTCCAAAGAACTTTATTATTTCATTTATGATACCATTCTGAGGAGAGGCAAAATTAACAACTATCCCTACCAAAACTACAGTGGACAAAAAATGTGGCGCATAAGTAATAGTTTGTACCGTCTTTTTAAAATATTTATTATTTACTTCATTAAGCATCAAAGCAAGTATAATCGGAAACGGGAAACATATAAGTAAGTGATAAATACTAATACCGAGTGTATTGCGAATTAATCTCCAAAAATAATAGCTACCAAAGAATTTCTGAAAATGTTTGATTCCTACCCATGGACTGCCCCATATTCCTTTGGTTGGTATAAAATCCTTAAAAGCTAGTTGCACCCCATACATAGGTAAATAATGAAATATAACAAAATATAGTAAGGGAAGAACCATTAATAAATACAAATCGTAATTTTTAAATAAATACTTAGTATTCTTTTTTTTCTTCTTATGTTTTATTGGAAATTGCTTTCCTAGAGCCAATTTCATATTATCTATCCTCCTGTGCCGATTATCGGATAAAAATCTATGCTATTTGAATTCTTCAGGGTGTCTTTCTTTTAATAAATTAATAGCATAACTACGTCCTGTTTTTTCTAGATGTGGACAATAATTTTTAAGAGCACCTCTAGCATGGAATGGTCCACCTTCTTTCATGACTGTCCATAAAGGATCAATTTCACAATCCATAGAGTTCATCATATCATCATGCCAGTTATTCATATGATATACTGCTTCCATACAAATATCTTTATTTTCTGTAGCAATATTGTACTGTTCATGAGTATCTTTATCTAGATTAAAGAGCATTTCATTTTCAAACATATGGTATCCATCGTGATAAGTTCTCATATATAGCCAGTTCTTAAATCTTAAACTCCTCTGGCATACATGTGCACATTGACTCAATACAAGAAAATCTCGACCACAATCTTTACCATCCATTAGAGTAGGTGCATAGCTTTGTCCATCCCAGCTTGGAGCAGGTTCTTTATTAAATAGATCTGCTACAGTAGGAGCAAAATCTAAGTTATAGTGTAGTCCTTTGTCCACCATTCCCTTTTTGAAATTAGGTCCACTTATAATCATAGGTATCCTACAAGTAGCATAATCTGCTGTTCCATGTTCTCCATAAATTCCAAGTTCGCCCATATTTTCACCATGATCCGCACTTATTATTATCATGGTATCTTCCAGCACGCCTTCTTCTTCCAATGCATTGAAAACATATCCAATATTTTTATCCATGTAACTTATTCCACAATCATAGCCATCCATCATTTTCTTTACATCATTAATATCTAACAACTCACCAGGTTGGCGAGGGAACTCAGGATTTGTTTTATTATTATACATATTTATTTCATGAACTGAATGAGGTCCTATCTTCTTTAAATGTTTTGCAAATACTTCCTCATTAATCCAGCTAGGAATTGGTTCTTGCTCAAATGGATTACCATATTCATCAGGAACTCTATATGGAGTATGAGCATCCCAATAATTAAGATGTAAATACCAGTTGTCATTTTTGGCATTATCTTTTATCCATTTTAATGCTGTAGGAGTTATATCACTAGCTATTTCATCCCCACGTTTTCCAGTATTGTACATTTCATTAAATCCTGAATAGAACCACCATGCAGAATGCCTTTCTGCAAATGGACTAATCGATACTGTTCTTAATCCCTGCTGTTTTATGAATGATGGCAAACTTTCAAATCCCATCAAATCTCTAAACCTACGTTTATATCCTTGTAATCTCATATCTGCAGCAGTTCCACCATGTCCAACCACTCCAGTATGTATACCATATCTTCCTGACATCAACGCTGCCCTTGAAGGCAAACAAGGAGCATCAGAGCAATAATAATTATCAAATCTAATTCCCTTATTGCAAATTTCATCAATATTTGGAGAAGTATTTCGTTCATATCCATAACAACCTAAATGATCCGGACGCAATGTGTCCAAATCAAGAAAAAGTATTCTCATTGCATAATTCCTCCTATTATTTAAAATTTAGTAATTATGTTTAATTTTATAATTAGCAAAAACAAATATTATAGAAACGTTTCTATAAACCATATTATCACTTATGTTATTAATTGTCAACATTATAAAAAAGTAAAATTACTATAATTAATCTATAGATACTAGTTCTAAAATATATACTTTATCTTAAAACCCACTTATTACATATTAATATTGTATATTTAAAACTCAATTTAACTTTGTTTTTTTACATTATGTAGCAACATATAATAATTATTCAAATAGGCAATAGTAAATTTATATAAATTAGTTTTTATTTGCTTTTTTTACCCTATTTATTTTATTGAAGAATCAAACAATCGAACATAGAAATAAAATTTTTATTTTTTACATAACATGTTGAATCGTTTCTATATACTTTTAGATTATGTCATTTATCAAATTTATTATGCAAAAAAATAAAGCGCTATATTATAATAACATAGCACCTTATCTATAAATTGATATTAAGCTTCTACTTCCATTCCATCATAAGCCATTATTAATCCTTTTTTCTTGAATATGTCTTTGTCCCTATCATAAACAACAAGACCGTTATGTGAAAAATGTTGAGAAATTACTATGGTTTTATCATCTATCGCTTTGTTTTCTCTTAGAATATGTACAATCTGTTCATTATCTTTCAAACACATATGAGTTGAATTTTCGTTGGTTTCACCAAAACCACATGTACAATCAAGAATAACCAAATCGAAATAGAGTTTTGTTATATGGTCAATAACCTCATCAAAATAATAACCTGAATCTAGTCCATATAACATTCTTTTACCATCATGTTCTATTATATATATCAGGCACTCTTCATCTTCATACATAGTTCTATGTTTAGCAGGTAATGGTGTGATTCTATAATCTTCTATAGAAAATGTTTTGAAAGGTTCAGCCCTATTTAATGTAAAATGTTCATCAATATTCCCTGAAAAATCCTCAAACTGATCTAATATGTCTAAACAAGATTGGTTAGCATAGATATTCAGTTTTGGATTACCTTCATTCCTGTAACCAGGTAATTTGAATTCCAGATCATAATAATTGAAATGGTCACTATGGGAATGTGTAATCAACAAATATTCCAATCTTGAATAATCTATTCCATATGTATGAGCACAATGCATTGCATCATTAGTGAAATCAATGACTATTTTATCATCAATAATGATACTTGAACGTTTTCTGATATTTTTTCCCCCGAGTCTTTTGGATTCCATGCATATGGGACAATTACAAAATAATGCAGGTATGCCTTCAGCAGCTGCTGTTCCTAAAAATTTTACTTTCATATATTTTTACCTCCATGTAATAATATTAGTTATTAAATCATGATAGCTTCAATATACTCTCTCAGGCAAATTATGTCAATATATATCATATCATTATATGTATACATACCTATATTATTTTGTATTAAAACTCATTCTTTAACATAGTTTTAAAAATATTGATTATTAGTGGATAGATTATTAGTCTGAGCATTTATCTATTCTAATGAAACTAATCATAGCATCTGCATTATTATCAATGATATGTTTACATCTATCTACCTCTATGGTTAACATTCCATCATTAACTTGAACGGCCTTATAGCTTTTGATCTCTTCCCATCGAGGTGGTACATACCTCCATGTCTCTAGATTACCCTCAATAGTTATATCCAATTGACGATAAGCGTGAGACCAAGGATCCCGAAATCCCAGATCAATATTATAATGACCATTGGGTACCTCAAAACTATATGTGATTCCTCTACCACCCAATAAGCTTTCATCAGTTCTAAGGCTAAAGAACATGTCATCCCTATGGGCTACAGCTGTTGTTTCTCCATCTGTTTCATAACCCCAAGAATAATTACTGATAGAATCTTCTCCATAAGCTTGGTCAGGTACACTATTCCTTAGATTATTATTAGAATCAATATCAGTATAAGAGTTGCTACATTCTACATTACCGCAATCAACATAGTACATTATATCATCAGAATTGCTATAATCAGCATCAATGATTATAGTGGTAACTGATTTTGATGGTAATGATATTTCCAATATGTCATCATTTATGAAAATATTTTGTAGTTTTTGGAGATTTTCATTAATGCTTGTTCTGTAAACTTCAATATTTCCAAGAGTATCAAACCTTGATAAATCATAACTTATTGTTTTATTATCATCTGTATCATTATAAGCTACAAGAACCAATTTACCATCATCTTCACCATAAGCCGCTAAAGTTTTCGAGATACCATTATATATTATTTTATAACCAGGACAAATAAATTTACTATATTGAGCCATTGTATAATATTTTTTTGTTAAAATAAAGTTATCATTATCTTGATTAAATGGAGTATGAATCAATCCAAAACTATGGTCACCTTCTACAGCTCCTGTTTCATCTTCAACAGCTTGCCAAAATACCCAAGATTCTGCTCCTATATCATAAACATCATAATATATTTTTTCAGCTAACCACATGGCTTCTTCCATAGCATGTTCACCATAGTGATCGTGAGCTCCACCACTTAGAGGTAATGTAGGTGAACTGTCTGTTTCAGACATCCATATTCTTTTATCCATGAATCTCGCTAGACTTTTCACTTCTGGTCTTTTGGTACCATGATAAGAATGAGTATTGATCTGCCATATATCATCTATAACATCTTGGGAATAATCTTCTATGTTAAAAGTCCAATCAAGATTAGTCTCTTCATTACCTGATATCCTAATTTGTCCTATAAGATCTTTTTCTACTAGACTATCATACAATTCTCTATAGATTTTTTCTTGACTTTCCTTGGACCAGTCACATCCTTCCTGATTATTACCAGCTTTCCATCCCAAACCTGTTGATGGCTCATTTATTGGTGATAAGGTTCTGAATGTAATCCCCCATTCATCTCTAAAATGTTTAACTACTTCTGTTAAATAATCAGCGAATTCATCAAAATATTCTTCTTTCAAGTTATCATCCCAAGGGAAAGTATTTCCTGCTGAACAACCACTATAAGTCATCCAATAAGGAGGACTATTAGAGAAAGCTTCTAATGTATCAGCACCTCTTATAATTGCTTCATCTAGAATTTTACGTTGATTTGCATCTCTAGTCCAATCATAATTACCACCTTCTATTGGTAAATACCCAGGCACATCTCCTCCAATCCTCATATGAGAGTGACTAGGATTGTCACCACCTCCGATATTGTACCTTGCTACAGTAAAGCCCAACCCCTTGGTTGGTGAATATAGCAAATCCATAACTTTATCAATATTTTCTTCTGACCACCCCCCAATTACATTAGCCCACCAGCACAATGAAGTACCCCAGCCTTCAAAAGTCTGTCTTTCGCCAAAAGGATCGATTACAATAATATTATCTTCCTTTGCATAAGTTATTTCGCTGACATTTGCAAATAATAGAAAAGCAATCAACACAGTTCCAAAAAACATCTTGTTTTTCCTGTTAAATAAAAACATCCCTCTTCTCCTTTATAACTATTTTCAACTATATTATTGGCCATCTCATGGAAATACCCTTTAACAGCTAGTTGAATTGTATATTACATACTAATTATAACGTGAGAGAAGAAGGTATTAATTCAACAATTCTACTATTTACTTAATTATTCTATGATTACTTTACTTGTATTACTATTTCGTCTGATTCGAGATTTTTTCCTGACGCAGTAACAGTTATTCTACTAGGTATTTTGCTTGCTCTAATATAAGCTATCAATCGTCCATTATTGGCTTTTCTTGTTCTACTTCTATAAGGAGTCAAATCATCGCAATAACCATTTTCCATACCAAGGAATTCACATTCGCCTTCAATATCCAAGGTTATTTCATTATCTGCATATTTTACTACATTATTGTCTTTGTCTTGAATGTAAATCTCTATCTGAGATATATCTTGTCCATCAGCTTCCAGTATAGTTTCTAGTGGATTCATTTTAATTTTCGCAGGTACTGATACTGTTTTCAGTTCTGTGATGAATTGCTTTCCATCAAAGGTTTCACCCACAGCTTTTAATATACCTGGCTTATATTCAACTTCCCAATCCATGCAATGATTAGGATGCTCTTCTAAACTTTTTGCTCCTAATGAAACATCATCAAGAAAAAGTTCTACTGTCTTACAATTAGTAGTACATAATACTTGTATCCTTTCATCAAGACTCCAATTCCAATGTTCACTGTCACCAGATAAATCATCAAGTTGTTCTTGTTGAAAGTCTGTTGATTTTATAGTTGTTATATGTAAAACTGGTTCATCACTCCATAAGCTCTTTCTTTGATAATAATTACTCTTTTCAAACCCAGCAGTGTCAAGGAAACCTGTAGGTGACACTCTAATAGGCCAACCTAGGGCTTCACCTAGATAATCTATTCCCGTCCATAAGAATTGGCCACATATGAAATCATTATTTTCGACAACCATCCATTGTTTGGTCATTCTACTATTCTCGCTTCCATACAGAACTCTATCGGGATATTCTCTATGATGTTCATCATAGAGATTCTCTTTATAGTTGTAACCGATTATATCTATCTCCTCTGAATAACCAACTAGATTGGAGAGTTCTGGGAAAGCAAGTGCAGCTGTTACAGGGCGTGTGTCATCACACTCTTTTACATACGTATTTAGTTTTTTTGCTATAGACTTGAGTCTATTTGCTTTTGGTTTATTAGGATCATATTTCATTTCTTCTTTAGGTTTATTGGAATCATTATTACCTTCCATGACCTTGAAATATGGATGGCAATATGGGTCATTGGGATAATCTATTTCATTGCCTATACTCCACATGATTATACAAGGATGATTCTTATCTCTAAGTACCATAGATTTTATATCCTTCTCACACCATACTGGAAAATCTTTACCATACCCAAAATGTTTTGGTGGATATACATTATGTCCTTGCCACCATTTATTTTTGATACCTTCCCACTCATCAAAAGCTTCTTCTATCACTAGAAATCCCATTCTATCACATAAATCCAAGAAAAAAGGAGCTACTGGATTATGACTTGTCCTTATAGCATTACAACCCATATCTTTTAATTTCTTAAGTCTTCTTTTCCATATATCTTCTGTTGTAGCTGCTCCTAGACAACCTGCATCATGATGTAAACAAACTCCTTTTAGTTTCATGTTCTTATCATTAAGGTAGAATCCTTTACTGCTATTAAATCGAAAATCCCTTATACCAAAATCAACATCCAAATCATCAATAACCGTTCCATCTTTAATCAATTCTATATGCATTTCGTATAAGAACGGTTGGTCCACAGACCATAATATAGGATTATCTATTTTGATATTAAAAGTATTGATGCTTTTTTCTTCACCCTTAATAGTAAATTCCAATTTATCGGATGTCCTGCTATCTTGACCAATGACATCTGCCTTTATGGTAATTTGTTCATCTGTAATATTATCGTTTATTATTGTCATATCCGTTTTTATGATTGCCTCATTATTTTTAATATGAGGAGTTGTAACAGACAGACCATCTATATCAAAATGTACATTATCGGTTATAGTCAAATAAACATCTCTATAGATTCCTGAACCCGTAAACCATCTTGAATCCGCTAAGTGAGAATGGTCAACCTTTACTGAAATAACATTATTCTTATTCTCAACGAAATCTGTTATATCAATAGTAAAAGTAGTGTATCCATTAGGACGGTTACCTAGATGATTGGAATTGCACCATATCCTTGAATTATTATATATCCCTTCAAATGTGATATACACTTTTTTATTAGTCATATCAAAGGGAATGTCAAATACCTTACGATACCAACCAATACCACCACATAGATAACCTGTTGAACTTGCGTATGATTTATCGAAATCATATTCAACGGACCAATCATGGGGAACAGTAACATTTCTCCAACTACTATCATCAAAACCTCTATATGATGCCTTTGATTCATCTCCTCTATAGAATTTCCATCCACAATTCAGGTTTATTTTTTTACGTATTTTCAAGTGAATCATACCTCCTTAAGACAATTACCCGTCGATTTTCTACCATTATTCATATATTCTTTTACAGTTAGACCACATTTCCTTTTGAATATAGTACAAAAATAAGTTACATTGTTGAATCCTACATCATATGCTATCTCATACACTTTTTTATTACTGCTTCTCAATAATCTCTTAGCCTCTTTGATTTTAAGAGCATTGATATAATCAGTAATCTTTATACCTGTTTCTTTTTTGAAGATTAATGAAAGGTAATTAGGTGTTATATCATGTATATGAGCTATTTTATCCACAGTAAGATTTGATGATCTATAATTCTTCTCTATATAACCAACAATTCTTTGTATTCCCATACTATATTGCTTATTTCCTACTGTTTTACATAACTCACTATAACTATGTAAATATTCCTCTTCCAGCATTGTAACATCATTGATTTGGTCATTAACCAATAATTCTATTACTCCCAACTTATCATTAATATCCTGCTGTAATTCTCTGGATATATTATTATACATGATATACAAATCCAATAATACTTTTTTCAATTCTCTTTTTGACAACTTGTATTTGCATATGAAACCAAATATATTGGTTATGTCTTTTTTAACCTTATCAACATCCCCACTTATAGTGCTTTCTCTTAAATGATTCAATAAGTCATCTAATTTCTGATTTTTATTGGCAATAAGGTCATTGGAATAAAAGAAAATTTTCTTATTCTTATCGTAAAAACTATACTCCAAAGATATTGCTGCTTGTTTGAAATAGTACTCATATCTGTTAATATCATTGAAAATATCGCTAATACCTATTTGACAATTTCGTATACCATATTCATATGATTTTTCTATAATATATCTGCTCAAATCTTGTAAATAATTATGGATCTTGAACTCGCTTTTCATATCACTTATATCCAATAAAATACAGCATAGGTTTTTATTGATTCCCAGAATATACTTTGAATTTTTTTCATCTATGATGTTGTGGAATAATGAATTATTATCATACTCCTTAGCTTCTAACTCCTTAATTTTAACACACAACATGACTCCAGGGTGAAATTCTTTACTGATTCCTTGTAATTCTTTTTTTATATCTTTTATTTCATTACCTGATATGATATCGTTCATTATTTTATTTTCTTTCAACAGAATCTTGTTGTACCTATCTTTTTCGATTTCGTCTTTTATCTTATCAAGTAAATCAACTAATTTCTCCTTTTCAAGATCATATTTCAGTATATAGTCCATAGCTCCAAGCAACAATGCATCTCTGACGAACTTATAATCGTCATATGAACTCAAAACAAGTATTTTGATATCCGGATAATTCTCTTTAACATATTTTATTAGAGAAATACCATTAAGTTCGGGCATACTTATATCCGTTATAAGTACATCTGGTATATTGACATGCAACTTATTAATGGCATCTTTACCATTAATAGCTTCATCCCTAATGATAAATCCGTATTGTTCCCAATTAATAACTGTTTTTAATGCATAGCGATACATTACATCATCTTCAACAATCATAACCTTTAACATAATAGTCCCCCACAACTAATCATCTAGATCACATCTATTTTCAATATATGGTAACATAATTGATACTATCGTTCCTTTACCTAACTCACTCTTTATTGTAATACCATATGTATTGCCAAAATACATTTTGATTCTTTTATCCACATTAGCTATTCCTATACTATTTAATCCAGAATATTTGGTATCTTCATCAGCAATGATTTTTTTTGACTGTTCTTCAGTCATACCTACTCCATTATCAACAACTTCCAGAACAATTGTTTTATCTTTGTTATAACCATTTATAGTTATGATACCATCACCTTTTGATATTTCTAGCCCATGATAAATAGAATTTTCTACTATAGGTTGCAGAATGAACTGTAATATATAACAGTTTCTAATGTTTTCAGCAATATTATAGATCATCTGGAATCTATCTTCAAAACGGATTTTCTGTAGATAGATATATTTATTGATATACAATAATTCTTCATCGACAGTTATATATTTATCACCTTTAACAGAAGTTCTTAATATATAGATAAGCGAATCTACCATATCTTCTATTTTTTTCTGACCTTGCATTCTTGATAACCATTTTACACTCCCTAAGGTATTGTATAGAAAATGAGGATTAATCTGAGCTTTTAATACTTCAAATTCAGCTTCCTGTTTTCTAATCCTTTCAACATAAACTGTATCTATAAGCTCATTGATTTTTTTCATCATATAATTGAATCTTAGTGAAAGTAAACCTACTTCATCATATGTAGTTGGTTTAACTCTAACATTAAAATTACCATCTTCTACCTTTTTCATGTTTTTCTCTAAGAGCCTTATATTTTTGGTTACTCCTCCAGCAATAATATATGCAATTATTAAAGCTACCATTGAAATGATAATACAAACCAAAGTAATTATTGTTTTTAGATGATTAATATTACTTAATAGCTTTTTCTCAGAGATAATTGATATTATTTTCCAATCCTTATTTTTAATTTTAGTGCTGACTGCTGAGTACTTAACATCATTATCTACTATTGAAAAAATTTTTTCCGGCATTGAATTGATATTCTGTAAGATTTCTTCTTTTCCAAGTATATCATCCTTAATCAATACTTCACTGTTTTCTTTAACAATAGCAATTTGGTCATTACTTATGCTAGAAGTTTCATTATCCAATGTTAAAAAATAGTCTTTATCAATAAATAATATGATATAACCATGTGTTATGAGTGATTCTGGCGAAACCATCTTGGATACAAATAAAATCGTTTCATTATTTTCTGTTGGACTCCAAAAAGAATTTTCCTCTTCGTTACTATGGCGCATAATAATCTTTCTAATATAATCATCATCTATATAATAGTTATTAATATTATCCTTATGTCCCCAATAAAAATAGCCATCATTGCCTGTAACACATACAGCTTCAATGGAATCACTGGAAGATGACCTATATTGACTAACCATATCGTTAAGCCCTCTATTGATCACAACTTCTATATCACTTATATGCATATTATTATCTAATGAATTATTCTTTACGAATTCACGGCTAGCTTGATATGCAGTTTTTCTTAAAGCTTCGGTTTTATTGTATATGTTTTCGGCATATTGATTCAATAACTCGGAAGTTAACTCTATAGTGTTTTTTTTAATCAATTCTTTAGATATATTAAAAGTCAGTTTTCCTATACATGATGATAAAATTAGAATTATGATTAACATGCCCAGCATAAATTTCTTTTTTATTTTTAGGCTTAAAAAAAAATACTTTATTCTATTTTTCATCTTTATTCTCCATTTTTTGCAAAATAGTCTAACCATATTATATCTTGTTCAAATGTAATATTCAATAACTCTTAATATTTTAGCCTTTAACAGCTCCACTCATCAAACCGTTAATCAAGAATTTCTGTGCTATAATAAAAAATATAAGTATAGGAATTATAGCAATACAAGCTGATGCAAATGCTAAATTTAGGTCAGTAGTATATTCCCCGAAGAAATAGAATTGTTGTATAGGTATAGTCTTAACATGTTCTTTTTGAAGCACTATAAGAGAAATATTGAATTCATTCCACATCCACATGACATGAAGAGTGGCTACTGTCGCAGTAATAGGTTTAAGTAAGGGAAATACTATATTCCAATAAGTTCGATATATTCCACTTCCATCAATAGTCGCAGCTTCTTCCAATTCTCTAGGAACTAATTTAACAAAACCTATGTAGAGAAAAGTAGAATATGGAATACTGGTACCCACTAAAAGTATTATTAGTCCAGGTAATGTATTCATCATATTTGACAACTTCAACATTTTATATACTGGTATCATTATAACTTGAAATGGTACCATCATTGCACCAAGAAGTATTGTTTCACATAATCTATATCTAAATTTTTTAAGATTCCTAGCAATGATATAACCACACATAGAGCTACAAATAACAATAAAAACAACTGATGTTGTTGTAGTTATCAAACTATTTAAAAATGATCTACTGAAATTAGTTATCTCAAGAGCTTTACTAAAGTTCTCCCAATGAAGTTTTGATGGTAATGCTAATACTCCTTGTGCTGTTTCCATAGGGGTTTTAAATGCAGTTACAATACATATATAAAATGGGAACAAAAATAATACCGCTATCAATGCAGCTATTATGAAAACAATAATCCTGCTTATTCTTTCACTTCTCATTACATCTCTACCTCCCTCTTTCTAAATATGGTTGAAACTGTTTTACCGATAATAAGTAAGAAAACCATAAATACAATAGATATCGCCTGACCATAACCTGCCTTGCTATATTCAAACAAATGTTTATAAATATACATCGCTATTGTTTCTGATGATCTAGCAGGTCCTCCTCCAGTTGCTATCATAGGTACCGAAAATTCTCTAAGTCCATATGTCAATGACAATGTAACACATGTGGTAAAAGCTGGACCAATCAATGGTACCGTAACATTTTTGAATCTCTGGAAAACATTTGCTCCATCAACTTTTGCAGCATCATATAGATTTTTTGGTACATTAATAAGTGCAGATAAATAAATGAGCATATTGATTGCTACCCCATTCCATAATGAAATAATAACCAATCCAGGAATTACTGTTTTCATGCTACCAATTAAACTATTAATACCGAATAATTGAAAAAACACTTCTCTATATAGGAATTTCCAAACAAAACACGCAAGAACTGTACTTAAACATGTTGGTATGAAGTATATAAGTCTAAATTTTGAATTTCCTGCGAATTTCTTATTTAAGATTAAGGCTAATCCAAGTGCAAAGGCATTATTGAAAACAGTTATAAGAATAGCAAAATATGTTGTATTTCTAATAGGTTGCAATATATCAGAATTGCTAAATATGTTACTATAGTTCTGCAAACCTATGTAATTCATTTTTTGACTAATTCCATCCCAGCTAGTAAATGATACCTGTATTCCAAGTAGAAAAGGGATTAACATTGAAACGCCAAAGAAAAAGATTGCCGGAACCAGAAAACCAAATTTCAATAATGATCTTTTTATATTCTTTCTTCTATTCATACATTTACCTCCATTATGAATTCAACCCCTCAGCTATTGCCAAGGGGTACTAGACATTATTGTCTTTCTGCTATTTTATCAAATTCTTTATCAAGAGCTTCAATACATGCATCTTCAGTCATATTTTCTAACAAGTATAAAGAGATTTGATCTATAAATGCATTTCCAAATTCATCTTGGAATGATGATAATAGATAAGACATATCGACTACTTGGTCATTATTCTGATATTCAACTAGTGAATTAAAACATGAATCAGAATCTAATTCGACTCCTTCCACTGTTGATAAAGCAACTTTTTTGTCTTGATATATTTTAGCCATGGATTTGGAGAATATATGGTTAAAGAAATCATATACTACTTCTTTGTTCTTAGAGCCATTATGTACTGCTAGACCACCTTTGACACCCAAAACAACTTTGTTCGCATTTGGTTCATTGAAAACAGGTAATGCCATTACTCCTAAATTCACATCTGGATTCTTGGCTTGCACACCACCAACTGTCCATGTTCCATTAATAAGCATACCAATTTCACCTGTCGCTAGTTTATCTTGTACTGTATTCCAATCAGTTCCAAAAGGATCACGATTAACATATTGATATCTTTGTTTCAATCTTTCTAAAACCTCTCTAAAGCCATTTTTGTCATCTTGAAACTTCAACTCTCTACTTTGAACTTTTTTAATCCATTCCTCATCATAATTGCCTAAAATGCTTACAACATAATCATTCTGTAATTCCCAATCAAGTGTCCATCTATCTTGGTATGATGCTCCAATTGGGTCAACTCCTATATTCTTTAATTTCTCAAGTGCGTCATTGAATTCTTTATTGGTAGCTGGTGCTTTAGTGATTCCTGCTTTTTCAAATACATCTTTGTTATAAGTAACTACAGCTCCCCATACATCTAGTGGTATAGCCAATACTTTTCCATTACCTAACTTTTGTACACTATCTATAACACTTTTTTGTATATTAGGTATGAATGGTGCATCCGTCAGGTCAGTTAAGTAATTATTATCAATAAATTCTTGATCAGCAATTAAATCCACATCATAAATATCTGGAGCATCATCACTAGCGATCTTAGTTTTTAATAATGTATAATAGTTATCTCCACCTGCCGCAGTAATTTCTATATCAACATTTGGATGTGTCTTTTCATAAGATGTCTCTAATTCTTGCAACCATTGTCTTACCCCTTCTTCTCCCCAATGATGTAACCATTTGATTGTCACTTTTTCTTCTTTCTTTTTTTCATCATTATTCTCTACATATTCTTTGTCCGGTACAACCTTAGTATCCCCTGTTGTTTTTGTTTTTTTGCTACAACCACCTAATAAACTTATTGATAGTACCACAGTCAATAAACATACTAATATTTTCTTCATAATTTTCCTCCTTAAGATATTATACAAAGATAATACATTATTTTTAACGATTAATAATTAAATATATCTATAAAATATTATACAAATCTATAATTCATAATTTTATTATAATAGTAAAACAAAGAAACTCAAGTAATAAAAGGGAGCTATCAATATTTACGATAGCTCCTTTACTGCAATTATTCTATTTATTAATTACTCAGTTTATATTCAATTTCTGAAGTTCTTCATCAATTACTTTTTTATCTATTCTTTCAAATAATCTATATATATTTTCAATAATCTTTCCACTCTTAATCCATTCTATTTCCCACTTGTCAGATATTCCTAGCCACTTAATTACTTTTTCCGATGAAAATGGAATATAAGGCTTAAGCAATACAGATACATTAGCTATGATCTGTATACAATTATAAATTGTATCGTCACAATCACTCCTATTAGTTATTCTAGTTTCCCATGGTTTCTTAGTATCAAAATATTTATTAGCCCTTCTAAGAAAATCAAATATTTCTTCTAAACCAGCTTTTAGGTTTCCTGATTCAATTTTTTCTCCTACTGATACAAAGAGTTGATCTAAATTTTTTTCTATATCATTATCAAGATTGCCACAAGGAACTTTCCTATCATAGTATTTATCAACAAACACAAATGTACGATTGATTAAATTACCATATGTGCCTAATAACTCTTTGTTATGACGATTGATAAGTTCTCTAAAAGAAAAATCCGTATCTCTTTTTTCTGGACCGTTTGCAATAAGAAAATATCTTATGGTATCAGGATCATAATTATCAATAAGGTCTTTAATCCAAACTGCATAATTTCTACTAGTTGATATTTTCTTATGCTCCAGTGTCAAATATTCGCTGGAAATGATTCTATCAGGCAGATGATAATTTTCTTCATTGGCTAGCAACAATGACGGTAGTATTATTGTATGAAATGGAATATTATCTTTTCCATGAACATAATAATGAATCGCATCTGAGTTTTTCCAATATTCCTCAAAAGCTTTATCATCCGTTACAGCTTTACAAGAAGATAAATAACCCAGAACATTTTCAGCCCATATATATATTTTCTTATCGGCATAACCTTCTTTAGGAACGTCAATCCCCCAATCAATATCACGTGTTAAGGCTCTGTCTCTAAGACCTTCATTAATATATCTGTTGGTGAAGTCAACTGCGTTCTTCCTCCAATACTTAGATTCGTCAACTAGATTTTTTAATCTCACTTCATAATCAGACAGTTTTAGATATAGATGTTCAGATTTTTTGTAACTTATTTTTTCTCCACATATTGCACATGTACCATTTACCAGATTTTCAGGTTCTAAGACTCTCCCACAAGAATCACACTGATCTCCTCTTGCAACTTCACCACATTCGGGACATATGCCTTCAACGAATCTATCAGGCAAGAATTCTTTACATCTGTTACAATATGCTTGATCTATTTTCTTTTCAATAACACTATCACTTTCATATAATCTCTTATGAAAATCTAGAACAAATTCTTTATGTTCATCACTTGTCGTCTTACCATAGTAATCATAAGTAAATCCTAGTTCATTAAAGCATTTCACGAATTCATTATGATAGTACTCGGCTATTTCTAATGGAGCTCTCTTTTCTTTCTTAGCTTTTATGGATATAGGTGTTCCGTAGCAATCGCTACCAGAAACATAACAAACATTATCACCTTTTTGTCTATAATATCTTGCAATGACATCTCCTGATATAAGAGATGCTATATGACCAATGTGTAAAGAACCATTTGCATAAACCCATGCACCACTAATTAATACATTCATTCTATTACCTCTTTCTATTAAAATTTTCTCTAATCGTAATTACCGATAATCGGTCTAATAATATACAGAAATAATAAAGCACTCACCTCCCGGAAATCTATATTTCCGAGGACGAGTGCTAAAATGCATCTTCGTGGTACCACCCCAGTTCATCTGTATCTCACAATACAGAACTCATCAAGTACGCCTAGGAAATGACCTAAGTTATACTCTATCACTATAACGGGCAATCCCGTCGCAGCCTAAACTAATGTATCGGTGCGCAACTCCAAGATCATGTTCGATAAATTCATAAATCCCTTTCTCAGCTAACGGGGTCTCTGTAAAATAATCCATTATCTACTCTTCTTTTCTATGTCTTTCGGGTATTAAGTTATACTATATTATATCTATTATTATCAGTTTGTCAATAGATAAATCTAATTATCAATAGCTAATATATTATTTATATGATATTATAAGTTTATGCAAAGAAGAACACTTCTAAATCAACCTATTGACCTACTCGCGATGATTCAAAAGCCATAATAATTTCAAAAAATTATATAGGGAGGCAATCGAATGAAAAAGATTTTATTATTCATTATATTTTTATTACTTCTACTGGTTAGTTGTACAAAAAGCAAAGATAAATCTGTTGACTTAGGAATTACTAATTGCTCTATTGTGGATGTAGAAAGCGGTACCATTAAAAAAAATGGTACTATTGTGGTTAACAATCATAACATTATTGACATTGTATTCAATAATAATAAAAAATATACCTTCAATGAAACCTTAGACATCAATCACCAATATATCTTGCCCGGTTTTATAAATGCTCATGTTCATTTATCTAGTACAGATGATTATGTGCAATTACAAAAATGGGCAAAAAACGGTGTCACAGCTGTTAGAACTATGAATGATTTTGATAATGGAACTCTAACAAAGATGAAATCAGAATTGAATAATGACAATGCTAATTGTACACTTTTCACTTCCACTCCAATAATAACAAAACCAAATGGATATGGTCGCTATTTCATTGAGTCTGTTAATGAGGCAATCGAAGCTGTTGAACACCACATACCATTGGGCGTTGATGTCATCAAAATAAGTATAGAAGACTCTATTAATCGGAAGACATACAATATGTTAGAATTGGATGAAATTAAAGCAATAACAAAGACAGCTCATGACAACAACTTAAAAGTAACTGCCCATGTAACTAATTCCTACAACATACCTCTAGTACTCGATGGAAATGTGGATGAAATAGCTCATATGATTATTGGGAATGTAAATGACGAAGATATAAAAGCACTTATTGATAAAGGAGTTACTTGGATACCAACTATGGAACTATGGAAAGGTGTCAGTAATAAATATAGTCTTGATTATTATGATATAGCTATAGACAATCTTAAAAGATTCTATAATGCTGGAGGAACTGTCGTATTTGGTACAGATTATGATGGATTTGATATTAAATTTGATGATGAATTTCCTATAACAGAAGTAACTACATACAAAGAAGCCGGTATATCAAATATTGATATTATTAGGTCTGCTACAATCAATGCCGCAAAATCATGTGATGTTGATGATAGATTAGGTTCAATAGCGGAAGGTAAAATAGCTGATTTAATAATTTGCAAAGAAAATCCCTTAGAAAATATTGATATATTAACCAACCTAAGCTACGTCATTCATAATGGTCAAATAATCTCAAATACTAATTAAAAATATGCAATATAACCAATACAAAAAATAACTACAGGTGATATTAATGAATGTAAAAAGCGCAATCATAACTCTATTATTGTTTGATTCTTATTCACTGAAAGATAAAAGAAGTATCATAAAAAGTATAATTCATAAAACCCACAATAAATTCAACGTAAGTATTGCTGAAGTAAAAGAACATGATGTATTGAATAAAGCTATTCTTGGTCTTTCAATAGTCAGCAATAACAGCAATAAGAATGAACATATTTTCAACAATATAGTTGATTTTGTTGAAAAAAATTATCCCGTTGAGATTATTGAGATATGTGATTATTACTGATAGCATCTTTTTCTTTCAGACCCTTTTTCATAGTAATTACAGTATCGCCTACAATTACTGTAATAATTATCAATCTCACAAGATTAAATTTGGATAATACCGTATTTTCATTACAAATTATAATGGTGACCATAATCATCAATAAGTTTATTGCTATAGATACTACCATTACTCTTTTGGTATATCTACCATCAATGATTTTAACAATTGCTATTACTATTCCTAAAATCCCAACGCTCACAATTAAATACCATAGCTTATTCAATTCCTTGAAATCTATCATGTAATAAACCCCAGTATTTCTAAACATTTTCTCAACAAATGAAAATTTACCAGTAAAAATTACAGTAAACAATAATGATATTATAATATCCAAGATGGGTTCATAAATTTGGATTCTATCTTTGTCTTTTATCAATTCAGTTTTATCACTACAAGTACTATAAAATATTTCTTTTTCAAAATTCATTCTATATCTTTCCAGTAAACAGTAAAAAATTGTTATACCTGTAAAAACTATTGAAATACCAATAACATTATATACAAATATATTACTAATGAATTCATATGAATCTATATGATTTATTAAATAATCCGTTAGATTAATAAGTGTTATTATGACGCATGTAATGAATACTAATGTTCTAACGGTTATCTTATATTTATGATAATATATTCCGCTTATAAAATGTCTTTTGCTATTGAAATTGGTATTTCCCAATCTTTTCAATACTCTTAGCACATCTTCTTTTTGTGGAGTTTCACTACCACATTCAACAGTCAATATATGTAATATGACACTTTCAAGTTCTTCTTTAATTTCTTTTCTATTCTTAATATCCAGTTCATACACAATAGAATCAACATAATTTTCAATCAATTGATTATTATCCATAATATATATTCTCCAAACTTATTTATTTATATATTAAAATAATACTATATTTTTAAAATACTTGTCAATATCTCCTTATATTTTTTGATTTCTAATAAAGACTTGTAATATTGGTAATATTTATAATATACCCGATAATATGTTATCGTTTGACAATTATATTTATTTTCTGTATAGGCTAATGATATTAACATATATCTATGAAAAATTTATCTAATAATTATAAAAAGAGTATTGAATTGAATAGAAACATGTGGTATTATACTTATATCATTTTATGTAGTTATTAATACTACATGTTAAGTTTAATTTAACCACTATACATCACATGCTCATTACATGCAATTTACATAATATTTACTATCAATCTTACTAGAAATATTGTAATCAAAATATATATATTATCGGAAAGGAAGATTTTATGAAATTTAAAGTAAAAGACCCAATAAGTGCATTAACACATTTCATTGGAGCAGTAGTCTCATTAATAGGAGTTATATTTTTAATATGGAAATCATTGAACGTGGCAACAATATGGCATACTCTATCTTTTTCATTGTTCGGTGTTAGCCTCGTGTTATTGTATACAGCAAGTACTGTTTATCATATCATTGAAAAACCCAAATCATTAAGCGTTATTCTAAGAAGAATAGATCATATGATGATTTTTGTATTGATCGCTGGAACTTATACTCCAATATGTCTAGTACCTCTTAGAGATGGCTTCGGATATACACTACTTACCATAGTCTGGTGTACCGCAGTAGCAGGCGTTCTGTTGAAGATATTCTGGATAAACGCACCTAGTTGGTTTTCAGCAGCCATATATATAATTATGGGTTGGTCAGCAGTTCTAGCAATGGGACAAATAAAAGAAAACTTACCTGCAAATGGATTCATGTGGCTAATTGTAGGAGGAATAATATATACTATTGGTGGTATCATATATGGATTGAAATGGCCTAATTTTAATTCTAAGAAATTTGGTTTTCATGAACTGTTTCACCTATTTGTACTAGGCGGAAGTGTTTGTCATTTCATATTGATGTATAACTATGTTATGGTTACAAAATTATAGCCAGCATAACAGCTGGCTTTTCTTTTATCATTTTAGTCTTTTCAAATCTTCTCCTAATTCTTTTAAAGATGGATAAACAAAATCAGCATCTATATCTGATTCTTCATATTGGATTCTGCTTGTTTCCCCAGATAGAACAACGACTGTAGCTATATCAGCATTTATCCCAGTTTTGATATCAGTATATAATCTATCACCTACCATAGCAATATCTTCTTTATTGTAACCATATTTATCACAGATCACATTAATGATATCAGCATTGGGTTTTCCGATTACATGAGGTCTTCTACCTGTTGAAGCTGCAATAAAATCTATCATTGCACCTGCATCAGGCATAAACTTTCCACCTTCAAGCGGACAATTATAATCTGGGTGAGTAGCGATATAAGGTATTCCTTCTCTTATATAATCACACGCTATCCATAATTTCTCATATGTAATGGTAGTATCGAACCCTAACACAACATAATCTGGAGATTCGCCTCTCCCTTTCACAAGTTCAAAACCTGCATCAATGAATTCTTCTTCTAACAAAGGCGTTCCTAATAACAATATCTTCGCTTTTGGCTTCATGTTTTTCAGATATATTGTTGTTGCTTCTCCAGAAGTAAATACTTTATCTGGTTCCAACTCACAGCCTAATCTCTTCAATTTTTCTACATAAGCCATTCTATTCTTTGAAGAATTATTAGTCAAGAATAGAAAATCTTTGTCCTGCATTTTAAGAATATCCAAAAAATCCATGGAACCATCAATAAGTTCATCGCCTAAATAGAAAGTACCATCCATATCTAGTAAAAAATATTTTATTTCACGTAAGTCTCTCACTTATTATCACCGTCCTTTGAATTTTAATCCATTATCTACCAATCACGCTCCTGTTATTTTCAACAATTTTTATATAATAATAATAAAACTATTATAATAAATATACAAGCGCAAATACTTGCAACAATAGTTGCAAAAATATACTTTATAATTAATAATTTGTTTTGCAGTATATTATATAAACATTTAACAACATCATTATTGCTGTGCATATATAAAAACTTTATTAAATAAAACCAGCTATAATTAGCTGGTTCACTTTTTGTTCTTCCATAATCCTATATTATTATCTCTAGCATTTTTTTCAATTTCAACAAATATCTTAGAATACTTGACATCTGGTGGATAAGTCATAACACTTGCATATCCTTCTTTTAAAAGAATGGCATTATACATTTTTTCTTCTAACTTTGATTTATCAGGCTCTTCGAGCCATATGTAACGTAATAACCTACCATATTTATCTGTATCGCTAACATCTTTTTCAAGATATACTGTTTTTCCATCTAGATGTTTTTTAGTATAATTACTTGCTTCTTTTCCATAAGGCTGAGGTTTTTTAGCATAACGTCCTACTGATTCAGGTGTATTAACCCCTATGAATCTAACTTTTTCTTCTTTTCCATTAAGTGTAATAACAACTGTATCTCCATCTACAACTCTACTAACAACACCAACCTCATAATTGGTATCAATAGTAATACTACAAAATATACTTTTTACAGTTTGAAATAATTCTTTAGCTTGATTAACATTTTTATCATTAACATCTACTTGGAAAAAAAATAGAAAAGCTAATGCAAGAATAGAAGCTAAAACACTCTTTATCTTTATTTTCTTTTTTTTCTTTCGCATATTTTTCCTACCACTTCCATATTTACAACACAATATAATACAAACACATTATACCATAAATTACCAAATATGGCATTTATATATATTTACATTTATTCACTTTATTAATCTAATTAATATAATTGTACAAATATAATCATTTAATAAACTTTAATAAAAAACTATGTGGAATTACTTTAGATAATATCTGTAATCCTTTCATACTTTTACCTTGTATTGAAATATGATTACCTCTTCTTGAATCATATAATGCTTTACTGACCACTAAGTTGGCAGGTTCAAAGAAAAATCTTTTAAATGACTTAGGTGTCTCATTATTAGAAGCTACTTTGAAGAATTCTGTTTCTACAGGCCCTGGACAAACGGCTGTAACATATATTCCTCTATCATTTAATTCTCTTTCAAGAGCTCTTGAAAAGCTTAAAACATATGATTTAGTCGCAGCATATACTGCAAACTTAGGTTGAGGTAAAAAAGCAGCGGAAGATGCAATGTGTATGATTCTAGATGATTTTCTCATATATTTAAGAGTTACATGTGTGATATATGTTAGAGCTTTGATATTGACATCTATCATATTCATGTTATCATCTAAAGCAATTTTATCAAAACAACCTACTTTACCTAGACCAGCATTATTAATAAGCAATTTCACATTAGGTTTTTCCTGTTGTAGAATGTTTTTATATTTCTGCAAGCACTTTTCATCTGCCAAGTCCAGATCTAATATCTTAAAAATTTGCTTAGGAAATTTACTTGCTAAATTAGTCAGTCTTTCTTTTCTTCTGGCTATAATCCAAATTTCATCAAAATTATAACCTTTTGACATACATATTTGTTTAACAAATTCCCTACCGAAACCTGATGAAGCACCTGTTATAACAGCAATTTTCTTCATGAATATCAACTCCTTACCTAGTGTTTTTCTTTTTATGAACGTTACGTATTGTTTTCTTTTTTCTCTTAACTTTCTTAGTGTTACTAATATCGCTATCATCTATTCTTTTACTACTATAATTACCTTTATTTATTTTTGGTCTAATAAGACAATTCTTATCATACCCAATTAAATCTTCTCTTCCAGTTAAAATCAAAGCTTCATGAACAAGTCTATAATTCTTAGGATTCCTATATTGAATAAGAGCTCTCTGCATAGCTTTTTCATGTGGAGACTTTGGTACGAATACTTTTTCCATAGTTCTAGGATCAAGCTCAGTATAATACATACATGTTGATAAAGTTGAAGGTGTAGGATAAAAATCCTGTACCTGCTCTGGCATGTATCCAAGATCTCTTAAATAAACCGCAAGTTCTACTGCCTGTTTTAAATCAGATCCTGGGTGACTTGACATAAGGTATGGAACTAAGTATTGTTTTTTATTTAATTTCTTATTTATATTGTTGTATTTTTTTACAAACTCATTATATATCTCAACCTTCGGTTTTCCCATTTTTTCTAAAACTTTATCAGATATATGTTCTGGAGCAACTTTTAATTGTCCTGACACATGATGTTGAACTAATTCTTTGAAAAAAGTATCATCTTTATCTTTCATAAGATAATCAAATCTAATTCCTGAACGCACAAAAACTTTTTTAACCTTAGGTAATTCTCTTAATTTTCTTAGTAGACTTAGATAGTCTGAATGGTCTACTTTTAAATTATTACAAGGCTGAGGAAATAGACATTGTTTATCTTTACATGCACCATATTTTAATTGTTTTTCACATGCAGCATGTCTAAAGTTAGCAGTAGGTCCACCTACATCGTGAATATATCCCTTAAAATCTTTGTCCCCTATTATATCTTTGGCTTCATCGACTATAGATTTATGGCTTCTAGTCTGGACAACTCTCCCTTGATGAAACGTAAGAGCACAAAAACTACACCCTCCAAAACAACCTCTATTACTGATCAAACTAAATTTCACTTCTTTTATCGCAGGGACTCCTCCATCTTTTTCATACACAGGATGATAATCTCTCATATATGGTAATGCATAAACACTATCCATCTCTGATTGACTCAATGGCGTTGAGGGAGGATTTTGAATGATATATTCATTATCTTTGTACTTTTCAGCTAATCTCTTTCCATTATAGAAATCAGTATTGTTATATTGAACCATAAAACTTTCTGCATATTTTTTCTTGTCACCGTTAATATCTTGATATGATGGTAATTTAATATAATCGTAAACACTATCAAGATTCTTAGCCTTATATGCAATCCCTTTTATATAAGTTATATCCTTAACATAAATCCCACTATCTAGAGCATCAGCTAACTCAATAATAGACTTTTCACCCATGCCGTATAATAAAATATCAGCTTGTGAATCAAGTAATATAGAACGTTTTATCTTATTGTTCCAGTAATCATAATGAGCTAGTCTTCTCAAACTGGCTTCTATTCCACCTAAAATAACGGGAACATCTTTATATACTCTTTTAATCAAATTAGCATAAACGATTGTTGCTCTATCAGGTCTTTTACCTATTACTCCACCTGGAGTATACGCATCTTTTTGTCTTCTTTTTTTTGCAACACTATAATGATTAACCATTGAATCAATATTACCAGCTGTTACTAGAAACCCTAATCTAGGTCTTCCAAAAACAGTAATATCTTCTGTCGTATCCCATCGTGGTTGTGGAATAATACCTACTTTATATCCATAAGCTTCCAAATATCTGCTTATTATAGCTACTCCAAAAGAGGGATGATCTACATATGCATCTCCACTAATAAAAGCAAAATCTACCTCTTTCCAACCTCTTTTTTCCATGTCTGCTCTACTTATGGGCAAATAATCTTTAGTCATTTTTATCTTTCCTTTACTAGACTTTATTTATCTATCAACTTGTTAAATGCAACTGTAAATATAGTCTTGTTATCTTTACTGACTACACCTATTTTACCATTATTTAACTCCACTATCGTCTTGGCTATATTAAGACCTAAACCAGAACTATTAAAGTCATAATCTCTAGCTTGCTCAATTTTATAGAATCTATTAAAAATAAACTGCTGTTCATATGCAGGTATCATATTATCATAATTAATGAAATGAATATATATTTTGCCACCCTTTGATTCTATTTTAATATCAATATATTTACTATTTTCTCCACTATATCTTACCGCATTGGAAATCAGATTTTCAAAAACACGAAACAATAGATCACTATCCGCATTTATTTCATATTTTTCTTCATTAAATTTCAATCTACATTCCAGATTTTGTTTTAGAAAATAAGGATAGTATTCTACTACTAATTGATTAAGCATTTCTTTTACATTAATAGTGACTTTATTTATTTTCATACTTGAAGAATTGTATTTAGTATAGGTAAATAATTGTTCTATCATGTTCTTCAATTGAATAGTCTTCCTAAAAGCTATATCAGTATAATATCTTAACTCAACTTCATCTTTATACTTATCATTATTAATTAATTCCAGGTATCCATATATTGAAGTCAGAGGTGTTTTTAGATCATGTGATAAACCTGTTATCAAGTAGTTCTTACTTTCTGTTATTTGCTGTTGTTGTTTAATTAGATTCTGTATCTGATCTGACATATTATTGATATTTTTAGATAACTGTCCTAATTCATCATTGGAGATTTTGTCTATTTTATTATCAAAATTACCTTTTGCTATTTCATTGACACCTATAGATATTTTATCAATATATCTAATTATCCTAGACACCAAGATTAATAAATATATTATAAACAAGAATACCAAGGTAAAAATAATCAATCCTTGTATTGTAGTATATTCCATCAATATATCATATACATTTCTTACAAATCCTTTATATCTGTTTATATAAAGGATTTGATATATAATATATAATGTAGCAGCACTCAACAAAAAGCTTTCTATACAGATAATAACAACTTTGAATCTAATACTTTTGAGAAATCTATTTTTCAATTTTATATCCAACTCCCCATATGGTTTTTATATATCTTGGGTCCTTAGAATTATCATTTAGCTTTTCCCTTATATTTCTTATATGAACCATAACATTATTGTTGGTTTCATAATATTTATCTTCCCATATTTCTTCAAATATTTTTTCACTACTAAAAACCTTGCCAATATTTTTAGCTAATAAAACTAATATATCGTATTCTGTAGGGGTTAATTTAATTTCTTCATCTCCTATAGAAACTTCATGGCTCTCTAGATCTATCATCAAATCTTTAACCATAATTGTATTATTCTTATTTATATTACTATCGTTAAGATATAGATATCTTCTGAGTTGTGAACGTATTCTGGCATTAAGTTCCATCATATTGAAAGGCTTACATATATAATCATCTGCTCCAATGCTAAGTCCAACTATCTTATCTATATCCTGTGATTTTGCACTCAACATTATTATTGGGACATTTTTTTTGGTCCTAATCTGCCTACATACTTCTAATCCATCCATATTAGGTAACATGATATCCAAAATTACTATTTGAATATCTTTAGTTAATGCCATATTCAACCCAATTTTCCCATCATAAGCCTGATATACACTAAAACCTTCTTTTTCTAAATTGGTTTTTATTAATTCAGATATTTCTTTTTCATCTTCTACAACTAAAATATTAATTTCTTCCATTTTTATTTCCTACCCTATTATTCTCTATTTATACTCAATATTTTTAAGCTTCTTGAACTTTGCCAAAGATTGATAATAGTTCATTATAATCTTTTATATAATAATCTGCTAATCTTCTCTTTTCATCATCCAAACTCTTGGAATAATCATCATATATTGCACATACTTTCATTCCTGCATCTTTTCCGGCTATAATTCCTTTAGGTATATCTTCAAAAACAAGACATTCTTCAGGTTTCACCTTCAAATCTTCTGCAACTTTCAAATATATATCTGGAAAAGGTTTACCCCTATCTACTTCACATGATGTTCTTATTGTTGTAAAATAGTCAATCATATTATACTTCTTCAATACCACATTAACAAGGTCTATTGAATTACTTGAACCAATACCTATTGTAATATTGTTTTTTATCAGATACTCAAGAAATTCCATAATGCCATTTTTCAATCCAACCTTATTAACATAATAATCCCATGCCATATCATTCCAAGTCTTTTTTATCTCTTCTATCGATTCCGGTATATTAAAGGTTTCCTTAAAGTAGTTCGCCGTTTCCGTAAAGCTCATTCCTTCTATCTTGTCTTCTAGTTTTTCTGGTAATTCTATATTGTATCTACCGAGATATTCTATATCAATTGATTTCCAAAGCCACATTGAATCAACCAAGGTTCCGTCTAAATCAAATAATACGGCTTTTATATTTGTTAACATTTTCATCACCCTTCTCATTAAGTATTTATAGTAATTTCAACAAGTACTTATTTTACAAGTTCAACCATTATTTATTAAGATATCTTGTTATCTCTCTGCTATTCTATACTAAGTAGGTTGAATTATCTAATTATAACATATTACCATAGCATTTTCCTATAACTAATTACATCCATCTCCAACCAGAATAATATTTATTCTTTAATAGATTATTTGATTTCTTGGCAAAACCTAAAGGGTAATTGTCTACACAAATTAAATTCCATCCATTCATTCCTTGTAATTGTAATGTTTCACCTTTTAGGTATCTTATGACTTTATCATCATTAACCTCTAAATCAATAACATTATTAAATTGTTTGATTTTTAATGAAGAAGCTAAAGCTTGTGATGGTTCAAATCTATTTTTCTTGATATCTCCTAGATATAGACCTGTCCTTAACAAACGAAGACCTTTTAAACTTGGTATCTCATCTGGCATATAGTATAATTTATCTTTTATTATGCTCAACCTTTTAATGTCAAAATCAATATTCAGAAATTCTTTTTTAAACTTACTAAATAACTCGATGTCTTTTTCTTTTATATTACTATTATATATTTTACATCTATAACTAGAAGCTTCATCCTTCTTATACAATAGCGCAACAAAATGGCCCTCACCTTTAATCTTGTGTGGCCATAATCTAACTGCTTTACTAAAATCATACTCATAACCAAAAGCATATTCAGATCTACCTCTATCGAATCCTTTAAAATCAGGTAGATCAACCAATTCAAATTCTTTGTGATCATTTAGGAAACGACTGATTGTTTGTTCATTTTCCTCAGGTGAGAATGTACAAGTAGAATACATCATATAACCACCTGATTTTAACATGCTTGCCGCATGTGGAAGAATGGTTCGCTGAATATTACTATAATTCTTTACTGATTCTTCGCTCCAATTTTTTATCATTGAAGTATCTTTACGAAACATCCCTTCCCCTGAACAAGGAGCATCTATTAATATTTTATCAAAATACTCAGGAAAATAACTGCTCAATTTCTCTGGAGTTTCGCTAAGTACCAAACTATTACTTATTCCTGATAATTCAATGTTTTTAAGTAATGCTTTGGCTCTAGAAGCACTTATATCATTACATACAAGGACCCCTGTACCTTTTAACTTTGCACCTAGTTCCGTACTTTTACCTCCTGGTGCAGCACATAAATCAAGTACTTTATCATTTAGGTCTATTTTGAATAATTCTGCTGGAGTCATTGCACTAGGTTCTTGTAAATAATAAAGTCCAGCATAATAATATGGGTGTTTTGAAGGTTTATCATTATTTCCATAATAATATCCATTGGAAGTCCAATGAATTTTATCTAAATTGAAAGGGGAAAGTTTTACAAAATCAGTAGTATCTATTTTAAGATTATTTATTCGTAGACCATAATAACGTTCTTTATCAAAAGATGTAATATAATCATTATATTCATCTTTTAATAATTCTTTCATTCTAGCTAAATATATTTCAGGTAAAATCAAATGTTAATCTCCTCTCTATGTTAAAACTGCTATTAACATCTTTTTTATTTATCAATTATTTTCAACTTAAAATCAAGATAATCACAAGATACTAATATATACTCTACATCATCTCTTATTCCTTGAAGTCCCATCTTAAAACTTTCTTTTCCGTGTAGATGTCCATATATTACCTTATCAACGTTATACTCATCATATAATTTTGTGAATTCAGATGGTTCCAGTTTGTCATTTGTAGGTGGAAAATGTGTCATAACATATATTTTATCAGCATGTTTTCTTGCATTATCTAAAGCTATTTTAGTACGATTGACTTCTCGATAATATAATTTTTCGTCATCTTCGGTAAACTTAACTTTATTAGGACATATCCATCCTCTAGTACCACAAATGGCTATATCGTTATAGATTATACTATTGTTTTGTATGAACTCTAATTCTTTATACATTGTAGATACTTTATTAAGAGAGCTCCACCAATAATCATGATTACCTTTTACTAATATTTTTCTTCCCGGAAGTCTTTTTATGAAATCAATATCTTTTTTTGCTTCTTCTAGTTTCATAGCCCATGATATATCCCCAGGAACCAATACCAGATCGTCATCTTTAACTCTTCTTTCCCAATCCTCTTTAATCTTAATATAATGTTTGTCCCAATTTTTTCCAAAAACATTCATAGGCTTATCATTACTAAAACCTAAATGCAAATCACCTATTGCATAAATCATATAAACATCCTTTCATCGAATATCTGGTGATTACAGCTATATAATTATTAATTTAAACTTTGAGCTTTGTATCCAGCTGCTAGCATATCTAGTCTCTTGTTAAATTTATCAAGCTGTTCAAAATTACCTTTGTCCCATAAATCATAAAACTCTTCCTGAATATGTTCCACTTCTTTTATATCATCACATACTTTATGCAGATTCTGTATATTATTAAGTATATCAGCTATAACACTGGATTTTAATTGAAATAAATTCTGAGCTTTTATTATTTCATTCCTAATTATAGACATCTCTTTATCTAATTTAAACGCTGCTTCTGCTGCATTCATCAATCTTTCTTGAATATCTTCAGGAATGTTGTGTTCATATTTATACTGTAATGAATGTTCTATGGTTGCCCAGAAATTCATAGATAAAGTTCTTATCTGAATCTCAGCTTTTATTCTCTTAGCACCAAGAGCTGTATGAACATCATAATATACAATAATGTGATAACTTCTATAGCCACTTTTCTTAGTGTTTGATATATAATCTATTTCATCTTTGATTTCCATATCTTTTCTGCTTCTTATTATAGCAACTACCTTATCGATATCTTCAACAAATTGGCAAAGGATTCTTATACCAGCTATATCATCTATCTTATCTTCAATTTGATTTATAGGTATATTTTTTTTCTTAGCTTTTTCTAATATATTAGATATTTTTTTAACTCTTCCAGTAACATATTCAATAGGTGAATACTGTCCTAATCTTCTGTTTTCATGTACTATACTAGCAAATTTAACTTTCAACTCTTCTACTGCCTGTTGATATGGAATTAATATTTGCCTCCATAATTGAATTTCCAAGTTGCACCAACTCCTTGTAAATATTTAAACCTAATCCATAACAATCTACTACATGTATATTATACCATATGTTGTATGAAAATTATAATTATTACATCTAAAAACTTTTAGTAATTTTACTATCTTCCATATATCTTAGAATCCAGTATGGATTAATCCAAAATTCATCAGATATATATTCTATAGGCAAGGAAATTCCTAAGTGTAGGTGAACTTCAAATTTTCCACATGTACCTTCTTCACCATATCCACTGTCACCCATATAGCCTATTATATCACCAGCCTTTACACTGCTTCCTTTTTTAATACCTTTTGCATATTTATCTAAATGAGCATAATAAAAATATCCTCCATGTTCTGCTCTTATTCCTATTCTCCAACCTCCAAGTTCCAACCACCCTATCTTTTCAACCTTACCATCTGTCATACTGACTATTGGAAAATATCCTCTTTCGTTTTCAGTATCCATGATATCTGTCCCATAATGCTTTCTCTCACCACCATATGACCTATCTGCCAACCAAGAATTACAATACCAATAATTTCTTGAGTCATCTTTTTTGTTTTTTGGTATAGGAAAATATTGAATATCAGATAAAACCATACTATATAACTTTTTGACTGCATCGATATCATTAACACCTTGATAATATTCTTCATTATAATCATAGGAAACGCTATCGACTTCATAATTATTATACTTCATATATGAAGAAAAGAATTCAATAAAATCTATATCATTAGTATCGCAATACGCTTTTATTTCTTTAATCGATTCGTCTGTTACATTAAATTCAGCAATTCTTTCTGCTTCTTCCATAGTTTTAATCTGTATATATTTTAATTTATCTTCTCTATTATATAATTTTTCTAGTAGCATTGAATTAAAAAATGCAATAATAAAAATAACAATCAACAATCTAAATATAGTATTTTTCATATCCACATAATAATCCTAGTTTTTTATAATATATGATTTATTGTTAATAAAATATAACTGTATATCAGAATGAATATGTCACTAAAATTATATTAACATAAATTAACTGTTACATAATACTAATATCTAAAATGTATTATATAACAGTTCACGTACACAACCAACTCTATTTTTCTCCACGTAATCTTATGAAAAAAGCGCTTATGAATTGGTATTCATTTTATAGTCTTTCATCTTCAACCAGATTATCGCCATCAGCCGCACTGGTTGCTAAAAAATCACATCTTTCATTTTGTGGATGAGAAGCATGTCCCTTAACCCAGTTAAAAGCAACTTCATGATTTCTCATTGCATCTATTATTCTTTTCCATAAATCTACATTCTTGACATCTTCTTTTTTATTTTTACCTCTTTTCCAATTGTTCTTAATCCAGTTATCTAGCCACCCTTTATTAAAAGAATTAACTATATATTGTGAATCGGTATATAGTTCAACTTTACAAGGCTTATTCAGGGCTTCTAATGCCTTGAGAACCCCCATTAGTTCCATTCTATTATTAGTAGTACTTTTATATCCACACGATAATTCTTTTATATGTTTATCTCCTGATTTATCTAAATATTCAAGAACAACACCATAACCTCCAGGTCCATCAGGATTACCTCTACATGCTCCATCAGTATAAATATTAATTTCTTTCATGACTTCCCTCCAAATAATAGTATGTTAATCATAATTTTTATTTGTAAACAATATATTAATTTTAACATAATTTAACAGTTATGTATATAATCTATAGTAACGGAATATTTAATTACTAATAATAGACATTTCTTTTACTTATTTGTTAATATTTAATAAATTTCAATTCATTTTAATAAGGGACTATGGAAGATATCACATAGTCCCTTTAAACTTATATATCATTAATAGTTTAACTTACTAAACTCTAAGCCTCAAATTTATTGTTTTTTAATGCAATTCTAAGGCAAGTAGCAAAACCGCCCCATAAAAACAATATACTAAATATGCAGAATATTATTGAATCGAATTCCATTATTTTTCACTCCTTTTTTTCATTGATGCTTCAAAACTTTTAGAACCTTTTAAGGATGAAATTATGAAACCAACAGCAACTGTCATAACCATAATTCCAATTCCATATATCATGAGTGCTTTTGTTGGATAACCTCCATAAGGTTTAGTAACATCATCAATAATCTTAAGTATTGTCATTACGCCAAGTAATAATGGTGTAACATATTTAATAGATACAATCCACCAATTACCAATAGCAAAATCAGATATTGGATTAACATAGTCTTTGATACTTCTAATGTTAAAGAACCATGTAATCAATATTGTTTCAATAAGTCCTGCTACAGCTACACCATAATTATTCAAGAAATAATCTGCAATGTCAAGTACATATAATCCAGCACCTGTTGCATAGACTAAGGATAATACTAATCCTATACTACAAATAATTGAAAGTGCGGTAATTCTTTTGATATTAAATTTATCCGTTACAGCAGAAATTACTGTCTCAATAATTGAAATACTTGATGAAACACCTGCAAAGAATAAGGATAAAAAGAATAATACACCAAATATTTGATTGAAATTAGGTAACCCATTTATTGCTGATGGGAAAACAACAAATGCCAATCCTACACCATCTGTAGCAACGTCAGCAACAGCTTTACCATTATTTAAAGCCATATTCCCAAGTATACTGAAAACAGCTATTCCAGATAAAAGACTAAATGAGCAGTTACCGAAAGCAGTAATAAAAGCATTATTTACTATATCTGATTTTTTTGGTAAGTAACTTGAATAAGCTAACATTATACCAAAACATATACTTAATGAATAGAATATTTGTCCATATGCAGCAATCCATACACGACCATCTAATATCTTACTGAAATCAGGCTTGAAGAAATAATTAAGTCCATCAAGAGCTCCTGGTAATGTTAATCCACGAATTGTAATAATTACAATTGCCAAGAATAGAATTGGCATAAATACTTTAGTAGCTTTTTCAATTCCTTTTTTAACTCCAAAAGCTATTACACCAAAGTTAATTAACCAAATCAATATTATTGGAATTAATAAGTCAAGATGAAAAGTAAAGTTAAAAGCTGAGCCATTTCCATGTAAAAAGCTATTAAAGAAAAAATCTTTCGTATCATTACCCCAAGATAGATCAAATGCAAATAACACATACCTTAATGACCAACCTATTACAGCCATATAATATATTGAAATAGCAAATGCTATCATGGTTTGCCACCAACCGAGTTTCTGCCATTTTGAGTTAATTCTTCCGAATATACCCGGTGCAGATGTTCTCATTTTGTGACCTAGACCAAATTCTAATATGAGAATTGGAATACCTGCTGTAATTAATGCTATGAAATACGGTATAAGAAATGCTCCTCCACCATTTTCTGCTACTGCATAAGGAAATCTCCATATATTCCCTAAACCTACAGCTGAACCTATAGCTGCTAATATAAAACCAACTCTAGATCCCCATTGCTCTCTTTTTGCCATATTATAATCTTCCTTTCCATATATGGTTCTTATTATGTTATTATATAGTCACTATTATACTTTTATAAAGTCACTATTTGTTTTATGTTTATCATATATCACGATAATTAAAACAAACTCAGTTGATTTGATTCTGGCATACCATCTATTATATGATTCTGTTTCATTATCTCAATTACTGTTTTGCTGATTTTTGTTCTTTGTCTCAGTTCATCAACAGATAAAAATATCCCATTTTCTCTAGCATTTACAATATTCTCAGCAGCTTTTTCACCAAGTCCCTGAATAGCACTTAGAGAAGGCATTATCCTTCCATCCATTACTTGAAATAGTTTGGATTTAACCTTATATAAATCAATAGGAATAAAATTAATCTTCCTTGCATACATCTCCTGAACTATCTTCATATCTTTTAGTGTATCTTTTTCTTTCTTGGTTAATTCATTAAGTCTGCTTTTATAATCTTTAATATAATTATCAATTTTATCTTTACCATTACACATTAATTCATAATCAAAGTCTGATGCCCTGATACTGAAATAAGTAGCATAATAAGCCTCTGGATGGTATACTTTAAAGTAAGCTATTCTATATGCCATCATTACATATGCAACAGCATGTGCCTTAGGGAACATATATTTAATTTGTCTACATGACCATATATACCAATCTGGTACACCATTAGATGTCATAATTTCTTCCCATTCAGGTTTTAATCCTTTACCTTTTCTTACACTTTCCATGATGGTAAATGATAGTTCTTTATCTAGTCCCATATTTATTAGATATACCATAATATCGTCACGAGATGATATTACTTCTGCAATAGTAGCTTTACCATCCCTAATTAGTTCTTGTGCATTATTCAACCATACGTCTGTTCCATGAGATAGAACTGATATTTTACATAGTTCTGAAAAAGTTGTAGGTTTTGTATCAAGTAACATCTGAATAACAAAGTCAGTTCCAAACTCTGGAATTCCAAGGGAACCAAGCGGACATCCATCTATATCTTCTGGTTTTATCCCTAATGCTTTCGTACTTGTAAATAACGAAGCGACTTTAGGTTCATCAAGCCTTATTTTCTGAGCATCAAGTCCAGTAATATCTTCTAGCATTCTTATCATCGTAGGATCATCATGTCCTAATATATCAAGTTTCAAAAGGTTATGATCAATTGAGTGATAATCAAAATGTGTTGTTATTGTTTTAGTAGTCATATCATTTGCTGGTCTTTGAACTGGAGTGAATTTATATATTTCCTCACTAGTAGGAACAACTATAATTCCACCTGGATGCTGTCCTGTTGTACGTCTAGCACCTGTACAACCTGCTACAAGTCTATTAACTTCAGCATTTCTAACATTAACGCCTTTTTCATCAAAATACTTTTTAACAAATCCATAAGCAGTTTTTTCAGCCAAAGTTCCAATGGTTCCAGCTCTAAATACATGACCTTTACCAAAAATGACTTCTGTATAGTCATGTGCTTTACTTTGATATTCTCCTGAAAAGTTAAGATCAATATCAGGCTCTTTGTTTCCTTTAAATCCTAAGAAAGTTTCAAATGGTATATCATGCCCCTCTTTTATTAGATCAGTACCACACTTAGGACATTTTTTATCTGGTAAATCACATCCTGAATTACCTGCATTCTTTTTAACTATCTCAGAATCAAAATCACTATATTTGCAATTAGGACAAATATAATGAGGTGATAAAGGATTTACCTCTGTTATACCAGCCATAGTTGCTGCGAACGATGAGCCAACTGAACCTCTAGAACCAACTAAATACCCATCTTCGTTAGATTTCCATACTAGCTTTTGAGCTATGATATACATAACCGCAAAACCATTAGAAATTATTGAATTAAGTTCACGTTCTAAGCGTTCTTCAACTATATCAGGTAATGGGTCTCCATATATTGATTTAGCTTTGCTTTCACATATTTCTTTTAGATTCTCTTCAGATCCTTCAATTACAGGTGGATACTTATCAGGAGGTACAGGATCAATCTTTTCAATCATATCTGATATTTTTCTTGTATTATCAATAACAATTTCTCTAGCTTTATCATCACCAAGATAAGAAAACTCTTGTAACATTTCTTCAGTAGTTCTAAAGTATAGAGGCGGTTGTGCATCTGCATCTTTAAAACCTTGACCTGCCATAATAATACGTCTATATACTTCATCACTAGGATTAAGAAAATGTACATCACATGTACCTACTACAAGTTTATTATGCTCTTCACCAAGCTTTATTATTTTTCTGTTGATTTCTTTAAGATCCTCAACACCATCAACTCTTCCATTTCTAATCATGAACTCATTATTCATTAATGGTTGAATTTCTAGATAATCATAGAAATTCACTAATCGGTCAATCTCTTCCTTAGGTTTTTCATCTAGTACAGCTTTGTATAATTCTCCTGCTTCACAGGCTGAACCGATTAATAATCCTTCTTTAAACTTTAAATAAACACTTTTAGGTATTCTAGGTTTTCTAAAAAAATACTCAATATGGGATTTAGAAATTAATTCATATAAATTCCTAAGTCCTACAAGATTTTTAGCTAATATTATTGCATGATAATATTTTAGCTTTTTAACATTTTTAGTTGCTTCATGAGAATAATCTTCTAATTCATTTAAATCATAGATATTTTTATTCTTAAGCATATTGATAAACTGAACAAAAATTTTTGCTGTTGCTAGAGCATCATCAACTGCCCTATGATGGTTTTCAAGTTTGATACTTAATTCTTTAGTAACGGTATTAAGTTTATAATTTTTCAAATCTGGTAATAACACTCTACTAAGCTCTAATGTATCAACAATTGTATTATCCACTTCTATATCTAGTTCTTTACAGAAATGCCTAATAAAATTGATATCAAAATCCGCATTATGAGCAACTAAAATCGAATTACCAACAAATTCCATAAACTTCGGTAGAATTTGCTTATATGTAGGAGCATCTGCTACTAACTCATCTGTTATACTTGTTAGCTTAACAACTTCTTCAGGTATAATTCTTTCAGGATTAACAAAAGTACTGAACTTGTCAATAATCTCACCTTGTTTAACTTTTACTGCACCAATTTCAGTTATTCTATCTTTCCCGGCATAGAAACCTGTAGTTTCTAAGTCAAATACTACATATTCGTCATCTAGACTTTGTCCATTGGAATTTTGTATTATTGACTTTAGATCATCTACTAAATATGCTTCGACTCCATATATAATCTTAATATTACTACCACCAGCAGTATGAAACGCTTCTGGAAAAGCTTGTACAACACCATGATCTGTTATAGCTATAGCATCATGGCCCCATGCAATAGCTTGTTTAACCAAAGCTGTTGCACTTACCACACTATCCATATCGCTCATTTGAGTATGCGCATGGAGTTCCACCCTTTTGTCCTTACTTAAGTCCAGACGTTTGATTCTGAAATCATTTATTTCCATAATCGCTCTTGCCATAACCGTCATTTCTTTTGAAAAAGTATCAAATTGTAGATTTCCTTTTACTCTAACTACTTTTCCTTTGACAAGTCTTTCTTTTACATCTTCTTCAAATTGATCTTTTTTAATAAAACATTTTGCTGTAATTGAATCTTTATCATTAGTCAGATCAAATGCAACTATGTACTTATCATTCTTAATCTCTCTGCTTTCAACGCTTATTATTATTCCATCAAAAATCAAATCATCAATTTCGTTATTGATTTCATCTATAGGAGTAATTTCACCACCGAATTTTCTCCCATAAATCATTTTACTATCATCAACATTTTTTGATGACTGTTGCTTCTTGTTTTTTGATGTTGATTTGTTGGAAGAAACAGGATTATTACTTAAAATCTTAGTAACGAATTCTTTTTCCTTCTTTTCCCTTTTCTTAACAAATTCCTTGTTGCTTTCTTCAGCTTCTTTATTTAATTTAAATACTACTGTCGTATCTAAATTAAATCTACTGTTTAACACATCTTGGATTTTTCTATCAACTTGTTTTTGTTTTAGAAAATCTCCTATATCATTATTAAGTATAATTATAATAATATTATTATCGACTTTAATATCAGCTTTCTTGAGAATACCGAAACAAATAGGACTATATTGTTTTAACTCATACAATATACTGTCCTTATATAGCAATAATAATTTATCTAAATCATATTGTACATTATACTCACTAATAATTTTAACTGTCAGATCTGAATTAATACATAAACTATTTTCTATTACTTTTTCAACTTGACGTATGAATTTTATATGAACAATATTATTGAATGACACATATATTTGTAATTCTTTAGCTTTTGTATTAATAACAACACGTTTAACCTGTGCATCGTTAAAGTATGTTGATATATTATCATTAAGATGTAAGTCGTCAAAAACTTCCACAAAACATTTGCTCATATAAAATCAACTCCTAAACTAAATTACTCAGTGAATCTTTCTATTTCTTTCGCAAGTTCATCGATTAATTCATCTTCTGGAACTTTTTTAATAATTTCCCCTTTTCTAAAGATAAGACCGACTCCCTTACCACCTGCTATACCAAGATCAGCTTCTTTGGCTTCACCAGGTCCGTTTACTACACAACCCATAACAGCTATTTTCAATTTCTTATTAAGCTTACCAAATCTTTTTTCAACCATATTAGCTAATTTAATAAGGTCTATTTGTGTTCTTCCACATGTAGGGCAAGAAACAATCTCAATATGGTTTCTTTCACGTAGATTAAGTGTCTCTAGTACCTTTTTAGCTACCCTAACTTCTTCTACAGTATCTCCAGTCAAAGAAACCCTAACTGTATCTCCTATTCCTTCTGCTAGAATAACACCTAATCCAACTGTAGACTTAATCGTACCAGACCATACAGTCCCTGCTTCTGTTATACCTACATGAATAGGATACTTGATAGATTCTGCAACAAGTTTATGGGCTTTAATAGCCATAGGTACATCGGATGATTTTAGAGATATAACTATATTATCATAACCCATATCTTCTATAATCTTAACATTATTTACTGTACTTTCAACCAATCCTTCAGCAGTAACATGTCCATACTTATTAAGAATTTCTTTTTCGACAGATCCACTATTGATTCCAATTCTTATAGGTATATTATCAATCTTAGCTCTTTCAACTATTTTATTAACCCTTTCTAGATTTCCTATATTAGAAGGATTAATTCTTATTTTGTCAGCCCCATAATCCATAGACATAAGTGCTAATTTATAATCAAAATGTATATCTGTTACCAATGGAATATGTATCCTCTTTTTTATTTCATCGATTGCTTTTGCAGCTTCTATATCAGGAACTGCAACTCTTATTATTTCACAGCCTTCTTCTTCTAATGTCAATATCTGATTAACCGTTGCTTCCACATCATTAGTCTTCGTATTGGTCATTGACTGAATAAGTATAGGATTGCCTCCTCCTATAACTCTATTACCTATTTTAATTACTTTTGTATCATCTCTGTACATAACTTTACCTCCTTTTTGCACATAAATTTAGACTGTCCCATAATACTTTTATGTCTGCATAACATTTGTTGATTTACAGAACTAGATAATAAGCTAAATAGACTCACCGGAAACTATTAGCTATTAAAATTGTATTATGTGACAGTCTCCATTTCTTGATATCAAAATACATTACTAATATCATTAAATAATATAAACACCATTAATACCATTAATAATACAAATCCAATAAAATTAACATATGCTTCCTTTTCTCTATTAATTGGTTTTCTTCTGATCGCTTCAATAAGTAGAAATACAAGTCTACCACCATCAAGAGCTGGTAACGGTAATAAGTTCATTATTCCAAGGTTAGCACTCAGTAAAACAATATAAGATGAAATTACATAAAACACTTGTTTTATTCCATATTGAACACTTGCAGTATAACCTTTACTAATCTCTGATATAATTCTTACTGGACCACCAAAATCTTGTCTTGTAACTTGACCCTTAAAAATCATACCCAGACTTATGAATACTGTCTTAATCCAGAACAGTACTTTAATGAAGCCATATTTAATTATTTCCAGTATATTACCATTTTTAATAGACTCACCTGTAATTCCTATCTTAAGATCACCTTGACTATCAGCCTCAGGTTTTATATTGGTTGTATAAGTATTTCCATCCCTTTTATAAGATAAATCAATACTTTCACCTTTTTTGAGACTAATGTACAAACCAACTTCTTCATATGCTACTATATTATGATTATCAACTTTTACTATTTTATCTCCTGCCATCAACCCTGCATTATCTGCTGGAGAATTTTCCGTAACTTCACCAATAGTAGTTGAAACAGCTCCAAATCCTCCAACTATCAAACACGAAAAAATAAATGCAAGTAATATGTTAAAAGTTGCACCTGCTACAACAACTACAATTCTAGCACCTACTGATTTGTTAGAGAATGCTCTATGGTCATCTTCTACTTCTTCATCTTCCCCAAGCATTTTACAGTAACCGCCAAAAGGTAACAATCTAATAGAGTATAATGTATCTTCTCTTTGTATACCAAATAATTTAGGACCCATACCTATAGCAAATTCTTCTACAAGAATACCATTTTTTCTTGCCGCCAGAAAGTGACCTAATTCATGAACTAAAATGAGCAATCCAAATATTAAAATTGCAACAACTATATTCATATAAACATTCATTCCCTTCCTTATTAACTACTCTATCCCCATCTACTCCTAATAATCTCATAAGTTTCTTTTTCAGCCTCAAATATATTATCTAAAGATGGATTTGATACGTTTTTATGCTCATCCATGGCATATTCTATTATGTCAGGAATCTCTAAGAAGCTTATTTTATTGTGTAAAAATTTATTTACTGCCAACTCATTAGCCGCATTTAATACTGATAGTATTGAACCTTCTTCATTCAGTGCTTTATATGCCAGACCTAAACATCTGAATGTCTTAACATCAGGCTTTTCAAAAGTTAGCTTAGCAACTTGAAATATATCAAGTCTATCAATATTATTTTCTACACGTTTTGGATAATTAAGAGCATATTGTATTGGAATCCTCATATCAGGGACACCCAATTGTGCTATTATACTACCATCATTATATTCCACCATAGAATGAATTATACTTTGTGGATGTACAACAACCTCTATTTGATTTGGTGTAACATCAAAAAGCCACTTTGCTTCTATTACTTCTAGTCCTTTATTCATAAGTGTAGCTGAATCTACAGTAATCTTGGGACCCATTGACCAATTAGGATGATTTAGTGCTTGATCTATTGATATATCTTCTAATTTCTCTTTACTTTTACCTCTAAAAGGTCCTCCAGAAGCTGTTAATAGAATTTTACTAACTTCTTTCTTATTCTCTCCCTTTAGACATTGAAATATAGCAGAATGTTCACTATCTACAGGAAAAATATTAACCTTATATTTCTTTACTAAATCCCTTATTATTGAACCAGCAGTCACTAAAGTTTCTTTATTAGCTAAAGCTATATCCTTAGAAGCCTTTATAGCTGCTACTGTAGGTCTAATACCTATCATTCCTACTACAGCTGTAACTACAATATCAACCTCTGACAAAGTAGCAACTGCAATAAGACCTTCCATTCCACTTAATACTTCCACTTTAGAATTAACTCTACTTTTCAGAATACGTGCTTTTTTTTCATCCATCACTGCTACAACTCTTGGTTTAACAATTTTTATCTGATTCTCAAGTAAATCTATATTTGTATTAGCTGTAAGTCCTATAACATTAATATTATCTAACCTACCTACAATATCAATGGTTTGCCTTCCTATTGAACCAGTCGAACCTAAAATAGATATATTCTTCAATTTGTTCTCCTCTTCCAAACACCACTATTTAATTTTATATATAAAATATATATTTATTAGTATAACTAATTATATCAAATAAGTAAAATAAAATTATGTTCAACATCAATTTTAACCATTATATAATAAAAAACCTTAAAATATAATAAACAAATGGAGCTGTAAATATAATACTATCAAGCCTATCTAAAATACCTCCATGACCTGGCATTATGGTACCAAAATCTTTTATATTATTCTGTCTTTTCATTGCTGAAGCAGCCAAATCACCTATTTGTGATAATATAGACCCCACTCCACCAATAAGTGCAAAAGTAATAAGATTCATAGGATCTGATAATTTTTCTAAGTTAAGTAGAATAACACCATATATGATACAAAGTACAATAGCTCCAACAATACCACCTATAGAACCTTCAATACTTTTTTTAGGGCTCAATTTTTCAGCCAACCTATGTTTTCCGAAATTGACACCTACAAAATAAGCTACAGTATCACTTCCAAAAGCAGCAATAAATATTAGCCATATTGACCAAGCACCATATATTTCATTACTTCTTACTAACAAAATATGGGATAAAAGATAGACCACATAGAAAAATCCTATGAAAACATTCATAATCTCTTTTAGATCATTTTTTGGATAAAACAAAACATAACTAATCAATAATATCAAAAAGAATATACCATAAAATTCTTGTAGATACGTACTTTTATCAAATACTAAAAGCAAATAATATGCAAGAGTAGCAACATAACCTACTACTTTAAGTTGTAACCTAACTCTATAAGCCCTATAAAATTCAAAAAGTCCTATTAATGAAACTAAAAATAATATTAAAACTAATATCTTACCACCATAAATTAAAGGAACTAACAATATAGGCAATGCAATTATTGAAGATATAACTCTTGTTTTCATATACCCATTCCTCCTTTTATCTTTCTTTAACTTTACCATACCTTCTATCAATATTACTATAGTATTCTATAGCACCTTCTAAATCTTCTATAGTAAAATCAGGCCAATGTTTTTGGACAAAATAAAATTCAGTATAAGCTAACTGCCAAAGTAGGAAGTTGCTCAATCTCATTTCTCCACTTGTCCTAATTAATAAATCTGGATCAGGTATGTCTTTCGTGTCAAGATATTCTTCTATAAGATCTTGGTTAATAGAATTTATATTAATTTTATTATTTTCAATATCACAAACTATCTTTTTTGTCATTCTAACAATCTCATCTCGGCCACCATAATTTAAAGCAATTTGTAGTCGTAATCCAGTATTGTTTTTTGACCCTTCTTCTAATCTATCAATACTTGTTATAATATCCTTATCAAGTCCAGTTTTATCACCTATGACTCTTACCTTTATATTATCCCTACTAGCATTTTTTAAACTTGTTTTTAAATATTGTCTTAATAAATTCATTAAATTATTTATTTCATCTATGGGTCTAGCCCAATTTTCAGTAGAAAAAGCATATGCGGTTATATATTCTATACCTATATCATATGCCTGTTTACATATTGTTTCTAAAGTTTTAGAACCTTGTCTATGACCCGCTTGTCTTTTTTTGCCTCTTGATTTTGCCCATCTACCATTTCCGTCCATTATTATTGCCACATGTCTTGGAACATTACGATTATTTTCTGTTTTCATAAAAACAATTCCTTTCATCCTAAGAAATATTATATTATTATTCCTAATAAAGGATATTAAAAACAACCCCTCATATAGAGGGGCAAATATAAACAATCTATACTGTTAGTATTTCTTTAGTCTTGTTGTCTACATGTACATCTATTTCTTTTATATATTTATCAGTTAATTTTTGCATATCTTTTTCATAATCTTTCAAATCATCTTCTGTTATTTCATGGTTTTTTTCTGCTTTTTTAAAATGATCCAACGCATCTCTTCTAATATTCCTAACGGCTACTTTAGCTTCTTCACCTTTTTTCTTAACGTCTTTTGTTAAAGATTTTCTTCTTTCTTCAGTAAGTTCAGGGAATACTAATCGTATGATTTTACCATCATTATTAGGAGTAATTCCTACATCAGAAGCTAATATTGCTTTTTCAATTTCTTTCATCATACTAGCGTCCCATGGTTGTATTTGAATCATTCTAGGTTCAGGTATTGAAACATTACCAACTTGTTGTAATGGTGTAGATTGACCGTAATAATCAACTGTAACTCTATCCAATACATGTGGATTAGCTCTACCCGCTCTTATTGAATTATAATCGTTATCTAACGCATTGATTGTCTTTTTCATTTTTTCTTCATACTTATTAATTTCTTGTAACATTTTTTCTCCTCCTATTATTTTCTTAGCCATACGATAAATAGCAGGAAATCAACTATTTGTTGTATAGCTTATATCGTAATGAATGTACCGCTAATGTTATTTTCCATAGCATTTTTAATACTGTCTTCTTCAATCAAAGAAAATACTAGCATAGGCATATTTTGCTCCATACACATAATCGCAGATGTAAGATCAATTACTTTCAGTCCTTTGGAAACAATATCCTTATAAGTCAATTTATCATATTTTTTAGCATTTATGTTCTCATTTGGGTCACTATCATACACACCGTCAACATTTTTAGCAAGTAATATAACATCACATTCTGTTTCAATAGCTCGTAGTGCAGCTGCTGTATCTGTTGAGAAATATGGATGTCCTGTGCCTCCTGCAAATAGAACTACTTCATTATTTGTTAAACGCTCTATTGCTTTATCTTTAGAAAATTCTTCTGTTGTAGTTCCAATTTTAAAAGGTGTCTGGACAACACTTTTTAACCCTATGGTTCTTAAAATTTCTGCCATATATAGCGAATTCATAACTGTAGCCATCATACCTATTTGGTCTGATTTGGTTCTATCCATATTCTGGCTAGTTCTTCCTCTCCAGAAGTTACCTCCACCAATTACTATAGCCACTTGAGTACCTTTTTCTACGATATCTTTTATTTGGTTTGCTACCATTAGTACTGTTTTTTCATCAAATCCTACACCCTTTTCACCTGAAAGAGCTTCTCCGCTTAATTTTAGTAAAACTCTGCTATACTTTGACATATATAACACCTCTATCTATTAATTTATCACAAACTAGTAATTTTTTCTAGTATAAATATCCATTTCTTAAAAAAAGGAAACACTAAGTGTTTCCTTTTATTTAAATTACATATGAAAATCCATATAATTATTGCATTTGCTTTGCAACTTCTTCAGCAAAATTTTCTTCTCTTTTTTCTAAACCTTCACCAGTTTCAAAACGAACATATTTCTTAACAGATAATTGAACACCAGTTTCTTTTGCTACTGAAGCGATATATTTAGAAACATTTAAATCGCCATCTTTTACATATGCTTGATCTAATAGACATATTTCTTTCATTTCTTTATTTAAACGACCGATAATCATTTTCTCAATTATATTATCAGGCTTATTTGGATTTTCGTTCTTAGCTTGTTGCTTAAGAATTTCTTTCTCTTTTTCAATATAATCAGCATCTACTTGATCTCTAGAAATGTATTTAGGTGATACAGCTGCAACTTGCATTGCTATATTTCTAGCACATTCAATTGTTGCATCATTAGCTTCCCCTACCATTTCTACAAGAACACCGATTTTTCCACCACCATGAATATAAGAAGCTACAAAACTTCCATCTGCTTCGATTTTTTCAAATCTTCTGATGTTCATGTTTTCACCAATAACTGCTATTTGCTCTGTTAAAGCATCTTTAACGGTTTTACTTTCATCTTTAACCCAAGCATCATTTAAGAATCCTTCAATATCATTAGCTTTTGTATTTGCTGCTGCTGTAGCAACATCTGCAACATAACCTTTAAAAGTATCATTTTTAGCAACAAAATCAGTCTCACTGTTTACTTCTACGATTGAAGCAACTTTGTTATCATCTGAAATATATGTTGCAACTAATCCTTCTGCTGCAATTCTTCCAGCTTTTTTAGCTGCTTTTGCTAATCCTTTTTCTCTCAAGAATTCAACAGCTTTTTCCATGTCTTCATTATTTTCTACTAGTGCTTTTTTGCAATCCATCATACCAGCACCAGTTCTTTCTCTTAACTCTTTTACCATACTAGCAGTTACTGCCATGTTTACACCCTCCATATTCATTTTTATATCGTACTTAATTAATACTTTAATTCATTAGTAATATTTATTATATATCATAGCTACATATTGTTTATTAGTAATTATTAACATTATAATCTCAATCAATACATATTTCAGAATATACAATAAATGCTTCAACCATAGTAGCTGGTTGAAGCATTTTTATAATTACTATTTAGCCTTTGCTTCTGCTTCTTTTGCAGCTTCTTCTATATTATCTTGTGCACCTTGGTTAGCTTCAATAACAGCATCTGCCATCTTAGAAACGATTAATTTGACTGCTCTAATAGCATCATCATTACCAGGGATTACATAATCAACTTCTTCTGGATCACAGTTTGTATCTACAATTGATACAATAGGTATTCCTAAAATATGAGCTTCTTGAATAGCAATCTTTTCTTTTCTTGGATCTACTATAAACATAATATCTGGAATATCTTTCATTTCCTTGATACCGCCAAGATTCTTTTCGAGTTTTTCCATTTCATGTTTTAACTTAATTACTTCTTTTTTTGGTAATAAATCAAAAGTACCGTCTTCTTGCATTCTCTCTAAGTTCTTAAGTCTTCCGATTCTAGTTTGGATTGTTTTAAAGTTTGTTAACATTCCACCTAACCATCTTTGGTTAACATAGAACATTCCACAACGTTCTGATTCTAATTTGATTGCATCTTGAGCTTGTTTTTTAGTACCAACGAATAATACATTACCACCATCTGCTACTGCTTCTTTAATAGCATTGTATGCATCGTCTACTTTACCTACAGTTTTTTGTAAATCGATGATGTAAATTCCATTTCTCTCAGTATAAATATACTCAGCCATTTTTGGATTCCATCTTCTTGTTTGATGTCCAAAATGAACACCTGCTTCTAACAATTGTTTCATTGAAATAACGCTCATGTTATACCTCCATAATTTTGGTTTTTTTCTTCCGCATTCTTCAACTTTTTAGAATACCGTATAAGGCACCTTTCTAAAAATCTGAATACGTGTTTTTTCACGAGTGCTAGTATATCATAATACCCAAAAATAATCAAGCTAATTTGTAAAAATTTTCATTACTTCTTCGTATGTACTATTGATTTTGAATTCATATGTTCCTATTTTAATCTTTCCAGCAATATTGTTAACCATCAAATATTTATCACATTCATCAATATCGTCAATAACTTCATTATCAAATAGTATTTTAGCTGCATCTCTTGAACTCATTCCATACTTGATTTGAATTTTTACTGTATCATTTTCATTATTTTTTTCATCATTATAAGATTCTTTTCTATCTTGTTCATCTATCACTTTATTGTTATCGCTTTGCTTATTCTCTTCTTCGTTATCAACAGGAATTATCATTCCTAATTTTTTAGCTTTTAATATTATTTCTTTATCAGTTAATTCTGTTTTAGATTGTTCATCTTCTACTACCATACCTAATTTTTGGGCTTTTGATATTAAATCTTCATCGCTTATATTTTCGATAGCATTTTTATTAATATTTAAGCCAATGAAATAAAAAATAATGGTAGTAATTATTAAAGTAATACCTACACCTCTAAAAAAATATTTATGTTTGTTCATTATGCACCTCATGAATCCACTATTCTCTTGTTGTTCCTAATTCTAGAATCAATTTAACTTCACCTTTACCTAAAGCCATGATCTTGGCTATATCGGTTATTGAATATCCTTTTTTATGAAAATCGATTATCTTTTGATTCTTGTTTTCTACATTTTGAAAATCAAGAGCATAATCTTCCTCTATTATTTCATCATCATTTTCTATTACTTCAATTTCATTTTTCTTTTTAATACTGTTAATGTTAGATAGTTTTTTAATGTTTTTTTCTTTTTCACATATAAGTTGGTATAAGAATAATAATTCTTTATGTTTATCATTTAATTCCTTTTTGATGAAACTAGAATAATCGTTTAGTTCTAGTATCTTATTACTTATTTCTTTCATTATTTCATCTTTATTCAGATCCATATTTTCAATATCTTTATTTTTAGAAATTAATTCTTCCATCAACTTTTTTTCTGTTTTGGTATCTTCAGACTTTTGAGTTTTGTCTTTTACCATAAAACTCAATACTATAAAAATGATACCAATTATAATGAATGCAATAACAATTATGTTTATATACTCCATGCAAGTTACCTCTTACCATTAAAATTTTATTTTTAATTACTCAATATTCCACTAGATATTTTATGCTTGTAAGCTAATTAAAAGGCTATGCAGAATAATATTATAGTTGAGTTAATTGAGTTAATCATATTCTAATATCTATTTTATTTCTTGTAATACTACGATGATTTTTATCTTTTTCGTTTTCTTTCTTATTATCTTTTTTCTTATTACTGTTTTGGTACTTGTTTTTACCTTTTTTCTTAGCATCCGGTCTAGAATAAGCTTTTTCGTTTTCACCTGACTTAACGACATTTTTAGTTTCATTTTTAACGTTAGCATTTATAGTTTGAGAAATATTTTGTTGATTGATATTTGACTTCTGTTGGTCAAGATGTTTGATACTAGCAACTTCTTGGGTCTTAGGTAACATCACTTGCATGTCTAGAGGTCTTATTGACATAGAATTACCTCCTTATTATCTTTTTATTTGTTAACTGTAACTAGCAATTTTTATATCTGCTCCATCTTGATACAATACACAATATTTAATATCTTTTCTAACATAATATTTTACATTACCTATTGAAACCCTAACACCAGGATATATATTTCCTATTACTTTTACTTTTCCCGTGTTCTTATTATCAATGTTATCTACCATCTCATTATATTTTTTTTGATAACTGGTCAATTTATTGTTAACAAATATTTTACTTCTAGTAGCTGATATCAACATTTCTTTTTTTTCTTTGCTAAGTTCTCCGGATATTCGTTTTTTCTTATTTAATAGCGTTATTATTTGACTCAATTTAACTTCTTCTTTAGTTAATTGTTTGATATTTTTCTGTAATTCATTATATTCATCTATATATGTAGGATCTATTCCAACATCTATAACCGTGACTGTACCCATATGTGAACCAATGACCTTAGCACTGACTTCGATACCTGACCTTACAGTACCTCCAGATATTAATCCTTTTTTTCCATCTACTAGTATGTTTCCTTTACAAGAAACATCACTATGTAGAATTGCATCAGAGTGAATGCACCCTCCAGCAGTAACTTTACTGTTTTCTATGTATTTGGCCATCACATTACCTTTAGCCTCAATTATTCCTCTATCCATTCCTTGTATTCCTCTGTGGAGAACTATATTGCCATCAGCAATAATATGTGCTCCTTCTACTACTCCACTTACTTCTACATCACCTTTTGCTTTGACATTATAACCAGTAAGTACATTACCACGAATTAGGACTGTCCCAAAAAAATCTATATCTCCAGTTGAATTATCAACATTACCAGGAATCTCAAGATAATCCAGTACAATTACTTTTCCGTCATCTATTTTAACTTGTCCATCTTTGATTGCATATAAAGTATTATCTCTTACTTTAGTATTTTTACCAAAATATAGTTTTTTAGCTTTTACTTTTGGTGGTGGTACTTCCTGACCATAAACATTCTTACCGGCAATGCCTTCTTCTTCTTTAATTAGCCTAGCTAATGCATCACCATCTTTAACGTTAGTAATAAGATTAAGTTTATGATAGTCAACTGTACCATCTTTATTCATATGTGGTTTAATTTTTTTCTGAGTCTCAAATAAATATTCAATCTCCCCATCTTTACCCTTAACGGGCTTTAATCCTCTTGCAACAATTATATCTCTATTATATTTTTTATTTTTTACGATTAAATCGATTTTTTCATAGTCTATACCAAATTCTATATTTCTACCTTGTAATTCTTTAACTATCGCTTCACTTGTTAGTTTCTTACCATCACCTACTGGTGGGCTAAATCTAATATAAACATATAATTTATCCATAGAAACATTTATATCCATAGTTTCATCAGCTGCTTCTACGTTAGAATCAGATATTTTAAAGTCACATACCTCCTCTAAATCTCTTAATTTATCAATAATCAAATCCTTATCATAATCTGTAATGTTATTATTTTCTAATGCAAATAGAACATCATTAAGTTCTATATCCTTACCCTTGTTTTTGCTAGGAAACAACTTAATATATAACCCATCTTCTTTATTTGATAAAATAAAATATCCATCATAAATTGTATCCATAATATCACTCCCCTAAAAACCTGCTAACAGTTCTATATTATTACCCAGCTTTATTTTTAATTTTTTTAGTGCTTTAGTATGTATTTGAGAAACCCTAGATTCTGATACCTCAAGTATATGACTTATCTCTTTTAATGTAAGTTCTTCAAAGTAATATAAGATTATAACTTTTTTCTCGTTATCAAGCAAATTTTCTATAACCTCAGCAAGTATCTCTTTAAGTTCGTTTTTCTCTACAACTCTTTCAGGCTGTGTGTATCTAGACTTATTCATAGGCTCAATTCTAAGCTCACTTCCTTGATCAATATATTCTTCAAGAGAAGTTAAAGTTAAGAGCTTGGTCTGATTTATCCATTTCTCATACTCTTTTAATGTTATACTAAGCTCTTCTGCCATCTCTTCATCTGTAGCTAATCTACCATAAGTATTCTCTAATTTAGAATTAGCATTATCAATTAATTTCTGTTTTTTTCTAAGTGACCTTGGAATCCAGTCCATTCGTCTGATATTATCTAAAATAGCACCTCTTATCCTCAATGACGCATAAGTTTCAAATTTTACTCCTTTGTGAAAATCGAATTTATCTATAGCATCTATTAATCCAAAAACACCATATCCTACAAGATCTTCATATTCGACATTATTACCCAGATACATATTAAGTCTACCAGCCACAACTTTAACTAACTGAGCATATTCTAATATCAATTTTTCTTTTAAGATAAGTGTTCTATCTTTTGAATACTGTTCCCACAATATTATTCTACTCTTCTCATCCATTTTAGCCTCCGTTAAAGTTTTTAGTCTGTTTTACTATCTTCTACGGGTTGTTTATTATTATCAACTTCATTGTCATCAGCCATATCATCTTGGTTTTCATCATCATTAGCTTTTTCATGTTTTTTGTTTAATTCACTAATCATTTGTTCTTTCTCTTTTTTTCTTACTTGTTTGTATACTCTATTCACTATTTTCTGTATGATAGAACCTAAGATAAAGAAGATAGCTAAAACGATAATCATTGTTATACTAAGAGTTTTAATATCGTATCTATTAATAAGTCCTAATATACTAACAATAATTCCTGCAATAAGCATTATTATGATACGCAAATTTCTAACCATGTTACCTACCATCCTTATATGATTTTAATCTCTTTACCAATTGTTTTAATCAGTAATTCCCCTGTTTCTGTATAAAATTCTATTGTTCTACCATAATTTTTACCTGTATCCTTTGAAAGGATTCTAATTCCCAAAGTCTGTAACATCTTAATAGATGCCTCAACATTTCTATCTCCTATCCTCATTAAATCATTATTGCTTTTAAATGAGAACATTTGTGCTCCTCCAGCTAATTTTGCTACAAGTCTTTTTTTATTAGCACCTAACTTAGTCATATCATCAATTAATTTTTTTATACCAGTATCTGCAAATTTTGCTAAATTGCTATTGTTTTTTATCTGAGTGCTATCGGGAAGCATAATATGTGCAAGTCCACCCACTTTTTTAATTGGGTCATATAACACAATACCTACACAAGAACCTAGTCCAAGTGTTGTCAATATACCTGGTGAGACGCAAACATTAAGATCTGCCATCCCAACCTTTATTTTTTCTTCCATATACTACTCTGTTATCCCTAGAGATTTTAATATTGTCCCATAAGATTTAACGTCAGGAATTAATATAAAGTTACCAAATACTTTATCTTCACCTTCGCCAAATTCTGTTTGTATCAATAATGCTTTATCCCCAATTTTACCGAATTCAATAGCAGGTACACTTAGTATAGCTCCGGCCATATCAATAGCCATATATGGTATAGATGATACTATTTTCAAATTAGTTAATGATGATAATGATGATAAATATGCTCCTGTAATAATGTTACCTATTTCTTTTAATGCAGACAAATCTATTTCAGTAAAATCTTCAAAGGTATTTAATTCTTTTCCCATAAGTATATTAACTAGATTATGTGCGGAGGTCTTCTCTAGTATAAACATCATCATTCCATTGATTTCACCATCTACATTAAGTAATATCCCTACTACTTGATTTTCAGCACCACCTAATACATCTGATAACTCTTTAAATTCAGATATATTTACTTTTGGTACTCCCATATCAACTTTTTTGTTAATCATTTGAGAAAGGGCAGTTGTAGCATTTCCTGCCCCAATATTTCCAATTTCTTTTAATACATCTAGCTGTATGTTATCTAAAGTATCAATATTAATATTATCCATTAAAATATCCTATCCCTTCGCTTAAGACATAAATATTAGTAATCAGTCTTATATATTCTAGTTGATAATCAGCATCTTCTAATCGTTAGTATTAATTAAGCCATCTATATTTAGTAAAGTCACTAATTCCTTACCAATTTTGCCAACACCTTGAACATAAATATTTTTTTCATCGCTAGAATCTTTAGCTATTTTTTCAATATTGTCTTCTGTTAAATTAATCACTTCCTTAACTTCATCAACAATAAATCCCATTGGATTACCATCTATCTTAACAATTATAATTCTAGTATCATTGGTATACTCATCAGGGTCTAATCGAAATTTAAGTCTTAAACTCATTACAGGAATTATATCCCCACGTAGATTTACGACACCTTTTATATAATATGGTGCTTTCGGAACCCTAGTTATTCTTAACATTCTTTCTATATTATGTACATGTTGTATATTAACTCCATATTGTTCATGACCAATCTTAGCTACAATATATTGTATGACTTCTTGATTATTATTTTCTTCCATTTTGCGACCCTCCTATTAAACTAATGAATTTACATCTAGAATTAATGCAACCTCGCCATCACCAAGTATAGTAGCACCTGCGATTAATTTGATATTAGTTAAATATTTCCCTAATGTTTTTATTACTATTTCTTGTTGTCCAATAAGAGAATCAACTACTATTCCAGCTTGTTTTTCTCCTTTATTCACAATAACTACAGTTAAGGAATCTTTCTCTTTATCTTCAGTAGGTATATCCAATTTATCATGCAATCTTATAATTGGTATTACACGTCCTCTTAGATTAATCACTTCTTGATTCTGGATATATTTTATATCAGATATTAATACATCTTCTATATTTTGAATTGTATTAAGAGGTATTGCATATTTTTCTTCTCCAAGATTAACCATTAGTGCCTGGATTATAGCAAGTGTTAAAGGAAGTCTTATGATGAATTTACTGCCTCTATTGATTTCTGTTTTAACTTCAATATCACCCCCGAGAGCTTCTATTTTAGTTTTAACTACATCTAATCCGACACCTCTACCAGAAACATCTGATATCTTTTCTGCTGTACTGAAACTTGGTTTGAACAATAATTCTATTATTTCTTGATCGTTCATACTATCAGCTTGTTCTCTAGATAATACGCCTTTACTTACAGCTTTATTTTTGATATTATTTACATCTATACCTTTCCCGTCATCAACAACTTCTATAATTACATTATTTCCATCTTGGTATGCTCTGAGATCAATTATCCCTACAGGATCTTTGCCTGCTTTTACTCTTACATCAGGAGTTTCTAGACCATGATCCCCAGCATTTCTTAATAAGTGAACTAAAGGATCTCCAATTTCATCTATTACTGTCCTATCAAGCTCTGTTTCTTCTCCAGACATGTGTAATTCAATATTTTTATTTAATTTTCTTGATAAATCCCTTATTAGTCTAGGGAAACGATTAAATACACGTTCTATCGGAACCATTCTGACTTTCATAACTGCATCATGCAAATTTGTAGTAATTCTTTCCAAATATTCTATTTGTTCATTGAAATTATGACTAGTATTTTTTAATTCAATAGTCTCTAAACCATTTTTTATAATGATAAGTTCACTAACTAAATTCATAAGAGTATCTAATCTTTCAATATCTACTCTAACAGTTCGGTTTGTCTTAGGCTTAGTTGTTTTACTGGTAGAATTGTTTGGTTGTTTTTTAGTTGTTTTACTGACTTTCTTTTCATTAACTTCTTTTTTTTCTATTTTTGTATTTTCTTCATCTTCAATTTTAATTTCATCAGTTAAAACTTCAGTTACTTCTGCAATAGAAGTTAATTCCTTTATTATAGTTGAAGGCTCTTCTTTAGTTATTATGAAGGTTGAAAAATCAGTATCGAATTTTTCATCTTCAATATCTTGCACAGCAGGATATGATTTAATAACTTGTCCTAGCTTTTCCAATGTCCTAAATACAATAAATGCTCTTGCGGATTTTAATACGCAACCTTCACTTATATAAATAGTAGTACCATATACTTTATAATTTTCTTCATAAGCTTTGATTATCGCATTTCTTTCAAAATCAGTAAAATTAATGTTTAAGTGTTTTCTCTTATCCATATCAGATAATGATTCTTTTTTAGCTGAATTTGATTTTACGTTATCTTCCTTATTACTTTTATTACTGTCTTTATTATTGGTTTCATCATCTTTTTTATCATTGTCTAAAATCATATTTAATTTATCAATGATATTTTGATTATCTTTGTCGCCTTCGGAACCAGATTCAACAATTTGATCAACATACTGCTCTAATGCATCTAAGCATTGAAATAAAACATCTAATAAATCAGCTTCTACTTTGATTGTTCCATTTCTTATTTCAGATAGTACGTTTTCCATGTCATGTGTTAATTTCTGCATCCGTTTATATCCCATTGTAGCAGCCATACCTTTTAGGGTATGAGCAACTCTAAACACTTCATTAATCAATTCTACATTATCTGTATTTTTTTCAAGTTCTAATAATGATTCATTTAAACTTTGTAAATGTTCTTTTGATTCCTCAATAAAAATTTCTAAATATTGGCTTATATCCAATTAAAGCACCCCCACTTTCTTAAGAATTGAGTCTGATATTGATTCTAATGGTATTATCTCATCAGCAATGCCCTTAGCAACAACTGCTTTTGGCATTCCATATACTACACAAGTTTCTTCATCTTGTGCAATTATATGTATTTTATGATTATCTTTAAGATTCCAAAGGCCCTCGGTACCATCATTACCCATACCTGTCATAATTACACCAATTAGGTTATCTATATTAACATCAACCAATGAATTCATCATCACATCAACTGCTGGTCTATGTCCTCTGAAAGGGTCTTCTTTTGATAATTTAATGCAAAGATTGCATTTCTTGTCTTGTATTACTTTCATATGATAATTCCCTGGTGCAATATAAGCTGTACCTTTTTCAATAATATCACCATCTTCAGCTTCTTTTACATTTATTTCACTTAATTGATTAAGTCGGTCGGCTAAAGACTTAGTGAATCCTGCTGGCATGTGCTGTACAATAATAATTCCTGCATCCAAATTACTTGGAAGATAAGGCAAAACATATTGAAGTGCTCTAGGACCACCTGTTGAACAACCAATTGCTACTATTTTACTGTTTATTGATAAACAATCATTTTCAGGTTTAGTTGTTCTGAATTTTTTTGAAGGATAGTCTCTTCTTCGAGGTTTTAACTGTTGTATTTTAGGAGTTTTTATATTTACTGCCATCAATAATTTCTCAATTAACTTATTCTTCATTTCTTCAGTATTAACTTTAAAAATATTTTGAGGCTTAGTAACAAAATCAATAGCTCCAAGTTCCAACGCTCTAATTGTTTCTTGTGTTCCTTCACTAGCAAGAGTACTCATAACAATTATAGGTACATGTATTTTATCAAGTTTTAATTGTTCAAGCATCTCTAATCCATTCATTATAGGCATTTCAATGTCCAGAGTTACAACATCAGGTTTTAGCTCTTTAATTTTTTGCAGTCCATCTTCCCCGTTTTTTGCAGTTCCTATTACCTCACATCTAGAATCACTTTTAATTATATCAGATATAACTCTTCTCATGAATGCAGAGTCATCAATCACAAGAATTTTTTTATTATTTATGCCCATATTATCACAGTCCTTTTTTTCGCTTTCGTCTCATTCGTTCCTTTTCAAAAATAAATTTTATTATTTTTTCTCTATCAACATTAGATATATCACAAAACATAATTCTTGTTTCATATTTCATTGTATCAAAATCAACTATATCAGATAATAAAACATTACCCTTTAAATCAATATGATTCACTTTATCATTCATAGCTAAGTTTATTTTACATCTAATAGTAGTATTAGTACCTAACTTTTGCTTTGAAGTAAACCTTAATCCACCACCACTAATATCTACTATTAACCCTTCATTCCAAATGTTATCGTTTATATCAGTAAAAAGAATAGGAAGAATGCATTCCAATCTATAATATTTTCTTCTTTGACTTTTTTTAAATTCTGATTTTATTTCGAATGTAATAAAATGTAACTCTTTTTGTTTATATCTATTTTTAACAGATGTTTTACATTTGTATAATCCATTTTTAGTATAAATTGATAATACATAAGTTGCGCCCACTTCTAATGGAATGATTTTACCATTCTTTACAGGTGCAGTTATGATTAATTCATTATCTCCAATATCTTGCAAAATACTAGCATATACCTGTTCGTTCTTATATGTTTCATTCATATTGAATTTCAATCTTGATATTTCAACTTTATCTCCTAGTGCCAATGCTTTAAATGTCATAAATACCACCTTACCTGTACTTTTTAAATTTAACTAAACTATTAAAAACACCTCTAAGTCCAACATCTTGTTTAGTTTTATATGTGCTATGATTCAGTAAATTATTAGCTATGACTTCAAAAGCTTTAGATACTTTTGATTTTGGATATAATATTGAGACAGGCTTTTGTTGTATTACTGCTTTTGTCAAATAATTATCTTGTGGTAAAAATCCTACATTATTAAGATTAATGTCTAAAAATTTATTTGCTACCTGATTAAGTTTATTATATATATCCAATCCTTCAGATTCACTTGAAACCCTATTAACTAATAAACTGATTTCTGTTGATTTATAATCTGCTCTTTTCCTGTTTTTTAGTGCTTTTAATACAGCATAAGCATCAGTTATTGAAGTAGGTTCTGGAGTTGTTACTAGAATCACTTCACTTGAAGATACAATAAATTCTAATACTGAATCTGATATACCAGCTCCTGTATCAATTATTATGATATCTGCTAGATGGTCAAGTTCTAATAATTTTTCATTTAGAAAACTTATTTGATCTTTTGTCATATTAGTCAATTCCTGTACACCTGAACCACCAGATATGAATTCAATACCTAATGGTCCTGAAGTCAATACTTCTTCAACACTCATTCCATTATAGATCAAATCAAACAGATTATATCTAGGAATAATGCCAAATATAACTTCTATATTAGCTAATCCAAAATCTGCATCGAATATAACAACTCTTTTACCCATTTTTTTTAAATTAATTGCTAAGTTAACAGATACATTGGATTTACCTACGCCACCTTTTCCACTTGTAACCGTTATTACCTTGGAAGAACTTCTATTGCTAGATGTTTGCCTTTTACGCATTAAATTTCTTAAGTTAACAGCCTGATCCATAGTTATCCTTGTCCCCCTAATAAACTTTTTGCAATATTATGTGGATTAACCTCAATAATATCATCTGGAACATTTTGTCCGAATGTTACATAAGATAATTTAACTCCTAATTTATATCTAAAATTAAGTATATTACCTACACATATGGATTCATCCAATTTAGTAAAGATAACTTTAAAATCTGCTATATTCATATAGCTTTCGGCAATACTCATCAAATCTTTATACTTAGTTGTTATACTTAGTACTAAATAGACTTCGTTCCCAGGAATGTAACTCAATAATTCTTCCATATCAGCCAATTTTTCATTATCTTTATGTGATCTTCCAGCTGTATCAATTATTATTAAATCTTTATCTTCAAATCTTTTTATTGACTCTTTTATATCTTCGTTATTATATACAACTTCAACTGGGATATTTAATATTTTCGCAAAAGTCCTTAATTGTTCAACTGCTGCGATTCTATATGTATCAGCAGTAATAAGCCCGATACTCTTATCTCTATTTAATGCGAAATGGGATGCTAGCTTAGCTATTGTTGTTGTCTTACCAACTCCAGTTGGACCAATAAAAGTAATAATTTTAGGTCCTGTACCACTAAAGTCAACAGTTTCTATTTCTCCCAACTCATGAATTATCCTTTTATATATTATTGAAACTAAATTATTTATCTTAATATTTCCTTTTGATAATGATTCATTTAACCCATACATAATTTTATTAGCAACTTTTTCGTTGACTTCATTTTTTATTAGTTGATTGTATATTAAATTTATTAGTGGTATGTTCTTTTCTGATACTTGTTCTTTTTTAATTACTAAGTGATTTTCTTTTTGTCCATTTTTTATATATTGTTCTAGTTCATTAATCTTATCTTCAATATTTTCAATAGATTTTGAATGGTATATGCTATTATCTTTTTCATCATCTATTATCTTTTTGTCATCTACTTCCACTTCTTTTGTTATTGCAGAATCTTTTTCTTCTAATGCTGCTGTAACCTGTACACATGGACTTTTAAATAATTTGAAAATACCCTTAGGTTTTATATTTTTCACACTGACTATAAGAGCTTCTTTACCAAATTCTTCTTTCACTTGTAACATAGCTTCTTTTTCTGTATTTGCTTCGAACTGCTTTATTTTCAACCAATACTCACCATCCCTACTGATTGTATTTCTGCATTAGCATCTAATTCATTGTAAGATAGTATTATCAAATCTGGATACTGTTCTTCAATAAGCCTTCTAAAATAGATTCTTACTATTGGAGATGTTAATAATATTGGAGTACGACCTATTGACGTTAATTTATTAACTTCTCTTTCTATAGAATTGAATATCTTTCCAGTAATCTCAGGATCTAATGCCAAATATGTGCCTTGTTCTGTAGTTTTAACACTATCCATAATTTTTTGTTCTAAGATTGGATCTAAAGTAATTATGCTATTGCTTTCATTCTCATTCAAAAATGCTGATGAAATCGCTCTTTTTAGGCTCTGTCTTACATATTCAGTTAATATATCGGTATCTCTGTTCGTGACAGCATTGTCAGCCAAAGTTTCAAAGATTGTAACTAAATCTCTAATGGATATTCCTTCTTTTAGTAAATTCATAAGTACTTTCTGTACTTCACCTACACTGAGTAATTTTGGTACTAATTCATCTATTAATGTAGGATTGCTTTCCTTAACATTGTTTATTAATGTTTGTACATCTTGTCTAGTCATAAGTTCGTCAAGATGTTTCTTAATAACTTCAGTCAAATGTGTTGCAATAATTGATGGAGGATCAACTACAGTATATCCAATAGTCTCTGCTCTTTCTCTTTGATTTTCTGTTATCCATAATGCTGGGAGATTAAATGCTGGCTCAACTGTCTCTATTCCATCTATCTCTTCCTCAACGAATCCAGGATTCATTGCCATATAGTGATCAAACAGTATTTCTCCTTCAGCGACTTTAACACCTTTTATTTTGATTATATATTGATTAGGATTTAATTGAATATTGTCTCTTAACCTTATAATAGGTACAATAGTTCCAAGTTCAATAGCAATCTGTCTTCTAATCATTACAACCCTATCTAGTAGGTCTCCACCTTGATTAACATCTGCAAGAGGAATAATACCGTAACCAAATTCAAGCTCTATAGGATCAACTTCTAGTAAAGATATAACATTTTCAGGTTTTCTAATTTCTTCAGCTTCTATATCTTCTTCAGATATATCTCCCTCAATGGCTTGTACCTGTAAATTATTTTGCATTTTCCACGCTGCCAAAATTGACAATGCACCTGCCAATGAAACTATTTGCACTGGCAATGGTGTGAAAAGTCCTAGGAATACTAATACCCCTCCACTAAAATATAATACTTTAGGTAGCGAAAAAAGTTGTTCCATTAATTGGTCACCGATTTCAGCCTCTTTAGAAACTTTTGTAACTAATACACCAGTAGCTAAAGATATCAATAAAGCTGGTATCTGACTAACAAGTCCATCACCTATTGTTAGTATTGTATACTTTTGAAAAGCTTCATTAATACTGAGTCCTGACCTAGTACAACCTATAATCAATCCCCCTACTATATTAATAAATGTAATAATTAATCCTGTTATTGCATCACCTTTAACATATTTACTGGCACCATCCATTGCACCATAAAATGATGCTTCATCTTGAATTTTTGTTCTTCTTTCCCGAGCTTGCATCTCATCAATAAGTCCAGAGTTAAGATCTGCATCTATAGCCATTTGTTTTCCGGGCATAGCATCTAATGTGAATCTAGCTGATACTTCTGAAACTCTCTCTGAACCTTTAGTAATAACTAGAAATTGAACAATTATTAAAATGATGAACATAACTACTCCAACTACAATATCATCTCCACCTACAAAACTACCGAATGTACTAATTACATCACCAGCTTCACCACTAGTTAATATTGATCTGGTAGAAGATAAATTTAATGCTAAACGATAAATAGTTATGAAAAGCAGTAATGTAGGAAAAGTCGACATATTTAAGGCTTCTTGTGCAAATAATGCATTAAATAAAACTAATAATGCTATTGTAATATTCAAAGTAATTAATATATCTAATAGGAGAGTGTCCATTGGCACAATCATTATAATAATAGCAAGAATAACAAATAGCCCTAATACAATGTCGCCCATTTTTATTTTCATAATGCCTAGCCCTCCTTGTCCTTCTTAAGATTATAGACAAAAGCTAACACCTCCGCTACAGTCTGATATAATTCTTCTGGTATTTCGTTACCTATATCAACTGTATAATACAGAGTTCTAGCCAATGGTTTATTTTCAACAATTTCTATATCATTATCTATTGCTATACTTTTAATCTTTGCTGCTAATATATCAACACCCTTTGCTATTACTACAGGGGCTAACGACTTTTCACCATCATACTGAATAGCAACAGCAAAATGCGTTGGATTCGTAATAATTACGTCTGCATTAGGTAAATCTTGCATCATTCTTTTCATTGATGCTTCTCTCATTTTCTGACGAATTTTTGATTTTATTTCTGGATTACCTTCTGTTTCTTTGTATTCTTGTTTAACTTCTTGTTTCGTCATTTTCAATTGCTTTTCTAAAGAATATCTTTGATATATATAATCAGCTACCGCTACTAGAATGAAAAATGCCCCTACTTTAATACCTATATCAAGAGCTAAATCTGTTATCAATTTTAATCCATCGAGTAATGATAAATCATACATTAAAATTATTAATCCTATTTTATCTTTAATACTTACATAAACAATTATTATTATTATACTAATTTTAAGTAATGACTTTAATAGTTCCATTATGGAACGTAATGAAAATAATCTTTTGAATCCTTGTAAAGGACTCAACTTATTAAATTTGGGTTTCATAGTTTTTGCAGACGGTTTCCAGCCAACTTGCAGAAAATTCCCTACTAAACCAATAGCTACTGCAATAGCAAAAAAAGGAAATAATATTTCTAATATAACTTCAAGAGTATACTTTGTTATATTTGAAATAAAATTTATAGTAAACTCATCAGTACCTATTTTAAATGTTGAGTATATATACTTGAACATTTCTTGCATTTTGTCATATACATAGGGTGTAAAAAGCTTAATTGCAGAAAACATGGTAACTAACATTAAGGCAGTTGTAACCTCCATACTCTTTGCAACTTGACCTTCTTCTCTAGCTTTTTCCCTTTTACGTTCTGTTGGTTTTTCAGTTTTTTCCCCGGCATCACCATTTCCAGCAAAAAATTGCAGATTATAACTTATAATCGTTTTTTTTTCTAGAAAATAGGATTTCATCGTATTAACTCATTCCTTTTATAATTAAATCAATAATGTATAACATTTTATCAAATATCCATTCGCTAACATTAGGAAATACTGATAAAGTAATTAATAAAACAACTAATCCTACCATTAACTTAAGTGGAAGCCCTATTACAAACATATTCATTTGTGGTGCAGTTCTAGCTAAAATACCTAAAACTACATTTATTATAAGCATAACACCAATCATAGGAGCGGCTATTTTTAGAGCTATAACAAAATACTCTGTAAAAAAAGATAGAACAGATGTATATAATTTAGGTCTAAATACCGCTTCGCCTAGTGGTATCCATTTAAAACTTTCTGTTAAAGCCTTTATTAGAAAAAAATGTGTATCGGTAGCTAACATCATCAATAACAATAAATAGTAATATAGATTACCTGTTATTGTTATTTGAATTTGACTCAATGGATCAAATACATTAACCATTGAAAATCCAATCTGATAATCTATTAACTGTCCTGCTAGTGTAATTATAGAAAAAGCCAGATAAGCTCCAAATCCAATAAGCCATCCCACAATAAATTCCTTAACAACTAAAATCGCATAAGGTACAACACTAGCACTTGTAACTTCTATTTGCATAGGATAAAGATTAATAATAATAACAGCCATAAAAAACGCCATAGTAATTTTAGCTGTTTTTGGTATAGTTGAAATACCAAATAACGGTACTGCAATAAAAAAACTTATCATCCTTACAAAAATAAGCAAAAATATATCTAAATATGTAAAAGGATCGTTTAATAGTAATTCCATAGTCCATCCTCCTACTTGATTATAAATGAACCAAATTGTGAATACAAACTTGTAATTAGTGTCAATAGCTTATTAAGCATCCAAGGTCCAAACAGAATCAAGCCAAGGAAAACAGCTAATATCTTTGGTACAAAAGCTAATGTTGGCTCTTGTATAGAAGTAACAGTTTGAAATATACTAACTATTAATCCTACCACTAAAGCCAATAATAGTAATGGCCCTGCAACACTTATAACTGTCATTAATGCTTCTCTGGCCACATCTATTATCATATCCTGGTTCATACTATAACCATCCTTTCAACTGATACAACTAAAACATCTATTATAGTCTAATGGTTTTAACTAATTCACCAATAATCAAATTCCATCCATCTGCAAGTATAAAAAGTAATAGCTTAAAAGGTAATGAAATCATTACTGGTGGTAACATCATCATACCCATTGACATAAGTGTTGATGCAACAACCATATCAATAACTATAAAAGGTATATATATTAAAAATCCAATAATAAAAGCGGCTCTTAATTCGCTGATAATAAAAGCAGGAATTAAAACACTTGTTGGAATATCTTCAATTTCAGAGACACTTCTACTCTCCGCTATATCTAAAAACAAAGATAAATCTTTATCATTTACTTGGTTCAACATAAATTCTCTTATAGGTTCTAGACCCTTATCGATAGCTTCCTGTTGAGATATTTCACCTGCAGAATACGGTTGTAATGCTACTTCATTTACATCTGACATAACAGGTGCCATAACAAATAAAGTAATAAAAAGCGCCAACCCAATTAATACTTGATTAGGTGGTGTTTGCTGAGTAGCAAGCGCTGATCGTACAAAGTGCAACACTACAATTATTCTAGTAAATGATGTCATCATCACTAAAATAGATGGTGCTAATGCAATTAATGTTAATATAAATAGTATTTGTAAGCTACTTACTACATCTTTACCATTTTCTGCTGCACTGACATTAAAATCTATAGAAAAAGGTATAGGACTGTCTGTAGTAGTTGCAAATACTTTAGTATTGCTAAATAAAGTAACAACATAGATAATACTTAATAAAAGAACTATTTTTGACCATTTTATGTGTTTGAATTTAATATGCCTCATTAAACCTACTCCATTATGTACATTTTATTTCTTACCTAGAAATTTCTCAAGTTGCTTACTAAATGGAGTAACTTGAGCAATCTTCTCTTTTTTATATTTACTTAAATCAATATTGTTTTTATCTATTTCTTTAAGAAATGTAATTTTATCCTTAGTAATACCTATTAAGATGTATTCATCTCCAATTTTTACTAATTGTATGAATTTTTGAGGCCCAACTGAAATAGACTCAAGCTGATGTATATTTTGGCTAGACCCTTTCTTAATCTGAAATCTTCCAAATAACCTTGTTACAAAATAAGCTCCAACTAATACTAAAATAAATAATACTATTAAAACAATTACCTGCCACCATTCACTTTGTCCGGAATATATATAATATGTAATCATATTTCTATCCTATTACTTTTGAGACAGCTTCTATAACTCTTTCTGCTTGAAAAGGCTTTACAATGAAATCTTTAGCTCCAGCTTGAATGGACTCTATTACCATAGCTTGCTGTCCCATTGCAGAACACATAATAATTACAGCATTACTGTCATTTCCCTTTATAGTTTTTACTGCTTCTATACCATCCATTTCTGGCATAGTAATATCCATAATTACTAAATCAGGTTTTAATTCATTATATTTTTCAACAGCCTTTATTCCATTTTCTGCTTCGCCAATAACAGTATAACCATTTTTTGTTAAGATGTCCTTTATCATCATCCTCATAAATGCGGCGTCATCAACGATTAATATATTCTTTCCCATTGAAATCTCTCCTCTTAATAATATTAATTAACTAGGCTTTGGTTGTTGTTTTTTATAATATCAGTAATTCTAATACCAAAATTTTCATCAATTACAACTACTTCACCTTTTGCAACATTCTTTCCATTGACTAATACATCAATTGGTTCGCCGGCTAGTTTCTTTAGCTCAATTATTGTTCCTGGCGCAAATTCTAAAATTTCTTTAATTGGTTTACTTGTTCTACCTAGCTCAACAGTTACCTCTAACGGTACATCCATAATTAAATCAATATTTTCTTTTTGTTGCATTACAGCATTAATATCAAAATCCTGGAATTGAGCTTGTTGCACATCAATATTCCTAAATTGATTATCTGAACTTGAATTATTCATATTATTATATCCAGCCATATTAGGCATTTGCATTCTTTGATTAGGAATCTGTTGCTTAGGTGTCGATTTTACAGGTTGTTCTTCAACTTGTTCTTTAGGTTGTTCTTCTTCTTTTTCAGCAGCTTCTTCTTGACATGCCATAAAATTATCGTATATATCTTTTGCAAATTCCATTGGATATAGTTGCATCATTTCACTATCAACTAATTCACCTATTTGCATTTTAAAAGATACTTTTAAAAATTCTTTATTAAGAAATTCAGCAAATTCTTCTGATTCTTCAACATCAAAATCAACAATATTTGATGAAGGAGGATTAATATCTATTTTCTTCCCAAACATAGAAGACATTGAAGTTGCAGCAGAACCTATCATCTGATTCATAGCTTCACTTATTGCGCTAAGATGAAGGTCAGACAACTGTGCTTCCACGTTGTTTCCGTCACCACCCATCATTAGATCTGCAATAATCTTAACATCATCTTCGTGAAGCAATAATAAATTTGTTCCTTCCAATCCTTCTTTGTATACAATTTGAATAGCAACACATGGTTTAACAAAATCTTTAGATAAATCTTTCCAATCGGATACTGATACTTTTGGTGTAGTAATTACAACTTTTTGATTTACTAAAGAAAATAATGTTGTTGCAGCAGTACCCATACTAATATTTGATATTTCGCCTATTGCATCTTTTTCAGCATCATTCAATTCATTATCTGTTGTTCCATCACTACTGCTGTTCGTATCATCTAATCCCTGTAAAAGGGCATTTATTTCTTCTTGAGATAACATTTCATCCATTGCTTATTCCTCCTCCCTAATAATAGAAGTTATTTTTATTGCATTTTTATGATTAAAAATACCTGGTTTACCTTTGAATTTTTTAATATTTCCTACATAGACTTCCATTTCAGAATCTACTTTACTAGAAAGCTTTATTATATCTCCCTTTTGAAGATTAACAAAATCATTGACTGATATATTTGAACTACCAAGTACTGCTTTTATTGGTATCTTGACATTATCTATTTGATGCTCAATAATCTCTTTATAAATCTCTTCATCAGTATTCTGTATGGTTGAAAACCAATATTTTGTATTAAGTTTGTCCATAATTGGCTCTAGACATAAATATGGAATACAAAAATTCATTAAACCTTCTACTGGACCTATTTTTATGCTTAATGTAATAAGGGCAACTACATCAGTTGGCGATATTACCTGAGCAAATTGAGAATTAGTTTCTATCTTTTCTAAACGAGGTGACAATTCAACAACATTTTTCCATGGCTCTCGCATGTTCTGCAGGCAAATCACCAATATTTTCTCAATCAGAAGAACTTCTATCTCAGAAAAATCTCTTTCCCTATCAAGTGTTTCTCCCTTTCCACCAAGTAGTCTATCAATAATAGCATAACCTATATTTACTGATAAATCAACAACAAATGACCCCTTTAATGGTGAAAAATCAACAACTCCCAATAATATAGGATTTGATAATGCATTTGCAAATTCAGAATATGAAATTGCCTCAGAATTCACAACATCTACTTGTGTCGTGGTCCTCAAATATGCTGGCAAAGTCGTCGAAATTAATCTTGCATAATGTTCAAATATAATTTCCAATGTCCTTAGCTGTTCTTTTGAAAATTTTGACGGCCTAGCAAAATCATAGTCTTTAATTTGTTTTTCATTAGCATTAGAACGATATTCATCTACATCTAATTCACCAGTATTCAATGCATTCAACAAATCATCAATTTCATGTTGAGATAAGACTTCACCCATATCCTCACCTCCTACAGTAAGTGTTAATAATCCTTTTTCTATGTATTAAATGAACTCTTAGCTATTTATATAAGAAATCTCTAATGTAAACTTCTACAAGAGAATCTGTATCTAACATTTCATTCATCATGTCAAAAATTTCTTGTGATATATCTTCTTTACTATTTTGTTTAAGCATATCCTCAGAATATTTATCACTTAATAATCCAGAAATTTTAGATTTAATGAAACCTTTACTTTCTTCTAACATAGTCTTTGTTTCTTTTAAATCTTTGCTTTTCTTATCTAGTTCAAAACCTACATAAAAAGTAAAACTCATACGTTTATTAGGATTATCTTTAGAAGGTAATATAATTACAATATTCTCTGTTTCATAACTTTCTTTCTGTTTAAGAGGTATCACCTTAGCATCTTTTTCTTCTACCTCTTTTGGATTTGTATTGTTTTTCATTATATATACTGATATACCCAACAGAATTACAGAGCAAACTATCAAAATTACACCTATCATCAATACCAATTTACCATTATCTTTTTCACTTTTTATTTTTACTTTCTTTTCCTTCGCCATTACTTCACCTCTATTCTACTTCTTCTACTTCGTTAAGCTCATCAATGTCTTTGTACTCTTCAGTAACAAGCTTAATTTCTACTCGCCTATTTATAGCACGTCCTTCTGGTGTACTATTGTCTGTTAATGGACGGTATTCTCCGTAACCTGTAGCGGCGATTTTTGAAGGATCAATACCATGTTCATTAATAAGTCTATATCCTACAGCTATTGCTCTAGCTTGAGATAATTCCCAGTTACTAGGATATTTTGCAGTATTTATTGGCCTATTATCTGTATGACCTTCTATTTGTATAGTCTTATCTGCTAAGTGTTCTTTTACTTTTACAGATATAACATCTACTAATTTAATAGCATCGGGAGTTAATTTTGCACGACCACTTTCAAATAATATTTCGCCTTCAATAGTTAATTTTATTACGTTAGAATTATATTTCACATCTACTTCGTTTTCATATCCTTCTTTTTTAAGATACTCATTAATATCTTCAGCATCTTTTCTTGCTTCAGCTAATTTACTTTCTGTTATGTCTGCGTCTTCTTCGCCCTCTTGTTCTAATGGTATTTTGTTATCAAAAACTGTTTCGATACCATTAATCTGACTTATACCGTTAGCTATTAACTCATCATCAGTAAGCGAAGTACCTCCCGGCATGATATCTATTTGATTCTTGAAAGAACTCATTGCAGCTTTAAATTTAGCCACATCAATACTGGACATAGAAAAAAGTAAAACGAAGAAGCAAAGTAAAAGTGTCACCAAATCAGCATATGTATTCATCCATGGGGCAGAACCTGATTTACCTTCCTCTGGTTTTCTTTTTCTAGCCATTTATTTCACCCTCTTCAACATCATGTTCTTTGCTAATTTCTTCTCTTAGACTTGGTGCCAAGAAAGCTTTTAGTTTTTCTTCAATTACACGAGGGTTTTCACCTGCTTGAATTGAAAGTAAACCTTCTATCGATACTTCTTTTAATAATATCTCTGATTCACTTATAACTTTCATTTTATTAGCAATAGGTAATGCAATAAAGTTAGCTAATAAAGAACCATACAATGTTGTAATTAAAGCAACAGACATACTACCACCAATGGTACTTGGATCATTCATTGTCTTTAACATATTTATAAGTCCAATCAAAGTACCAATCATACCCCAAGCAGGACCAAATTCACCAATCTTTTCCCAAAAGCCTCTAACAGATTTGTGTCTGCCTTCAATGAATACTAATTCTGTTTCAAGTATGTTTCTAACTAATTCTGGATCTGTTCCATCTACAATAAGTAGAATTCCTTTTTTCATGAATTCATCATCAATTGATTCTGCAGCCTCTTCTAGTGCCAGTAATCCCTCTTTTCTAGCAATATTAGATAACTCTATTATCTTTTTTATTATGTCCCCTTCATTTAATATTTTACTTTTAAATACTAAAGATAGAGCTTTAAAAGACTTAATAAAATCAGTTAATGGATAAGCAATCAAAGTTGCTGCAAATGTTCCACCAATAGTTATCATTATAGAAGATGGATCAGCAAAAGTTGATAATGATCCTTTCTGAAGAATGGCAGTAACAAGAAAGAAAATACCTGCAATCAAACCTCCAATAGTAGCTAAATCCAAAGTTTTCACCTCACTTCTATAATACCGATTTTTCGTTTGTATGTAATAACCTTATCTATAATCTCTTTAGTTGAATCTTTTACTATGATTTTTTTACCTGTTGTCAGAGTTATTATAGTATTAGGTGTTTCTTCAATGACTTCAATTAAGTCCGCATTAATAACAATCTCGTCATTATTAAGTTTCGTAACATATATCATATTATCACCTATAATATTATTGTTATTGGTGGCTATCTAAGCCACCAATAAGTTAATTATTTAGTTATCTTTTAAGATTTACAAGTTCTTGAAGCATTTCATCTGATGCAGTAATTATTCTTGAGTTAGCTTGGAAACCTCTTTGAGTAGTTATCATGTCAGTGAATTCTCTAGATAAGTCTACATTGGACATCTCAAGAACCCCACCGTTAAGGCTACCTCCATCTGCTGTTACATCAGTACCGATACCATTAAATTCTCCAGAGTTATTTGTAACTTGGAATAAATTATTTCCTACTTTTTGAAGTCCAGCTGGATTTTTAAACTTAGCGATTGATATCTGACCTAATATTTTGGTTTTGTCATTTGAATATTTACCTAATATTTTACCGTCTGTACCAATTTCATAATCTGTAAGTTCTCCTGCAGGAGCGCCTGCACCTAAACCATCTTCATCTCCTCCAAAACCTTCAATAGTTGTATCTTCATTAAACAATGTTAGACCTGCGAAGTCTACAATTATAGGTTGACTGAATTCGGAGAAACCTGTTGGTGTACTACCTAACGCTATTTTCAACTGAGTATCTGAACCATCAGCAGCTGCTGATACTACCTTACCAGTGTTAGTGTCAAAAGTTATTGTTTTAGGTATATCTCCATCTGGTAATTTATTACTTGTAGAACCTATCTTAACACCATTTATGTCTTTTAATGAATTGTCCATTATTGTTAAATCTAATTGATTTTCACTTTTAGCATTTTTTTTAACCATAAAATCCACATTATATTTATAACCCAAACTATCATATATTGGCAATTGTATTGTTAAACCATCAGCTAACTCAGGATCATTTTTCTTAATATTACCACTTACGGTAATGTTTTTTGTCATGCTAGGCTCTGAATACATGTTTTCTGCAGATAATATTTTAATCTTATTTACTTTATCTTTTATGATATTACCAGTATTAGGGTCTACTCCCCAACCCATGACATTTAATCCTTCCGGATTACATAAGTTACCAACCTCATCCAATCTGAAAGCACCCGCTCTAGTGAATTTGAATCCACCTGCATCACTAACGATAAAGAACCCTTCTCCCTCAATCTTCATATCAAGAGGATTATCAGTTCTCTGTGCAGCACCTTCAGTCATTAATGTATCAATTGACGAGATATTGGCACCAAGACCTACCTGCATAGGATTTCTACCACCTATGTTTTCACTTGCACCACTAGCACCCTGTAATGTCTGACTGAATATTTCATTAAAAGTTACTCTTCCTGATTTAAAACCTGTTGTATTAACATTAGCGATATTATTACCTATAACATCCATTCTAGTTTGGTGTATTCTAAGTCCTGATACACCTGAGTACATAGAACGTAACATATAATAACCTCCTTTTTTTCTATGCCATCATATAATCTCATCTGTCAGTCAGAGATTAAAACCCCCTCATAAGAGGTCCGGTCTATATAATGACAGCACCATCAATATTAGTAAACACTTTATCATCTTGTTCTGTTTTTCCCATGGCTGTTATGACAGTCTTATTCTTTATGTTAACAACTAAAGCAACATCATCAACAATAATTAATGAATCTTTTATACCTTTTCCTTTTGCATTATCTACACCTTTGTTAATCCTAGCTAACTGGTCATTTGATAATTTTATATTTCGTGAATCAAGACGCATATTAGCGTGTTTAGAAAAATTCAATTCATTACTTTTATTTAACTTGTCCTGCAAGACATTATCAAATTGATTTATCTTAGCGTTAGTATTATTAGTAGTAGATATTATACTTGAATTAGGTTTTATTTTCGAAACATTGTACATTGAAGGATTTATTTTCATGTTACTCACCTACTAGTTCTTTAATTAGTTTCATCTGGTTTATCTACTTCATCTTTCTCATCATCTTCATCTGTTTCTTCTGGAGCATACTTTTCTTTTATTTTAGCAAGATCTTTGCTCATTTCTTCTACTTTTTTATTTAACTCAATCATATCGATTGGAGCTAATACCCCTTCTACTTTATCAAGTGGAACATCTGTTTTTCCGACCTTTAGAAATACTTTACCATTTTCTAAATATACTCCAATAACTGTTCCAGCAACAGGAGTTGCTTTATTGGTAATTGGATCATTTATATTAGCAAAAATATCTTTGTTCATTAATTCATATGCTCTTGACATAGAAGCACTGGTATTAAGATTCTGCATTTGTTCTAAAGCTGAAAACTGTGCCATTTGTGCAAGAAAATCTTTATCCTGTGTAGGATTAAGTGGATCTTGATATCGCATTTGAGTCACTAACAAATTCAGAAAAGCATCTTTATCCAAATCATTACCTTGTTTACTTGGTTTTAATGTATCAACTCCATACTTATCCATTATTTTATTAGCAATATCTGTTGGATTAGTACTAGAAATATCTGCCATATTATCCCTCCTTATACTGAGTAATCAATAGAACTAATATCTTCTGCATGAGACAATACATCCTCATCATCCAATATTTCATTATTGATATCTTCTTCAATACTATTAATTTTCATCATCTTAGCTGCTCTTCTCTTTTTATCATTATTATGACTAGATTGTTTAGAGCTATCATTATTATTATTATTGAACATACTATTGTCATTAACAACAACTTCAAGTTTATCTACGACAATACCTTGTTCTTGAAGTGCCATTCTAAGTGAACCTAAATTAGTTTCAATCAATTCTTTTACAGCTCCATTTTCTGCAACGAAGTTAGCTGTCACAACACCTTCTTGTTGCGTAAGAGAAAGAGCAAGTTTCCCTAAATGTTCTGGTTTAAGTTGAATGTATACAGTATTAGCATCATCAGTTAAATTAACTTTAAAACTAGAAACTATCTGATCAATAACTTCTTCTGTACTAATGTTATATGTAAGTATTTGTTTTTGTCCGCTTTCATCTACTACTTCAACTTTTACTTCTGTTTGAGTCATCGTAATGTTTTGAACATTATCGAATGCTTTACTGTCATTGCTGACGCTTTCCACACTTAAGTCATTTTTAGTTGAAGAACTCTTATCAGTTCTATCGTCTTTAATTTCAATTTTAGGTAATTCTTTGTTAGAATCACTGACTTCTTCTTGATTAGATTGTTCTGTAACTTTTGTCTCATCAGAAGTCTTCAATTGTTCATTAACATTATTCTTCGGGTTAACATCAGCAATTATCTCTTCAATTTTTTCTGTTGTATTTTCGAGATTAGATATTTCCAAGTTATAACTTTCTGTCAACTCATTAAGTCCGGTTTTTAATTCTTTAATATTAGAAGTTGCATTAGGCACTGTCAAAAGTTCAAGAGAATCTTCAACTTTATATAGCGACATTAAGAAAGTATTAAGCTTATCAGATGATAATAAATCAAAAATTGTCATATTCAGTTGAGTTAGCATCTCATCTAATTGCTCTCTAGTAATGTCTAGAGCCTCGATCACTTCGTTAGTAATTTTTTCTTCTATTTCATTCAAATCTTCTTCTACATCATCTTTAGTATTAGTAAGTTTTTGCTTATCATTTTCACTACTTTTAATTTTATGTTTATTACCATTTGTAGACTTAATATTAGTAGTGGGTTTTTCTATATCTTTTTCTGCCGCTATCTTATCATTTGATTGATTAGCTTCTTGGTTCAATATTTTTTCAAAGTTACTATCTGAATTTGCTTTATTATTTGATCTGTTAGTTCTAACGTTGTTTTTGACTTCTATTGCAAAATCCATATTATTAAGAACCGTTGTTACCATTTATTTTCGCCTCCTTCCTAATAAGAATATTCTTCTTATCATTATTTTTTCGGAAACATATATTCAGTAATTTTAGCTGCAGTTCTAGTATCCATGGCACCGAGTATTGCTCCCCGTTGTTCACTATTTATATTATTAAGGATTTGAACAACCATATTCATTTTAGAAGATGTAGTAGTCATCTTCGTTAATATAGCTGCTGCATTTGCAGCTTTCATCTGTTCGTAAGATGATGCAATATCAAGAATTTCTTTATCATATTGCTCTAACTTAACAGCTTCTGCATATATATTTGCAGCATTTTCAGGTTTCATTTGCTCATAAAAAGCAACGAAATTACTTATATCCGGAACTCCTTCACCAAATACTACTAGATTATCGAACTCTTCTTTTGTTTTATCAAAGTTGACTTGATTTTCCTCAAAAACTTTTAATCTAGTATTTTCATCCTTTAATAACTCTATTTGCTGTAAAAGGTCTTCATTCTCGATTTCTTTATCTTTTAACAAAGTTTCTGTTGCTTTTAAACGAACTACTGCCTCATCAACATTTTCAAAAGTATAATTATCATCCGCTACATCATTACCGGAGACATCTTCAACTACATTAGGTAAAATTTTATTTAGCACTGGTATATTTTTTAGTGCTGGATATGCATATTTACTTCCAATCCCTCCTATATCCAGTTTTATAACAGCACTGATAGCTCCTATAAGGATTAATAATATAATAATACGTGTTATAACTTTTCTTAACCCTGATTTACCTTCTTTAAATTCAATACTTTCGTTTTCCATGAACGTACATTCCTTTCAGTCCATTAGAAATATAATGGCTTAATAACGTATGTTACTTTGATACAGCGAAAATATCACTGTTTTTAAGTCATTTCTATTTTTTATATCTATAGCTTACTATTTCATCCAAATGTTTTTGCTCTTCTTTACATTCTTCATCATAGTATTTTGCGTAAGCATTTTCTTTTAATTTCTCATATATCTTTTTCTCTATTAAGGCTTCTTTTAACTCTTTTTTAATAAATGAAACTCTATCATTTGCTTTAGCTACAACAATATCTTGTTGTATTATAATGTTAGAATAATATTGGTTTGATTCTCCAATATCTCTAATATCTTTTACGGTAATTTTATTACCTACTTTATTTCTTAATATTTTAATATTATCATCTCTAAGAGCTGTAAGATGTTCTAATCGTTTTTCTTCTATATCTAATAATTGATGAGCATTACTTAATTCCATTTTTTTTTGCTCTTCCAATTTTTCTTTTATATTAAGAACATTTTGTAATCTGAATTGGAATTTAGCCATTACTTATCACTACTTTCATTAAATATATGTTCCATCATATTTATTTCTTCTTGGAAGTTAAATTTTTCATTAGTCTTTTGTTGCAAGTAATTATTAACCGATTTGATTTTACTTATTGCATAGTCTATATCTTCATTACTACCTTTAGAATATGCACCGATATTTATTAAATCTTCTGCATCTCTATAAGTTGCCAAAACTGTTTTCATATGGCTTGCTATATCCTTATGATTATCATCTGTAACTTCTGACATAACCCTAGAAACACTTTGCAATATATCAATTGCAGGATAATGATTTTTGTAAGCTAACTTTCTCGATAATACGATATGACCATCTAATATACCTCTTGCAGTATCAGTTATTGGCTCATTCATATCATCACCATCAACTAAAACAGTATATAATCCCGTTATTGATCCTTTTTCTGCATTACCAGCTCTTTCTAGTAGTTTTGGCATAACAGAAAATACAGAAGGTGTATATCCTCTACTTACAGGCGGTTCTCCTATAGCAAGTCCTATTTCCCTCTGTGCCATAGAAAAACGTGTTAAAGAATCCATCATCAGTAAAACATTTTTCCCTTTATCTCTAAAATATTCTGCTACTGCTGTTGCTGTGCTAGCAGCTTTCTGCCTAACTAAAGCAGGTTTATCAGAAGTAGCTACTACTACTACTGATCTTTTAAGACCCTCTTTTCCCAAATCTCTTTCTATAAATTCTTTTACTTCTCTTCCTCTTTCTCCTATTAGTGCTATAACGTTTATATCAGCACTGGTATTTCTTGCAATCATACCAAGTAAAGTACTTTTCCCAACACCGCTACCTGCAAATATACCTACCCTTTGACCTTTACCAATTGTCAATAAACCATCCACAGCTTTAACTCCTATGGGTAATGGTTCTTTGATCCTTTTTCTTTTTAAAGGATCCGGTGGTTCACTATGTATATTGTATTTAGTATTGGTATAAAGCATTTCTTTATCATCAATAGGTTTTCCTAACCCATCTAGAACTCTTCCTAAAAGTTCATCACCGACTGATACTTTAAGAGTTTGACCTAGAGCCTCTACCGTACTTCCAAGACCAACTCCTTCCAAATCTCCTAAAGGCATAAGTAATATCCTGTTTTCTTTGAATCCTACAACTTCTGCTAAGACAGAAGAATTGCCGACACCAGAATGAATTTCACATAATCCTCCCATACGAACTTTCGGACCTAATGATTCAATAGTAAGACCTACAACCCTAGTAACTCTTCCTAAATGTCTAATATAAGACTTATTTTGAAGTGCTTCATATCTATTAAAATTTATACTTTCCATAGGATTCATCCTTTTAAGAATTCAAGCTATTCGCTATAAGTTTTAAATCTGAAGTTAATCCATTTAGTCTTGTATTAAGACTGCAATCTAAATTACCTAATTTAGTTTCTATAATACAATCATTACTTGATAACGCTTTATCTTTTACAATTTCAAGATTAACATTCTGACTTATATCTTCATATAACTTTTTCTTATTTGTATTGACATATTCGAAATCTTCAGCCGAAACATGAACAACTATATCCTCCAAAATCTCTATTTCGGAAAAACCTTTTCTAATCAGATAAATAATTATATCTTTTTTTTCAATTACGTGATTAGTTAGTTTTTTTACAAGCTCTATTAAAATGTTTACCATCTTTGGTTCTATATCATTAAGTATTTCTTCTTTGTTTTCATTAGCTTGTTGTAATATAAGTTCTGCTTCTTCCCTTAGTCGAATCGCTTCTTCTTCACCTTTACTAATTCCATCTTTATATCCATCATCTAAACCTTTGTTATAAGCTTCACTAGTAATATCTATAGCATTTTTTTTAGCATCATCAACAATGCACTGTGCTTCTAGTAAAGCTTTATTAATTATATCATTAGAAATTTCTTCCGCATGTTTCTTCTGTTTTTCAATAGATTTATTGATTAATTCCCTATCTATATGTACATCATCATTGTTATCAGTATAGATGGTATTTTTAGTATTTCCACCAATAATCTTTTTATTATTGGTAGCATAATTTATAAATGGTGATTTGATAATACTAGACAATTATCTCGTCACCTCCACCTCTAGAGATAACAATTTCACCAGCGTCTTCTAATTTCCTAATTATACCAACAATCTTTTGTTGGGCTTCTTCTACATCTTTAAGTCTAACAGGTCCCATATATTCCATGTCTTCTTTTATCATTGTGGCTAAACGTTTTGACAAGTTATTAAATATGGTATTCTGTACTTCTTCACCTGCACCTTTTAATGCTGTTGCTAATTCATTATTATCAACATCCCTAAGAATAGTTTGAATTGAACGACTATCAAGTGTCAATATATCTTCAAATACAAACATTTTCTTCCTAATTTCTTCAGCAAGTTCAGTATTTTCAATTTCTAATGTTTCCATAATATTCTTTTCTGTAGATCTATCTACAGAATTTAATATTTGAACAATAGAATCTACTCCACCAACGATTGTATAATCCTGAGTAACTAATGATGATAATTTTCTTTCTAATACGTTTTCTACATCTTTGATTACATCTGGTGATGTCCTATCCATTTCAGCTATTCTTCTTGCAACATCCGCTTGTTTCTCTTGTGGCAATGATGCAAGAATCATTGCTGATTGAGATGGATTTAAATAGGAAAGAATAAGTGCAATTGTTTGGTTATGTTCATCTTGAATAAAGTTAAGAAGCTGGCTAGGTTCTGTCTTCCTAACAAATTCAAATGGTCTAACTTGTAATGATGCTGTAAGTCTACCAATAACCTGTTTTGCTTTATCAGCTCCAAGTGCATTTTCAAGAAGTTCCTTGGCATAACCAATACCACCCTCAGCAATATATTGCTGAGCTAAACATACTTCGTAAAAATCTTGTAATACCGATTCCTTATCTTTTGGAGAAACGCTTCTTGTATTAGCTATTTCAAGTGTCAATTGCTCAATTTCCTCTTCCTTCAGATGTTTAAATACTTTTGATGATTTTTCAGGACCTAAAGCAATCAATAATATAGCAGCTTTTTGTATTCCTTTTATTTCTTTACTAGCCATATCATCACTCCCAATCTTCATTTAGCCAGTTTCTAAGTAACTGTGCCACCGCATCAGGTTTCTCATCAACAAATTTTTCTATCTGAACTCTTGTATCTGATTTATCATCAAATTCGATTTCTTCAAGATCCTGTTGTTCCTTAGTACTTGCAAGCATATCTTCAACTGATAATTCAGGTTGTATCTCTGTTACTTCAACAGGTTCAGTACCTTTGTAAACCGCATATCCAAGTAATGCTATCATAATTACAATTATAGCTATGAATATATAATCGGTTATTGGTTTTTTCTCAACAGAAACAGGTATAAAAGTAGGAACCTCATATCCTATTATTTGAACTTTTGAACCGTTAGCTGCATTATTAATTAGCGCCATAAGGTCATCATCAATAGCAATCTTTTCAGTTTGACTATTTTGAGCTTTAAATTCTTCCCAAGTAATATTGTCCAGATCACCTTGCTTTTCAAGAAGAGCCTGATCATATATCTTATATTTTTTAGCTGATATGGATACTGATGATTCATTGTATTTTATATTTCCAATATGTTTTGATTCATTTGTAATGGTTTTGTTCACATCGTACTCTACTTGATCAATTTTGGTACTGCTATCGGAAGTACTATTATTAGGTACAAGATAATCAGTTGTACCATTATTAGAATCAGTTCCAGGAATTCCTGATGGAGTTTGATCTGTGCCTTGTGATTCATGATGATACTCTTTAGAAGGTATACCTTTTGCTTGTCCTTCTGGAGTACTATATTCTTCTTTCACAGAAGATTGCGCATCAAAATCTATGATTAAATCGGCAGTAACGACTGCGTCATCAAATTCTCCAAGTAAAATTGATAATACATCTTTTTCTATTTTATTTTCCATAGTCACTTCATAATTAATCTTATTGTTTAAACTAGTACCATTTTCTTCAATATCTTCACCGTAATATAACATCTCACCGGAACTACTAAGTATTCTAATATTCTTAAGATCTAGATTTTCAACTGAAGAAGCTAAAAAATTAGCTATACCATTAACTTGTTCACTTGTTAAATCATTAGTAGTAGTTAATATCGCAGAAGCTTTAGCTTCTTTAACATCATCAAATATCGTTCTATCTTGATCTGGTATAACGAGCTTAACTACTGCTGATTCTACATCTTCGATAACAGAAATTTTATCTCCTAATTCATTTTCAAATGCTAACTTTTGCTTCGCATTCTTTTCTGCTTCTGTAGTACTAAGACTTGAGTTAAATGCTTCTTTATAAGTCATTCCAGTATTAGATATGATACCCATACTATCAAGTGCCATTTGAGCATCTTGTTTCTTTTTCTTATCTACATATATTGAAGAAGCATCGTCTTTAACTTCATATTTAATTCCCTGCTCTTCTAATAAAGTCTTGACTTCATTTGTAGTTTTGGGTTCTAATCCAGAAACAAATGGTACCATCTTTGTTTTATTAAGTGCTATTGTTAATATACTCAATGCAATAACCGTGACTACCAAAGCTGCTATCATCTGCAACTTTTGCTTTTTGTCAAACTTGTTCCAGAACCCGGTTATTTGGTCTGAAGTTTTACTTATAAAACCAGGCATATGTACACCCCTTTAACATAAATCACACATCCATTTTCTAACTTAGTTTAGGTTTGACATCTAAATATTATTTAGACTTGCATACGCATTATTTCATTATATGCATCAAGTAATTTATCTCTCAAAGTTACTGTATATTGTAACGCCACTGAAGCTTTTTCTGATGCAACTAGAACATCAACAAAATTATCAGTTTTCCCTGTAGCAAAATCTGTAGTTACTTGTTCGGATTCTTTCTGCAATTGATTAGTATCGTCAATTAATCCTATTGCAGCTTTGTAAATATCTTCAAACAATTGTCCAGATTCATTTTTTGATTTGTTGCTACTAGATATGATATTATTTATACTGCTAATATCTCCAATTTGGATACTCATACTATACCACTCCAATCATATCAATTTATTAATCTCTTTCTTATTTACCAATCTCCAAAGATTTCATTGCCATTGATTTAGCTGCATTCATTGCAGTCACATTAGCTTCATAAGAACGATTAGCTGATATCATATTAACCATTTCTTCCACTGTGTTAACATTAGGCATTAATACATAACCATCCTTATCAGCTTCTGGATGACTAGGATCATAAACACTTTTTAATGGAGCAGTATCTTCTATTATTTTGGATACTTTAACTCCTGAAGCAGTATAATTGTTTATTGAATTATTAAGCATAGAATTGAAATCAGTGCTACTTTGTTCTTCGAATAGTAAGACTTTTCTTTTATATGGTCCACCATCTTTTGTTTTGGTAGTATTTACATTGGCGATATTCTGTGAAATAATATCCATCCTTAGTCTCTGTGCAGTTAATCCAGTTGCACTAACATTCATTGAATTAAAAAAAGACATTTATCTAACCTCCAATCATATTTTTGATTTATCTTATTATATACCCAAGGTAAATTGTTTTATCTTACCTACTTAAAACTGTTTTAATTCTACTAAAGTTATTAGATACTTGGTCAACTAAAACATTGAATTTAATCTGATTTTTTGTAAGTTCTGTCATTTCTGTATCAATGTTAACATTATTACCATCTAATCTATAACTTAGATTCTTTTTATCAACAACAACTTGTGGTGTCATAGTATTAAAACCAATTTTAGATGAGTTATTATTGGATAATAATGCCTCTTGTAATAGCCCTTCAAATTTTACATCTTTTCTTTTATAACCTGGTGTATCTTCATTAGCAATGTTTTCTGAAATTACATTATGTCTCAATAAACTAGCATCTAGAGATTTTCCTATAAGATTAATCCCGTTGTACATATTATTACTTATCATAATTCCACCTGCCTTTTTATTCCATTAATATTTATTATAATTTATATGTCGAAAATTGCAAGGCTTTTGTAATGAGCAATTAGACTTAATTTACACTAATCAAATAAATAAGACTTAATTATTAATTTTAGTTCTTAAATACTCAGTAATCTTTTACACAAAATTACTTTTATCCTATATATTGTATCAGTTTATGTCATAATATACAATATATACTTAACAATTTTTGAAAATATTACCTAGTATTTACAGTAATAGCCTTTTTTCCCATTAAAATAATGATGCTACATATAGTTCATAAAACATCAAATAATATACAAGAAAAAATATAAATAAGAAATTTTATAATTAACCAAAAAAAAGAAAGCTTTTGCAAGCTTTCCCTCTTTATTAAAAAATCTTAAAGTTTTTTGAGTTCTTCAATTAATACATCATTAAGAACTTTAATATAAGTTCCTTTCATACCTAGTGAACGAGATTCTATAACTCCTGCACTTTCGAATTTTCTTAATGCATTAACAATAACAGATCTAGTAATTCCTACCCTATCAGCTATTTTACTTGCAACTAATATGCCCTCTTTACCATTTAACTCTTCAAAGATGTGTGTAATCGCTTCTTGTTCTGAGAATGATAAAGTACCAATTGCAGATTTAACGATAGTTGTTTTTCTGATCTCTTCTGTATTTTCTTCGTTAATTGATCTCATGATTTCTAGTCCTACCACAGTAGCACCATATTCACTTAATATTATGTCCTCAATGTCATAGGAAGAATTATTCTTGTATAGGAATAAAGTTCCAAGTCTCTCTCCTGCAATATCAATTGGAATGATTATACCAATATAATTATTTGCATTTACTTTTGAAGAGAACCCTAAAGTTTCAAGATTAACATTTTCTTTGGTTGATAAAACATTTAATAATCTTTCATTTAAATTCTCATCAATACATGCTCCAAGTTTATCTTGTAACAACTCCTCAATTATACCAATTTCTTCCCTATTATGAAGTCCTAGTAATTTGCCCTTTTTACTAATGACTAATGCATTAGAATATAAAATATCACTAAGTACTTCACAGATGTCGGTAAATATTACCCTTTGTGTACCTGTTCTTTGTAATAATCTGTTAATTTTTCTTGTTTTATCCAGTAGTTGTACACTCATTAAATTTTCCCTCCTAAATTATTATGCTATTAAGTTAAAAGCATCAACCAAGTTAACACATTTTATTATATTACGAAGCTTCTAAATATTCAAGTATATATTTTAAATTGACGCTATTACCTTTCTTTTTTTTAAATCAAAGCAACTGCCCTAGACTATTATTTTAATTACTTTGATTATTTTAACGAATAAATTAAATCTAATCATTTGTAACATTTTCTTTCAAAATACTATAATTACATTCTTCATTATTACATTTTAGATATTTGCCCTTTTCAACCATAATAGTTCCACATTTAGGACAAATTTCTTTTGTAGGTTTGTTCCAAGTCATAAAATCACATTTAGGGTTGTTTTCACACCCATAATATCTTCTGCCCTTTTTAGTCTTTTTAATAAAGATCTCGCCACTACATTTAGGGCAAGCAACACCCTCAACTTTTTCATATAGAGGTTTTGCATTTCTACATTCTGGAAAACCAGGACATGCTAAAAATTTACCATATCTGCCAATTTTGATTACCATGTTCCTACCACATTTATCACACAACACATCAGAAACTTCGTCCTTTATTTCAATTTTGCCTATTTTTTCTTCAGCATATTCAATTGTATTACCAAAATCAGGATAAAAGTTTCTTAGTACTTCTTTCCATGGTATGTTTCCTGTTTCAACTTCATCAAGTTCTTTCTCGAGAGCTGCTGTGAATTTCACATTAACTATATTCTCGAAATATTTTTCCATTATATCATTTACTATTTCTCCTAATTCAGTTGGAAAAATATTTTTCTTTTCTTTAGAAACATACCCTCTCTTTTGAATAGTAGATATAGTAGGAGCATAGGTACTTGGTCTACCTACACCGTTTTCTTCTAAAGTCTTAACTAATGATGCTTCAGTATATCTTGGTGCAGGTTGTGTAAAATGTTGTTTGGAGTTTAACTCTATCAAACTTAAATTAGAATCCTTATTAATATTTCCAATCTTTTGGTTATCTTCTGTTTCATCCAAAATATTATAGACTTTTAAAAATCCATCGAAAATTAATACTGAACCGGAAGCATTAAATCGGTAATCTCCTCCACTAATTTTTATTGATTTTGTAGCGTATTTTGCGGGCTTCATTCTACTTGCAACAAATCTGTTATAAATCAGCTTATATAATCTTAATTGATCCCTTGATAATGAATCTTTTATCTCATCAGGATGAATATCTATATAAGATGGTCTTATTGCTTCATGGGCATCTTGTACATTAGTTTTTTTATTACTTACAATTTTTATATTATTTACATACTCTTCTCCAAAACTACTTTTTATATGTTCTTTTACTGCTTTGTCTGCATCATCAGAAATACGTGTAGAATCTGTACGAAGATAAGTTATTAAACCTATTGTACCTTTACCTTTTACATCTACACCCTCATATAACTGTTGGGCAAATCTCATAGTTTTAGCAGTAGTAAAATTCAATTTTTTAGCAGCTTCTTGTTGAAGAGTACTGGTAATAAATGGTTGAAGTGGTTTTTTCTGCCTTATACTTTCTTTTACATCATTTACTATATAGTCTTTGTCTTTTAGGTAATCAACTATTGTATCAACCTGCTCTTTGGAAGTTATTTTCATCTTTTTATCTTTGCCATAGAATGTAGCAATAAATTCATCCTTTGATTTATCGTCTTTTAGTTTCGCTTCTAATGACCAATATTCTTCGGGTATAAAGTTATTAATTTCTTCTTCTCTATCACAAATCAATTTTAAAGCAGTTGACTGGACTCTTCCTGCACTAAGTCCTTTTTTTATCTTTTTCCACAACAACGGGCTTATCTTATATCCGACTATTCTATCTAGAATTCTTCTAGCTTGTTGAGCGTCAACTAAATCCATATCAATTTCTCTTGCTTGTTTTATTGAATTCTTAACTGCATTCTTTGTAATTTCATTGAATGTTATTCTATAAAATTTTTTGTCTTGCAAATTAAGAGAAAATAATAAATGCCATGATATCGCTTCACCTTCACGGTCAGGGTCAGTTGCTAGGAAAACTTTATTAGCCTTTTTAACTTCTTTTCTTAAATGTTTTAGGAGTTCACCCTTACCCCTAATAGTAATATATTTAGGTTCGAAATCATTTTCTATGTCAACACCTAACTGACTTTTAGGCAAATCTCTTACATGTCCCATTGAAGCTTCAACTTTATAATTACTACCTAAAAATTTTTTTATAGTTTTTGCTTTTGCAGGCGATTCAACTATTACTAAATTTTTTGCCATTTTTACCCTCCACTACAATTTTTTAATGAAATACTTATTTGGCAGTTGTTTTATTACGCCCTTAAGTTCCAGTTTTGTTAATATCAACCCAAGTTCATCAATTGGTATATTTGACTTACTATGTATATCGTCAATAAATAAAGGTTCTAAACTTAAACAAGAATACACTATTTTTTCAATTTCTGCAAGTCCTAAAGTAATATTTTCTGAATTTTTTTGTTTTTCATTGCTATATTTATATGAAAATTCCTCTAAAATATCATCAATATTAGTTACCATCTTTGCACCCATTTTTATTAGATGATTAGTACCTTCACTTAATTTATCTGTAATCCTACCAGGGATACTATATACATCTTTCCCTTGTTCTAATGCTTGGTCAGCAGTAATTAATGAACCACTTTTACTAGCAGCTTCTACAATTAAAACACCGTCACTTATACCACTTATAATTCTATTTCTAAGAGGGAAATTACCTGCTTTAGGGATTTGATTAACAGGAAATTCAGATATTAACGCTCCATTTTCACTAATTTTGTTCATTAGCATATAATTTTCTTTTGGATAACATATGTTAACACCGCACCCAAGTACAGCATATGTCTTACCACCACCTTCTAAAGCTCCTTTATGTGCAGCGGTATCAATCCCTCTAGCCATACCACTAATAATTATAATTCCCATTTTTGCTAATTCTCTTGCAAAATATTTTGCAATTTCTCTACCATATTCTGTACATCTTCTAGCACCAACTATAGCTATAATAGGTGAATTAGCAGATAGTTCACCCTTAACATAAATACCATATGGATAATCATAAATATTTTTTAGATTTTCAGGATACATATAATTATCAGTAGAATAAAAATTAATATTGTTTTTATTAAGTCTGTCATAATATTCTATTATTTTATGTTTATTTCTAGACTCAATAATTGTTTTCTTATCAATTTCTCTAATTCTTTTTACTTCATCAAGTTCATCATAAGTTGCCTCCCATATATACTTTGGTTCATCAAAATAGTTAAGGAGGTATTTGATTTTTTTCAATCCAATACCTTTAATATTATTTAACCATAACCAATAATGCTCCTTTTCCATAGTACTCCCCATACGCATCACCTTTTAGTACAATTATTTGTTATTTTTTCTTTAGTCTCGTTACTAGTTTTTTGATTTTGGGTACCCAAAATTCCCACAAATGATAATAGAATTTGCTGACCACTAAATCAAACTCACCTATATACTCTACAAAATCTCCATTAAATCCTTTTTTAAACCTATATAATCCATATAAGTGATGATTTGGGTCCAGATTACCAGAAATACCTCTAAAATCATATAATGTGCAGCCACAATCCATAGAATATGCTATCATATGCCACTGCAATAAATAATTAGGCATTAGATTTCTATAAAGGTTGTCACTAGCTCCATAGAGATACCAAGATTTTTCACCATTCAAGAGTATGATGGCTCCAGATACTATAATGCCTTCTGGGTTTTCTTCAGCTAGTTTTTTCATCTCCGGTATTTCTCTTTGTAGTTTATTAATCCTGTCTTCATTAGGTTTTTTGGAATTTTGTTCTTTATCTAAGTCTTTAATTGATTTATCTAAAGCTTTATTAACATTATACTTTGCCATAAAAACCTTCATTTTACCTTGTTTTTCCATTGATTCATACATATCTTGGAAATATTTTAGAGGTCTTGTTATGAAACCGTCTCTAGCTCCTGTAATTCGCATAATTCTTTCAAACTCTTTTAGATCATTAATATTTCCTTCATATATTTCTATACCTTTTTTTTCTGCTAATCTGATATTATATCTAGTTTTGTGATGAAAACTTTTAAAAAGAGTATCTTTGTCTTTATCTACATCTAATTTAAATACAAATCTAGGCTGAATACCTTCAAAATCAAGAGTGGTACCTTTGTGAGCATAACCCATATCTTTAATTGAATTAATTAGCATTGAATTATCTATACCATCTTCTCTAATATCTCCATCAATAGTTCTTTCCTTGTAAATAATACAAGGATCTATCTTAACAAAAATCGCTTTAGTTTTTTTAGCATATTGCTTAACATTTTTTGAGAATTCTCTAATCAATGAAACATCATTGTAATCAAGAACATACCCACGTGGAGCATATAATATATATCGAGATAGACCAGGTAACTTTCGTCTTAAAAGCATAGCTGAAGCTTGTAAATCACCATTATCGTCTTCAAGTCCAACTAATTCTTTAGTCCATTCACCCATACTTTTAAAATTACCCCATTCTATTGATTGTAAAGCATGACCATTAGGATGTTTTTCATTAAATAGAGTATATTTCTTTTCATCTATATGTGTAACAAAATTCATTAATTCTTTACCTCCGAAACGTATGTCCTCTTTATATTCTCTTTTACAAACATGGGAGAGATTTTGATCTCAACTATCATATTATCTATTTTAATATTAGTAATATCTACAATAGTATATTGCATATTAGGTCTTCCTAGAATCTCTAAAGGTAAACCTTCATAATATATGATTGTTTTACTTCTAAATAAATACCTATATATTTCTTTTAGATAGTATTTAGTAACGGATAAAAATCTAGAACCTATCGGCTTTTTCAATAAACCCATTCCGTCATAAAATCCAATGGGAATTATTCCAATGATTTTATTCTGTTTTGATTTATAGCTATTACCATAACCAATATTTTCGCCTTTATTAACTTTTTTGGTATATATGATTCTAGATTTAACTTTAGATATTTTTTTGAGTCCTATGTTTTTTTGACTATTACAAGGACCAAACAAAGCATTACCCAATCTTACCATATTATAATGAGCATGTTTAAAGTCTATTGTATTTTCACTATTGGCTATATGATATATTAAATCATTATAATAATTATCAAAAAAAGTTTTATATTTGTCAAATTTTTCTTTTTGGTTTAATACATAATTTTTATTATTTTTATAGGTTGTTGCAAAATGAGAATATATGCCTTCAAGTATTGCATAAGTAGATTGTTCTAATAATAATTTAATTTCTTCTAGTTGATTATAATTTATGCCAAATCTATTCATACCCGTTTCAACTTTCAGATGAAACTTTATTTTTTTCTGATTATTGTTTGTCCATTTGATTAAATTCTCTAGTTCATTCAATGAACAAATACTCATTGTAATATTATTATCATAAATTGTCTTATAATCATTACTGGGACCCATTAAAAAAATAGATTGCTGTATGTTGTTTTTTCTAAGTTCAACACCTTCATCAAGTAACCCAACTCCAAAATAATCTACATCTTCACTTAATGCTTTAGCTATTTCTACACTACCATGACCATAAGCATTACCTTTTACAACTGCCATTATCATAGTACTACTATTCAATTGTTTTTTTATTTTGGATAAATTATAATATAAATTATGAAGGTTAACTTCCAAATAGATATCAGACAATTGTCTTCCTCCTCAAATCATTCTATTAATTTTCCCTAAGTTAACATTATAAACAGTTTATGGAATAATATCAAGTTACTATTTTTTAATCCCAGTAATTGCGATCAAGAGATCTATATTGTATTGCCTCTGCTAGATGTTTTTCTCCTATATCAGCTTTACCTTCTAAATCAGCAATCGTCCTAGCTACTTTCAATATTCTATGATATGCTCTAGCACTTAAATCAAGCTTGTCGAAAGCAGATTGCATCATTTCTGCACATTCATCATTCAATTTACAATATCTATCAATTAATGCAGCACTTAACATAGAATTAAAATATATATTGCTGTCTTTATATCTTTTCTGTTGTATTTTATGAGCCGCCATCACCCTCTTCTTAATATCACTTGAAGATTCCACCTTCTTTTTCTCATTAAGATCGTGATAATTAACATTATTGGCTTCCACGTGTAAATCTATTCTATCCAGTAAAGGTCCTGATATCTTGTTCAGGTATCTCTTTATCTGTAGTGGGGTGCAACTACATTTCTCCCTGTCTGGGTAGTAACCACAAGGGCAAGCGTATTATAGTTATTATACCCTTATTTCAATTACATATTTAGCATTTCTATTATAATATATAACATTTTTAGTATTTTGTAAAATAATTTATTAAATATAATATCTTTGTTAATATTTATTTTTATTTTATTTCATTTTAATTATGCTATCTCATATGGGTATTTAATACTATTAACCATAAATATGGATTAATATACCCTCTATTTATAAAAAATCATATTAACATAGGAAAAAACTAGTTTAATTATTTGGATTAAAAATATACTGGATTAAACAGTTTAATTGTATTATCGTTTAATCTAGAATTATAAACAGTAAGTAAATTCCATTTTATTATTGATATACTTTTAAGAAATCTTCTTCAGTGATTTGAATATCTGATTTAATATAGTTTTCTAAGATTTCTACGTTTATATTATCTATATTAACATAATCTAAATTCTCGGTATTTAAAAATGATAGCTTATGTATATAATCGTTATGTAACTTAAAAATATATTTTCCTTTACTATTATTTAAAACTCTTCCTTTATCAGAGTCAAAATATTGCGTATGATATTTGCCCATCATATCTTGATACTCAATCTTAGTAAAGATTATTTTTCGTAAAAATCCATAAGAATTTTTCCTGGTCAAAAAAACATTCTTTAAATTAGATAACTTTATATTATTCCTATACCCTCTAGCTTCATATACTATGTCACCATCCCCTAAAATTTCTGTTGATATACCAAAAAAATAAGTTAATGGAAGGTAAATTTTTTCTTGTTCTGTTTCAATTTCAACGAAACAAATTTGACAGCTCTTAAAATCATAAAATCCTTGTCCTGAATTATATATGCATAAGTTAAGATCACGTACTTTTCCATTTTCCATTTCTTCACCATAAAATGTAGAAATATTAAAATGTGGTTGTACTTCAAATTTATGTATTTGTAATTGCATATTGGAAATCCATACAGCAGCTATTGTCACTGCTATTGACGCAATAAATTGCGATAAATGTAATATATTTATTGTTTTATTTTTTTTATGAGTTTTATAATTTTTAAGTATTTTGAATCTCTGAGATCTTTTAACTTTTTTAGGTTCATTATTTATTATCTCATTAATGATATTATTATAATCACTAATAAATTTGTTATTATCTTTAATCAAGTAAAACAAAGTAATATATTTATTAATTATGTTACCATTAGTCCTTTTAACTTCTCCAGTATGCTCTTTAAGTATTTTAATTATTTTGTTTACAGAACATTCATTAATACTATCTTGCTGTATTCCTTGATATAAATCTAATCCTTTAGTCTTAGATATATATTCAATAAATAATTTGTTTAGTTTTGAATAATATTTATAATCAATTGTATATAATACTTTTTCTATAGAAACAATTAGGTCATCATGTGCTTTTAAATATTTTAATACTACTGGACTAAAATCATCTGTATCAATTAAAGATGGATTAAACAAATCACACATATCACTAAACGTAAAATCATTTGTAATTTTATTAGGAATATCATTACCTCTATCTTCAACAGGTGTAGTTATAATAGCTCCATATTCTAGGCATCTAGTAATACTTAACTTAATTACAGTGTTACTTCTTTTTATTTTAGAAATTTCCTCTTGTCTTCTTTCCTCATCATTATTTCTTTTAAATATTAAATCTACAAAAATTAAAGTTACTATAATTCCAATTGTCTCCGTAAATGTACCTCTAATATAATCATTTAAAAATAACTCATCATTAATAATAAAGTCGAAAAACCCTAATAACACTAGTATTATAATAAGTATAACTATAATTTTACGATAAACTTTCATACTCCCTCCTAATTATCTGTATATCTTTTTGTTGTAATATTGCAATAAATATTTTATATATACTCTACTTTTTTTCTAGATTAGTAACTTCTTTATAAATAACCTTTGTATTTTCTCCAATGTATTCTCATCCGCACAATAATAAATTTGCCTTATGTTTTTTATATATAGTCTATACTCATATGAAATAAATTGACATTTAATATATGCTATAGCACTATATTATTACCATAATGTTCCATATGTTAACACATGTATCATCTGTATATTCTCCTTACTATCATCAATATATGTTATTTAAAGTGAAATCTAGTTTCAGAGATAACTCTAATTCACACATAATTGCTTCTTTGTTAACCTCAGTACAATTTAATTTAATAAAATCATTTTTATATTGATATATTATGTTGTCTTTTAAGTAGTACTTATTCTTCTGAGATAGATTAACTTTCTCTATATCAAATTGCCAATTTGCTGAATAACCTTTTTCTTTAATCAATACCAATAATCTTTCCCTGTCAATAATTTCATCGTATGTATAGTCTTCCATAAGTTTAGTTTTACTCTTATAATATTTATCATTAATCTTGTAGAATTTTTTTGTATTACTACATAATAAATCTCCTAATGTCAAATCTCCAAGTTCTAAATCTAATAGTTCATCATATTCTTTCATATATTCCTCTAAACTCTTTTTAACTGGTTTCTCTTCAACTACTTTATCCTTATCCATTATTACATCATAATCTGCATAATAAAAATATTCAAAGCCATATTTGGTAGATAATCTCGCAAAGGGAATTCCCTGTTTCTCTGAACTCTTGATAAGTGCAGAAATTATTTGCTCTGGTCTGCTACTTCCAGCTTTTATCAAACCTGATTGTAATGCATATTCTCCAAATTCTTTCAATGAATCATATCTCATACTTTTACATAATATCTTCCTTTTTAATTTTTCAGTGTACTGTTTAGTATTAATTCTGCGAATAAGCTCTTTCAATTTTTCTTTCTCTACATCTGAGTAATCCTTATATTCTTCATAATATCTCCAAACAAGTTTCTTATAATGCTCTCTTTCACCCTTACATACCTTACTAATATAACCATATCCTCTATCATAACCATACACTTCTCGAGATGCTATTTGCATTGAATCATATTTTTTTCCGGTATTGATACAGACAACTGGTTTAGACAAGCTTAATATTGCAGCATCATTAAGTTTTCTTAGTCTCTCACCCTCAAGTTTAGCACCTTTTTTTCCTTTATTACTTTCAGAGATTCTCTTTTTATGAATCTCTGAAAATACTCTTTTCTTTTTAATATTACTGTTAATACCAGCAATTCTTTTCTCTAGTTCAGTCTCATCTTTATTGCTTCTGTTCTCCTCTAATAATTCACTTAATTTATTTAGAACTTCACAAGTTAATACTTGTGCTTGATTCCAATAACTTACAGAAATCCTTAATAATTCATTAAATCCTTCAAAATTATTATCAAGTTCAACATTTAACTCCATATTTTCATTCAAACCACTCTTAGTGAAATTACTTGAACCTAGTATTACAGTTTTACTATCTATTACATACATTTTTGAATGAAATACTCTTGAATTAAAGAACCTTACTTGAATATTAGGTTTATCAAGTAATGACATTAAAAGTTGACAATCAGTTGATGTACAAAGTCTCACAACCAAATTAAGTTTAATGTTATTATCAATAATATAATCCAGGTAATCATTATGAGTAAAAAATGGGGAACATATTAATAAATTATTGTTAACTCTAACATCTAATAATCGATTCAACAAACAATCCTTTTTCGTCTCAGTATTTGTATAAACTTTGCTCATTTTCTCACCAACTAAATTTAATTTAATATATAACCCCTTATTATGACATTCCTTAATCATACACACATGAATTGTATTCAGTAAAAGATTGCATAGCATACGGAAAAATTTTGTTAAATCATGTTGAGATGAACATCATTTCTTTATACTTCCCAACTCTTCATCAAAAGATTTCTTCATATTTTTTAACATATTTTCATACTTATTTTTTTAACTTATAAAAATCTCTTTATAAATTACTATAAGCTACTCTTTCATCAAATATGTCTTTTTGTAAATAAATTGATCTTTTCACCAAATTATAGCATACTATTTCTGTCCTTTTGTTAAAAAATCTTCTCCTTCTACTGTCACTACATGCTCAAATACTTTGTGTGAACACAAATATACAAACAGTCTTACAATAATTGGAGAATTCAGTGCTAAAATATTTTATCTGATTTTATAAATTACATAGGAGAACATCTATTATATTATTATTACAGAATTATTTCCTCATATATATAGTAGTGTATATAATTTTAATTTATTTTGGTTTTATAAATTCCTTTGTCATGAATTTTATTTATTAACTTGATTTGAATTTGTAGTTACGTTATTCATTTTGTAATAATTCGTCAAGAACTTTATAAACATTTATTAAGTCTTCCTTAGAGTTGTTTATGTTTATATCATTAATTTTAAATTTTGCTTTAATAATATTACATTCCTTTTTCCAATATTTTATGAGTAAATCTTTATCTAAAACATTAAATATTTGATTTTTGTCAAACACATAATTAATTCTAGACAAATGGGTTAATAAATACTGTAAAAAGTATTTATAATTATTCATATTATTTTTATTAGACTTAAAACAAAATTCAAATAAATAATTATTGATTTCTTTATTAATACCTTTTTTGTCTTCTTTTCCAATAACATCATAATATCCACAACATATTCCTGAGTCATCAATTATAGTATTTCCTAATTGATAAATAATAAAAGATATCATCTCGCATTTTAAATTAATAACTTCACTATTTATTTTTTGTTCATCATCTTTACTATAATTAAATTGATATCCACACAAATCAATAAATTTGAGCTTATCTATTTCATGAAAAACGTTTATTTTTTGTTCAATATAGCGAAATTTAAATATGATAAAAATATTTTGGGATATTTCTCTCATTTCATTAATTACAATGTTTTTAATATACCCTGAAGTAGGCATTTTAGGATCAGCATGATTACATAGCGACCTAGTTAAATTATATATGTTTAATCCTCTGTCTTTAATACAGAAAAGGCGAAAGCATAATAAATCATATAACCCCAACACACCTTTATTTTTTTGTCCTAAAATTTCTAAAATTCCATTTCCCTTATAATCACCTTCTCCGAATATCCATTCGGCAATTTTTGTTTTATTTATATCCATATTATCAGGATATTTACCAACCTTAGCAAACCACCCTACATCATTAAGTAATTTGACTATAAATATAATTAGCGTTTTTCGAAATCCAATTTTAAAATCTTTTATATTTATAAGTGAATAGCTATTTAAATTATAAACGGCATAACTAATTATTTCTCTTGATTTTTCATAGGTAAACTCTTTATAAGAAGTACTATTAACCACTGCTCTCCAAAATTGTTCATGTATTTTTTCACCACAAGAAAGAGAAAACTCTTTACCTGCAAGTACTTCTTCTATAGACTTTTCATATAATACTTCATTTACACAATTAGTATAGAACCTATATTGATCCGTCTTAATAGGGTAAGATATATTGTTAATAAGATTTAAATATCTTTCTAAGTTTCTATATTTATCATTCCATTGTGAACCATTAAAACATGCATAAGATGTTAACATTTCTGGAGAATTGTTTGTATTACTAATTCTTTCTTTTACTAAAAAAACTTTATTCAGTATAAATTTTTGATTTTGTGTAAGATTTTTTAGATAACTTTCGTATTCTACCTCATTTTCAGGTTTATTCCCGTCATATGGAATTGCAACTGAAAAAAAACCCTTTTTACCTTTAGTTTCAGTAATATATATATTTCTAAATATATTTGGATAATATATATATATTAATAATAAATGAATAAGATCTTGTTTATTAAAATCTGAGTTATCAAAATCGGTTTTTTCTATATCAAGTAATAATATTGTATTGATAAGTCTCTTAAGCTTTCTAGGATTACCTATAAAAGGTAGATAACGATAATAATCCTTTGATTCAAATATATCTATAATTCCTTCTATTGCTTTTGAAACAAGTACTGGTTCTATCAATATATTTTCTGATAAAGATCTGTCTTTATTTACAATAAAATAATCCAGCAAAAGTTTATTATCGATATAAATACTTGTTTTTACATTAATAAATTTTTCTAAGAACTCAATTATCTTTTCATTATCTAAACTTGTTTTTTCAAGTTTTGCAATATTATCTGTATCATAGCAAAGAACATAAGAAATATTGGATAAAGTAAATACTTTCTTTATAACAAAAAGCACCTCTTTAATAGCTGAAAAATTCAATCTGTCTAAATCATCAATAATTATTATTATTTTATTATCTATATTAGCTAATGCTACTTCTAGTTTTTCAAAAATATCATCTATTGATTTATTTCCTGTTGGAAGTTTAAATCCAAACCCCATAATAGAAAATGATGGTTTAGAATCCTTTATGATTGTAGCATATTTTGAAATAAGCCATTCTATCTCTGGAACAAAAACATGTTTTTTGATTTCATTAATAAACCCAGATATAAATTTATCTAACATTTTTTCTTTATTTTCATATCTTAAAGGATTAAATGTATAAACAATTATCTCATTCTTGTATTTTTCATTCCAATATTCTTTACAAAAGTTAACAAATGTTGATTTTCCTGTTCCCCATGGAGCATCAATACCAAAAACTAAACCTTCAGATGATTTTTCATCATAAACCTTTTCACAAAATTTTTCAACCTTATCTATAAAATTAAATTTATCGTCATCTTTATTTTTACATTCCTTGTCACTCATAAAAAATGAGTCTTTATTAGGCTTTTTCATAAATCTGGCTTGTAGATTCTTTAAAAAAAATGAGATACTAATTATAATAGGCAACATAAAGATAACACTAAGTTGTGGTAAAGACAATGTTCTAATTAAATTTTCAAAAGAAATAATGCCAATACCACCAAAAGCAAATACTAAAATTCCTCCCCAAACTAAAATAATTAGTAAATCAAACCTTAAGCTTTTTATAAGCATTTTCATTTTTCTATAAAAATTTCTCTTACCAAGATAACATATAATTATAAAATAATATATTACTCTAATAGGCCATATCAAATATTGTTTTTTATCAAAAAAAGCAAACTCCCAAAATACCCTATCGACTGCAGATAATAAAATAAAAAGCTCAGAAATTAAAGCTCCAACACAAAAAGATTTTAATAGAATTGAATGATTTATGTATGTATAATTATTTTTTTTACTATGTTGTCTCATAATTAACTCCTCATAATATTTTTCAATAATTCAAATTTAAATATTATAAATAAACCTCACATTTTTTTATAATAAAACTTGCATTTATAATTTTATATCTTATAAATATATTGTATCATTATAGAATATAATATCAAACTTCCTGTTTCTTTTCAATAAAAATAACCTATATCCTACTTTATAGGCATAGGTCTAACATTAGTAATTTATTACTAGACTTGATAAACTGTTAGTTATCCATCTTTCGCTTTTGAGTTAACTGTTTAATTATTTCATTACCATATACAGAGCTATAGCTACAATAATAACCGATTGTATTACAGCAGTTACAATTTCTACTGGTGTGAATTCACGTTCTACTACCACACCCATATAAATAATGGTAATAAATAAACTTACACCTAAATGAATAATAGCTATAAGCCACTCTGCAGTAAATGCTGGTATTTTCTTTAGGAATAGTCCACAGTATAAAAATATAATTAATCCAAATACCTATAGTCTTATAAAACTAATTATTGCATTCCATTCCATGAAATATCTCTCTTTTAAATTTATTGTTTATTTTATATTAACTAAACAAGTCTTTTATCTATTTGCTTAAATCTTTTCAACATAGTCCAAACCTCTTCCCTAGTAATATTATCTTTTGGTCTTGTACCATCAGAAATATTATTTTGAGTCACAAAATCATGTCCTTCTATCGCCCAATCAGAAAGATCAATTTCATTTGATTTAGCTATAATTTTGTTCACTTCTTCTGAAATTTTTCCATGAAGGTTATACAGATAATCACCAGGACAGGATTTATTTGCAAACCATCTATGAACTGTCATGTTTTGCTTGTCAATCTGACCAATCAAAGATTTGTCACCTTGCCATTTTAATTCTTTGATTCCATTTCTTTTGCATATATCAGCTATAAGATTGATTAATGCAGTAAGTGCTTTGTCTGATACATGCCATCCAGTATTAGCACCACCATCGTTTGCAACTTCAATGGTAACTGCTCTGTTGTCATTGGAACTGGAAGAAGAACACCATGAACGGTCTTTTTCTTCAACATACATTCCAATTCTTCCATCAGTACCTACACCATAATTGGAAGAAGCCTGTATTGAAGTAGGCTGAAATATATTTCCACATGTTTCAATAGAACAATTTCCTGCCATACAATGAATCGTAATTGTATCAATCACATGGTTTCTTGGACTGGTTTTGTTTGGACTGATTTTTGTGTAATCTACTAAAGGACTGTTATTCATTGTTTTTACCCTTCCTCTCCAACTTTTTCTACCGTATCCTTTAGTTTTATAAATGCTTTTTTTAAGAATCCTGGTATTGGTACTCCTATTCTTCCTAGATTTTCTATAAGACTTATTGCTTCTGTACCTATTAACCAACAAGTTACTATTAAAGTGAATATACCTTTGAATCCTAAATCTATACCAGCTGCTGTAGCTCCAATGTAATATACTATGTAATCCAATAAAATAGCTAGACCAACTAATATTAAATATCCTACCTTTTTAAATACACCTGTTAATCCTCTTTTGAAATTCAGTTTTCCTAGAGATTTACTTGAATCAATTTCTTGTTCTACATAACTAGCAATTACTCCTGTTAGATAGTCCCCTACCATAAGTATCGCTAGTATTATAACTAACTCCGTAACAGAATTAGTTATAAAAGAAAATATTGCCCCACACATTGCTAAAAAACCTTTACTTCCGTTTACTATAACTTTCTCGTTCATATTCATCATCCTATCTATTTTATATTAGAAAAAGCCGATTATATCGACTTTCATTTTAAGCAATCATATTAGGTATATATTCTGTTTTGTTATTAATTAATAATTTCAATATACATTACCAATGAATGACTTTTATAGTTTGGTTCTCAGTTCCATTTTGTAATGCTATTCCATTAGGATCTTTTGTTATGTTCAATACACAAGCTATACATTTATTATTATGACGATTAACATCTATATAACAGACCAAAGCTTTCTCATCTGTTAATCTTGTCACTGATATATCATAAGTGTTATTACTATTAAAAACCTTTTCTTGATCTGCTGTTATAGTTGTTCCTTCTATGTTCAATACACACGCTGTACCATATTTATTACGATTCATAACCTGATAACAAACCAAAGCTTTTTCATCTGTTAATCTTGTTAACGATATATCATATAGGCTATCATTGTTAAAAATCGTTTCTCTACATACTGTTATAGTTGTATCATCTATATTTAATATACAAGCCACACCATGATTATTATATTTAGTATCTGTATAACAAATTAAAGCTTTTTCATCTGTTAATCTTATCAATGATATATCACATAGGCTATCACTATTAATAATTGTCTCTATACCTGATTTAATAGTGGTACCATTTATTTTTAATACACAAGCGGTGGAACAATCATCACCATTAACATCTATATAACAAACTAAAGCTTTTTCATCTGTTAATCTTATTGCTGATATATAATATGTCCTATTACTATTAAAAACCATTTCTGGACCTGCTGTTATAGTTGTTCCATCTATGTTTAATATACAAGCTGTACCACGATATTTAACATCAGTATAACAAATCAAAGCTTTTTCATCTGTTAATCTTGTTAATGATATATCATATGGACTATTACCATTTAAATCCGTTTCTGGACCTGCTGTTATAGTTGTACCTTTTATGTTTAATACACAAGCTGTACTATAATCATCATTATTAACATCCGTATAGCAAACTAAAACTTTTTCATCTGTTAATCTTGTTACTAATGTATGATACATCCTATCACTATTATAGTTTAAAACCGTTTCTGGACCTGCTGATACAGTTGTTTTATTTATATTCAATATACAAACTGTATCATAATCATCTTGATTATGATCCTTATAACAAACTAAAGCCTTCTCATCTGTTAATCTCGTTACTGATATATCATATGGACCATCATCATTTAAAACCGTTTTTGTACTAACACTTGGTTTTACACTTCTAACTTTTATTATCTTACCATTAATTAATTCAATCAGATCACCTTTAGTTATAGTTTCTCCTGCATCAATTTTAAATGATCCTTCTTTCGTATCGTTTACTTCAATGCCTCCTTTAGAGGCTAAGAGAAAAAAACTGCCATTATAAATTGCTCTATAATAACTATTAGCTTTGATATCACCAATACCAAGCTCAGTTGCATCTGCATTTTTCAGGCTTTTAGCACCTGAACTATTGACATTCAATGTAACGTGTCCTGTATTGGTATGTTTAGCTTTAAATTCTACATATCTGCCATCATCAAGTGTAAATCCTTTTTTAGATAGTGTTATATCATTTATGCTGCCATCAGCTGATTTATATGAAATATCACTTATTCTATTTGCATTGTCATTTACCTCAACTGAAATATCAGCCATTGATGTATCAAGTTGTTTCTTTACTTTTTCTAAAGTTACTGTCCATAATTCAATCTCTTGAGGTGGGACTACATTTGAATCTAGATCAATAGGAAATCTGGAGTCAAATGAAAATTCATTAGTTGTTATTCTATCTTGCCCTGTTCTTATTACAACTTCGGCTTTAATTTCTTTAGAGTCATTGAATATGCCATTGTTGATTGTAACTTCTATACTTCCTTTCTCTGCATCTTTAATGATACAACCACTATTTTGGTCTTGATAATATTTATTACCTGTTTCATCTTCATAATTAATTCTAACTGTGCTGTTTGTGAGATTAATGACTTCTCCGTTTTTCCCATACATTTTTATAATGAGTATATTACTGTCTAGTGTTACAAAGGTTATTCTAGGAATAGCATATTCTTTCTCGTATATTCCTACTTTAATATCATGTATCGCCATTCTTCCACCTTCCTATGTTAATTTCCCTAAGATAACGAAACTCCCTTTTACCTTTGCAAGTAGTACCCTGTCATTATTATTGAGTGTTATATTATTTAGTCTTTTATAGATTTTGTTACTTACTGTACTTTCTCCATCAAACCTTACTTTGCCATCTATAATCTTACCTAGCTTAAATCTATTATTATCATTAGTTGATGTGTCTTTTTCATTATCTTTATTGAATAGGTCTTCTATCATACTTGAATTACCCTCCTGACCTTATGATTCATTAACGCTCCAATATTTAGCTTCATACTCCATTCTGTTTCTATATAGTAATTATTGATACCTAATCCATCATGTTTTATATATAGACAGTCCTGAAAGCTATGGTGAGGCATTATCGCTGAATTAAATGTTATGTGTCCATATATGTTACTTGCTTCTTCTGCTGTTCTTTTGGTATAAGCATCTAGACTTTGTTGGTCTGCTATGTCATCTATTTCCTTATAGCTTGTTATGATTCTATGTCTATTTTTTGTACTTGTGGGACTGTTTTCTTTATCGTTGGTATAAGTACTTACCAATGGTTCACTATCAGGATTAGTACATACAACTATGAACTTGTTTGGTACATTGAATGTATCCATTTCTTCTTCCATTCCATTTATTATTGATAGTTCATCATTGAAATACTCATAGTCCTTTGTCCTGTATGAGGGTAATGTGTATGGAGCTGATGTTAGATATCCTCTTTCATCTGTCCAAATGGATGTATAATTTATTTCAGCTAATAATTGATTTATTATAGTTAATTTTGATGTACCTATTTCAAATTCCTTATCTGAACGTAAGGTCTTACTGCTGCTAGTTATATTGGTTTGATATATCTTACTACCTGTAATAAGTTCTTTTATTTCATCTGTATATTTTTTACCTTTTGGTACTAGATATCTTTTATCAATCTTTTCATCAGATAATATTAACAATAGATCATAAGCCTCTACATCTCTTATGATGTTCTTACCTGTAGATTTTCTTTTTGGAGATGATAATAAGTATACTCCTAAACTCCATTCTAGCCATGTATTACTATTAGGTACTTTAAGCATTATAAAAGGCTGAATACGATCATTCAGCCAATCAATATTTATATCATCTGATTCTTTTATAAGAAATTTGCCACCTCGTTTTATGTTAGCAAGGCTTTTGAAATTTATTTCTGCATCTATCACATTTTCAAGTTCTGCTTTAGTACTGTTATTAATATCTAACAACAGGTACTTGAATTTTATGTTCCTGTTATTGTTCTTAGCATGAAGTATATTTATCACATTTTCTTCGGTATAACCTTTTTGGGCTAATTGCTGCATCATAACACCTCGCTGAAATCAACTTCCTGCAATATAAATGTCAAGTTGTATTTAAGTCTTCTATCATCATCTATGTCAATCTGTGTTATTGTTCCGTATATCTTCCTACCTCTATCATCTCTATATAGTATTGTCTCATTAGCTGTAAGTATTTCTTCAATCTTTTGGATATCTTCATTATCTCTTATCAAGAAACCTATGCTAAAATATTTACTTAAGTGTTCACCATATTCTACTACTGGTTTTTCTCTACCATCAAAATTAGTGGTTTGTCTATTAAGTTGGTATTTTACTTGTAAAGTACGGTTATATCTTAGATTAATACCATTACTATAATCACTTGTAAGTGCTATTTGTGAGCCTTTTACAAATGCTGCTTTGCTTGCTTCTGTGGAATCCTTGTATTGTCCTTCTTCTGCTATTGCTCTGATTTTATAATAATAGGTTTTACCGCTTTTGACTGTATAATCGGTGTATGTACTTTTTATATTGTCAGCTATTTTTATATATTGTTCTTGATCATCTTTTCTGAATACCTGAAAATGATGTGTTGGTAATACCCCATCCTTTTTTATACATTTTATAGTTATTGTACCCATGACATTATTGGAATTTATTATAAGCTCTGGCTTCTCTGGTTCTGGATAGTTTGTAGTAATTGTTTTAGTTGCTTCACTAGACCAGTTACCGTATTTATTTTTTATAGCTAGTCTAATAGTATACTTCTTATTGTTTTCCAAAGTTCTACTAACTCTATAGAATTTTTGAGTCCCTACTATTTCTTTTGTATCTAGTAATGTTTTTGTTCCATCCAGGATTTTTATCTTGTAACTGACTTGCCCCTTGCTACTCCAAGTGATAGATAGTTTTGGGGTATTCAATGTTGTACTATTTGTTATTACAGGTGTATGTGGTTTACCTATTAAATGGAATCGGCTTTCTGCCCATTGGCTCATTAATAATTGTTTATTATAAACTCTTACTTTCCATATAATATCTGTATCGTAAATAAATGTATTAGCAGGTAGTGTATAACTTGTTGAACTTGTTGTCTTAGATACTTTTCTCCAATTTTGACCGTTATCTATACTGTATTGGAGTTCATATTTATATTGAGTATCTCCCTCATATTGTGGCGTGTAACTCCAACTGAATATAACTTTTTCATTACTCCTCTTATTTTCATCATTTGGTTTTACATTTGAAGGTTTAGTTGGAGGTACTTCTTCATATGTTACATTCAAGTATGGTTTTGAATCTGATTGAACTGATTTTATATATATATAATCTCTTGCATCATCCATATTTCCTCTTGCAAAACAAAAGGAATTATTAGTCTCTTTTCCTTCAACAATAGGAGTTAAAACCTTTTTCATATCTAAAGAATAATTTCCTTTTTCATGAATCCATTCACTTGTTCCACCTGTTTTTATTGACTCTTCTTGTATGTTGCTAGGGATATTCGATTCTTCCCAATGTATATTATTCCTCATATTACCATATCTGATTTCCATATACCTATTAGCATAATAATATTTTGCAGTTGATATATTTATATTCAATGTTGCATTAATTATTTTAGCATGTAATGGTATATTCTCTAATACAGGAAAATATATGATACATCCGTATTGAAAGGCGTGGCGATCAATATCGGCACCTATCTTAAGAATGCTTTCAGTACCATACCATCTATTGTTTGATGTATCTACATATGCATCTTTAGTCGCTGTAATCGTTACTGTTTTAGCCATTTCATCATCTCCTTACGCATATTGCCTTCTATTTTGTCTTGCATTTCTAGCTATTTCCACTATGTCATTAATGTCTTTTATATTCGATGTATCTATAGTGATATAGAAATTATCTCCACCGTATTTTTTATCATTATTGATGTTTCTTGGATCACTTGCTGTAAGTACTTCTTCATTCTTATGTAATTCTGCCTTGTATCCATCAAATGGAACTGTTTTTAATCCATTTCTATGACTGCCATTTACAGAATATTGTTTAGGTACATACTCTTTAGGTACTTCTGGTTGTGGCAGCTTCATGTTACTTACACTGTTCGTTACATCCTCTATTCCCTTACTTACATCCTTAGAACGTCCTAATACAAGAGCTAAAATAAATGCTAATGCAGCCAATGCTCCAACAACTATAAGAATATGACTGGCACTTATAGAGCATGTTATTCCTAATGTACCCATTGTAGCACTTATTGCACCAATGGAAATTGCCAAGGTACCAGCTAATTTAATAAAACTTCCTATAACTACAAGCATTATTCCAAATATAGTTATGAACCTTAGTATTATAGGGTTTATGTTACTGAATGCTTTAAATATTGGATTTAATATATTAAGGATTGTAGTTAGTATAGGCTCTATTGCATAAAAGGCTTCTGTTGCACTATTTTTTAGAGTTTGTATTGTTTCATCTAGGTTTCTACCACTACCATCCATATCTTTTACAGCTTCATCTGTCATACCTGTAGAGTCAGCCATGGCATCTAGTGCTTCTTTAAAGTCTTTTGCACCCTTATCACTAGTTAAGAGCATAACAGCATTCAAAGCTTCTACAGAACCAAATAGTTTAGTTAAACTTTCAGTATTTCCATGTGTTCTTTCAATAACCATATCTAAAAATCCTGCAAATCCTTTTGCTTTTAATCCTGCTGCATTAAATTTCATTCCTAACCTATTAGCTTCTATACTTGCTTCTACACTAGGTTTTATTATGTTGGATATTACAGCTTTCATTGCTGTTATTGATTCTTTACCTTTTATGGAGTTTTTGGTTAGTGTTGCTATAGAACCCAATAACTCATCTATATTTACATTAGCTTGGCTTGCTAATGGAGCAACTTTACCAATCTGATCTCCAAATTCTCCAATGGTAGTTTTACCTAGTTTCTGTAAAACAAGAAGTTTATCAGATATTTCTATGGATTTTTCGGTTTCTACATTATAAGCATTTAATATATTAGTTAAAGTATTAACACTAGTTGTTGCATCGGTAAATCCACCAATGCTATTTTTTATGGCATCATCTAAAAAAGAGATTGATTTTTTGGTTTCTACTCCTGCACTTAATGTCTCATACAATGAATTAGCTATTTCTGTATTAGCTATACCATATTTACTACTTAATTCTAGAACACTATCGGATAGCTGTTTATTACTTACTTGTGTTTCATCTGCTATTGTTTTTACCTTTCTCATGGAAGTATCAAAATCTATTCCTATTTTCGTTACTACTGCACCAACTGCTGTTATGGCAGCACCAACTTTAAGCATACCATTAGATATTTCATTTGCTTGTTCTCCAACTTTTTTTACTCTGTCGCCATAGTCTTTCATTTTCTGTTGTACTTCTGTTAAGGCTTTAGATTGTTCTTTTATATTTTTGTTTGTTTTATCAAGCTGCCCTTCTATCCTCCTTAACTGAATAATAGCATTGTTATATCTGATAGCTAAAGTATCTGTGGCTTTACTATTATCTCCTGTTTCTTTTCTGCTTTTTTCATATTGGTGTTTTAATTTTTGTACTCTCTGTGTCTGTAAGTTTATTTTTTCCGTTAATATCGTATGCTTTTGTTTCAGTGTATCAGTACTTTCTCCATAGGCTTTTGCCCTAGCACTGGCTTCACGAAAAGAGGTATCTAGAAGTTTTATTCTCCTAGATACCTCTGAACTGTTCTTATTGAAATCTGTAGCATTCATACCAACTTTAATTATGGTTTGGAACTCCTTATTCATAGTTCACCCCCTATATTATGTCTTCTATGTAATCATTTGTTTCTTTGCCTTCTGCTATATCTTTTTCATACTGTTTTTCTTCTATATAAATGTCTATTAATGAATATATTTTACATAGATAACTATTCCAAAATTCCGCATCACTTTTATGTAATATAACAGTATACGTATAATATAGATAATCCCAATCAAGTTCTAGATTTTCTTCTTGTGGTTGTATTTCTTCTTCTGTTTGAAATCTTGTGGGATTTTGTACTTTTTTTTATCAACTTTGATTGTGTTAGCTGCAAACTCAAATAGATCTAGTATACTTTCTACTGTCATATTACTTGCAACAACTTTTGCATCTTCAAAGGTTACATCATCACCGCAGGCTTTCATACCTGCATATAATAGTTTTGCCCCACTTAAGAATGGTGTGTTTTGTGAATCTTTAAATGTTTTAGTGAATCCATCATATTCTTCATCTAGGATCATCATTGCATATGCACTGAATTTACATTTTTTAATTGTTCCATCTTCAAATTCCAAACCCAAGGTTTCTATAGGTTTTACATTAATCTTTTTCATTGTTTACATCCTTTCAGTGAAATTAGAAGAACTAAAAATTAATTCTAAGTCTTATTATCATTCCTTCCAAGCAGTACCATCATATACATTTTTAAACCACTTAGTTTCTAAATCTTCAGGTGCGTTAGTATCATCACTATCAATAACATTCTTCCATTGTTTATCAATTCTCTCTGACACATCAAATGTAAGGGTTGAACTTACTGGATCAGTTTTTTCTGTTTTCTTCACATAAGATTCACTATTATATTTTTTCTTACAATACAACAACCATACAAATCTGCTAGCTTTATTCCTTTTAATTGCTTGGAAACCTATAGCTACATGTGGTGGTTCATCATCACTTTTTTCAATTACTACTCCATTACTGTCTATTTCATGTCCTTCTATTTCAGCTAGCGTAGCATTATCTATACCATATGTTTTTATGGTTGCCTCTCCACCTTCAAAATCGTTTATTATATCTATACCACCTGTAGTATGTTTTTTTAAAGTACTGGTAGTTACACTAAGGTCTATTTGTTCACTTTCGTATAAAAGGTTTGGTTGACCATATGTAAGAACATTATCTTCATTAATAGATATTTTTGAAAAATATATGTTCTTAACATCTATAATCGCATGTTTTCTCACTGTATTACCTCACTTTCATTATTCCTTAAATAATAGTATCTTTGAATATAGTGGAATATGTTTGTATCACTTTCATATTCTTCTGTTTCAAAGGGTCTGCTGAAATCAAGTGACATTAATCTTTCTTTCACTGATTTTGATATATTAACATGATCTATTTGTTTTTTGGTCCATATATCAACTTGAATAAAAAGTTCTGTTTCTACTTCTCCACCAGTGGTAAAAACAGAACCTTCCTCATTAATTATCCTGAATGATATTGAAGGGAAACCACTAGGACGTATCATCCATTGTGTTGTAGCTATATCATTCAATGCATTTTTAATTGTATCTCTCAAAAAACCACCTACAATCCTAATGATTTCTTAATGTCATTATCTATTACTTGCTTTACTTCATTTTGAGTCTCTTTTATAGTTTTACTTAACAGATAATCCGGCTCTTGCTTGCTAGTTCCAAATTCATGCCATTTAGCTTTATATTGAAGATTACCAAAATGAATACTTCTAATCCTATTTAATTCTTCATCCTCTTTCAAATGAGATATTTTCACATTATCTTTCATATGAACATAATCTTCTCTATTAATGTTAGAACTTGTAACATTGTCTTTTAATTTTTCTGCTACTATTTTACTTGCTTTTAGAGTAGTATTCTTTTCAATTTTATTAACATCTTTACCCATGCTCTCTATTTCATCAATGATACTATCAAAATCAAAAGATATATTAACTTCACTGCTCATGTTTTATTATCTCTCCTGTAACTAAAAGATACATCTTCCTTTTATCCAAAGGACGTATTCCTTTTATTTCATATGGTACTTCATCAAGCAAGAATCTCATATCATTTTTTATATCTTTTCTTGTTCTGATAACTAGATTTACTCTATTAAGTACATTGTTGGCATCAGAAGTAAATGTCTCTTTAGCACTCATGTATTTAACCTTGGTCCATATGTTTTTATATAATTCATATGCATCATTTGATAAATCCAATGTATCACTTTCTTTTTTCTTAAGAAAAGGTATTCTTGTATTTAATTCTCCTGGATCCATTTACATCACTCACTTCATAATTGCAATAACATCATCTTTGCAATATCTCTTATTTTACTGTTGCTTTTTTCAGTTACCAGTCCTCTATTTTCGTACATATCAGTTATTAAAAACAGGCATACCATCTTAGCTCTCTCATCATTTTCATTTACTTCTGAATCTACTGCTGATCTCACAAAACTGTCTGCTCCACCTATCATTAACTTAATAATTTCATCATCTTCATTTGTCTCTATTCTAAGATGTTTTTTTACCTCTTCAAGTGCAACTATCAAATGTTATCACTCCATTCTTACAAAAGAGGCTACGCCTCGTTTCGCAAAGCGAATTTGTTCGTTAAGATAATTTCCTTAGCGCATATGAAAATGTTTCTATTTCATATGCTTAAAAGTAGGATTTTCCTATAAGATAAAAATAGAGAAGGAATCAACCTTCTCTACTTAATGACAATCGTTTCTACTGAATATGGCATCAATATAATCTCATGCCCTGTTTTTTCGTTTTCTGATTTTAACATATCAGATAATAATTCAAACTGCTTTTTGTTCAATGCTTTCTTAGCCCTTACTATGATTGTTTTACTTTCTTCATGTATAACTTCTACATCTTTATTTTCTACTTTATTACTATTCTCAGTAGATATAACTTCTTCAGTTATTATTTTATCAATTGTTTTTTCATCATTTTTCTTTTTGGCTGCCACTCATCTTCACTCCTTATGCTTTTATCTCTTCTTCAACTTTTTTAACTATTACGAAGCCTTTATACATTGCTACATTACCGCCTACCCATACTGAACCACGATAAGCTATTTGTCCACTCTTGAATTTAAAGTCTCTTGATTCTTCTACTTCTATATCTGAAAATACTGGCATTTCATATCCTTCTAGTTTTCCATATGTCATACATGAAGTATCTACTGGTGTTTTTTCTGATGATAATGCAGGACAACCACTGTTGATTATATATGGGACTTTGAAACTATCATCAGATGATATTGTTCCGGTGTTTCCTTTTAAGTCTATCTTATAAAGCTTCTTACCATCTGAACCTCTTATAGCTGCAAACTTGGCCAGGTCTAATTTATTTAATATTAAGTAAGCATCTCCTTCTACATCTTCATCTCCACCATAGCCGAATACTATTTTATCTAGTGTGTTTTCATCAATTTCAGATATTTCTACTTCTTCTCCATCACCTGATGGAATAACTTTTGCTGGTGCATTGAAGATACCTGTTATTGCATTGGAACCGCCTGCACCTAATACAATCTGCTTAGTTATTTTCTTTCTAAGAGATTTCTCTATACTGTTTCTGACTAAAGTTTGATATTGTATATTGGGTAGTTTTTTAGCTTCGTCTGTTATCTCTGTATAAGCTGTAATCTTGGCTTTCCCTATGGATACATAATCGAATTCTGGATCTGCATCATGGTATTCACCATCTTCTGTTGTATAATCACCTTCACCACTTGATTTTTCAAAAGCCTTGGAATAACTTTCTCCACCTTGGAGTGGTACAGCGTTCACCTTGTCAATTAGTCCTGATACTTCGTTAAATGTTTTGTTTACTTCTCTGCTGTATTTTTCTTCATTAATAAGCTTACCACTTTCTAATGATACGGATCTGAATGTTGGCATTTCATCAGTACTGAATTTTACTGCTTTACCATCTTTTAATGTCTGCCCTCTCTGCTCATATTTCTTTTCTTGTTCTGCCCTTGCTTCATCTGATTTTGTATATGTAGCTATTGGATTGAATTTACCATCTGGGATAGCATCTCTTTTTTCTTCTATGTTTTCTTGTTCTCTTTTTTCTGATTCTTCATTAGCTTTTTCTTCAGCTATTGCATTTAATTGTGACCTGTATTGTGAGATATTCTTTTCACACTCTTCGATCTGTTCTTCAATGCTTCTTACTTCTTCCAAGGTCTTAGCATCTTTACCTTTGGCTCTTAATTCATTTCTTTTTCCCTCTGTTTTCTTTAACATTTCTTGTAACCATTTTTCCATAACTGTTTTCTCTCCTTTTATTAATAGAATTTCAGAAGTTTTATTTTTTCCAGTTCCAGACTTCTTTGTTCATTCTGCTCTCTAGAGTTCTCCAACTCCTTTACATTATCCAATGTAGATTTAGCGTTATCCAACGCTTTTTTATCACGAGCATTTATATCAGTACCCTCATAAGCTGGGTAATTGACTGCACTTACTTCTCTTACTTTTGCTATTTTTGATATATATCTAGTAGGCATATCACTGTCTAAGTCGGTCCATCTTTCTTCTTCCACATAAAAAATAAAAGACATTCCATTGATGTCTCCTCTTTTTACAGCACTATATAAACTTTTTGCTTCTGTGTTGTTGTCCACGTCAAGATCTGCTTTTATGTATAGACCTTTTTCATCTACATTCAACTGCATTGTGGAGTTTCCATTATTTCTTCTGCTTCTTGCCAAGGGTATCTTATGCCATTCATGATTAGCACTGAAAAGTACATCATCAAAATCAGTATCCTGGAATGCTCCTCTTTCAATGACTTCGTAGAACCAGTCACCTATGTTGGTCCTTTGATTGTATACCGCTGCATGACCATCTATATATGTTCCTTCTTCACTTGCCCTTATGTCTGGGAAGCCAAAACTTCTTATGACCTCCATGTCTTTAGTGGGGAGTTGTTTTTTATTCAATTCTATGTCCCTCCATTCTTGCTTTATTTAATTGATATTGATTGGCTATATTTACATCAACATAATTGAGACTCATATATCGTTCATCTCCTCCTTGATATGGAGGATAACCAAATAACTCCAATAAAGCATTGTTAGTCAATGCTCCTCTGTTCCCTAATATGTCTGCAACTGCTATCTTGTTTTTTACATTAGTGAATAATAGTTTCTGAGGATAGAATACTATCTCATTCCCATGATTCAATTTTTCCTCACTGAATATAGTTTTTGAAAATGCCTGCCCCAAGCTTATTACTAATGGCTCAATAGTTTTTTCATAGAATGCCTGATATTGTTCATCGGTAAAATCTCCTGTCAATATAGGCAGTGATACTCCAAACCATTTAAGTACCTTCATTTCAAGAAATTCCATCGTGTCTTTATCTATGACTTTAGGATCAACTTTCAATGGTATGTATTCACCTTTTACATCTAATGGAAGAATACCAGTTTTACCACTTTCGATTCTCTTTTCAAATCTCTTTGTTTCATTTATAAGTTTTTCTTCATCGACCAAAGTACCATATTTATATACCCCTCTTATCTGCAAGGATGTCTTAATGGCTTTATCCAGACCTTGAATTACCGTATCATTTGTTTGTAGTACCTTCACCAATGCTTCATTGTCTGGCTGTCCATTCATTCCCCCACCCATTACTTCGTTGACTGAATATCTTAGTCTTAGATGTATAAGGTTGTCATAGGGCAAGGTATAGGTTTCTCCATTAGCGAATCTCATTTCTACGAACATTCTGTTTAATTCATCCTGCTTGAATGTAACTACTTTAGGGTCCAGAGGATAGAAACCTGTGTATTTTCCATCTTTATACATAGGATATATAAATACGTTATAGTTCAGATATAATTGCCATATTATCTTTTCTAAGAAGTCTTTTGTTGTCATTAGTTCGTTGGGAGAAAATTTGAAAAGTCTGTTAAGCTCACTATTTACTCTTACCTGCATACCGTCTGAATCATTCCTTATATGTTTTGGCATGAGTTTACTACATTCTGTCGCAATGCAGTTGATACAGTCTTGAACTATATCTGATGCATATATGTTTTCTCCAAACTGTGAAAAAACAGGTATATTACCATTTAGGAATTTAGCATATTTTGTTAGTCTACTCTTATTCTTGAATTTGGTTATTGTATTGATAAGTCCTATAGTAATTCACCTCCTATGTTATATTCATGTATTCGGTCCTATACCTCTTAAGCAGTACATATAAGATTATCAATGTTACTGAACCATCTATTCTTTGTGTTACATCAGATGATTTTATTGGATATATGAGTCCTTCTTTATCAACTTTAAGACAAGTATTCAAAAAGCACCATCTATCAACTGGATTATTGTTATATATTATTAAACCATCTTTGAAGTCAGCTTCTACTGATTTCATTGGGTTCGATAATGTGTATTTGTCCATTGGTACATTCTCAACATCTATACCTAACTTTTCATCCATTTCTTTACGCCAGTATTTAGCGTTCCATTTATCACAACCAGCTTTGAATATTCTTATTTTGTATTTCTTCCGTAGTTCTTCATGCCACTGAGTAATCTTGGAATAGTCTATGTCATTACCTTCACATTTGGTTACATATCCAGCTTCAACCCATTCTCTATACGGTGCTTCTTTAGAATTTAATTTTGATTCAGGAATGAAGTATTTTTGTATTATATATTTCTTATTGCTGTTTGGTTTCATTATAAGGACCTTGGAACTTGTTAAGTCTGTTGTTTCTGATAAGTCGGTACTACTGAAACCAAAGTAGCCTCTAAACTCTTCATAATCGAATGTTGCATCATTATTGATGTCCGATTCTTCAAGCCATCTGGTGGCACTGGTCTGTTTGACATTGAAATCTTTTGCAAGTACGAATACCCTATCTGATTTCTTAGCTTGTGCACTTCTTATTTGTGATACTAGATACGCTCTCTTCTTACATACACCAAGGTTAGGATTTGCTTTATACCAAGTAAGTTCATCCTGGAATATTTCTTCTTCTGAATCTTGGGTATATAACCAGACTAGAATATCTGGGTCTTCTCTTTCACCATTTAATACTTCTCTACCGTATCTTAGTTCTTCGTCAAGGTATCCGTCATTGATGAATCCCTCTGTTGTTATATTAATGAATAATGGCTCATCTTTTGTTGACTGGGATTGTTCTATTGATTTAGCTATAATATTATCCTTCATCTCATGACTTTCATCTAATATGGCAAAATCAATATTTCTTCCTTCTTTGTTTCTTGTCCTGTCAGATAGTTTTTTGATACTGGACCTGGTTATTAGATTAAATATACCTTTTTGGTTTTTATGGGTTCTCTTTTCTTTTGGATCAAACATTTCTCTCATAGTGTTTATTTCATCATAGATTATACTTGCCTGGTTATCATCATTTGATGAACATATGAGATCTGAACCACCATTGCCACACATGAATTCAGCCATGCTCAATGCTCCACATATGGCTGACTTTCCATTTTTTCGACCTATAAGAAGTATTACTTTCTTAAATCTACGTAGACCAGTTTCAGACCACCTGAATGAATATATGACTTCTATTAATGCCTTTTCCCATAGTTCCAACAAGAATGGTTTACCATAGAAAGGTGATTTTGTATGTTTACAGAATGTTTCTATAAACTCTATTCTTAACTCTGCTATAGAATTATCATAGTAGTAATCTGGGTTATCCAAGTCATTTATTAAGTTTTCAAGACAGGTCATTAACTCTTGACCTATAATTACTATTTCACCATTTTCAATAAGGCTTTTTATATCTACAGGTGCACAGTTTATTGAGTCAAGTCCTTTTATGGCTTTGTTGTAGTATTCAAGGAGATATGAATGTTCATTGTTGATGGTATTAAGAGTTAAATTTACATCAATCATCTAATCACTTCGCTTGCTTTTCTTTCATCCATGTTTCAAAAGCATCTTCTTCTTCAATGGCATTATGACTTAAGATACTGTTCAATGTCTTTATCACTGTTGAGTATGTATTTACATTCTTAAGATATTGTTTTGATACTTCTGTAGTCTTTTGTCTAGTCGGGTTTTCGGGATGTACTCTCACCATTCCTGTCTGTTCCATAATCTCAACTAAAGCTGTATTTTCAGCAAATAAAAAAGCAGCATCTTTAATAAGACCCTCTGCCAGCTGTTTTTTATCCTCTTCTACATTTTGAAATATATTGGATAATTTTTCGTATTCTTCTTTATATACTTGTGATTTTCCCATTTTACTAAAAACCTCCACCGATTTTCAAATTTTTAGGTTGCTGTGAAAAATGCCTTTGCCTCTACGGTCTTTTATAATTAAGGCTTTTATTGATGATGGGGGGGATTAATCTTCTTATCACTTGTATCTATTACCTTTTCAAGTTCATCAAGAACTAAACCTGTAACATGTTTGAATTGACTTATAGTAACTGGTTGCTCTTTAAAGTCTGGCTTATAACTTTTTAATGCTCTTCCTATAATGTCATCACGATTAACACAACTCGCCAAGTTAATATTTAATTCTTTTATTGCCTCTAGTGCTTTACTAGTATCTATATCTATTTTGTATTTAAATTCTTTATTGTCTTCTTTATCATCCTTATTCTGTGACAATGTTTCATATTCTTTTATAATTGAAGGTGATAACCTGACTCCCTTTGTCCTAGATATCTCTTTTAACATCTTACCGCAAACGGGACACTTTATATCACTTAGGATATATTTTGATTTAACTATAGTGTCACAACGTAAACATTGATATTTATTCATCTTTCAATCTCCTCTCTATTCTTTATAACTCTTGAACCATTTATCTATGTATGATGAATATTCTTTTATGCTTCTACCATCATTGCTGCTCTTTAACCTACTTAAGCATTCCTCTTTAGTTATATTCATCAGTATTAGTTCTGCCCCTAGTTCCTTAGCCAGTCTATCTCTCTTGTATTTATCTGCGTAACCACCTATTACCCAAGCATTATCCCATTTACCATATCTGGTTTTAATATTATCTATCAAAGTCTTTTGAATGCTTATAACATTAAATAATAACTTATCTGGTTTATTATATCTTGGTAGTAGTGTAACAGCTTCATATAGTCTATCTATGTTGATGACTATGTCATTATCTGTTTTATGTTCTAGTACATAAGTTGTTTTGCCTGAACAAGGTGGTCCATAGATTATATAGACGTTCTTTTCTTTCTTCTTATGTCCTCCTTGAAATCTATCATGTCTTTTGTTGTGACAGCCATTACATAGAACTTTGACCTTGTCTGGATTAAGAGATACCATTACATCATTGACATTATTAATCGTCAATAATTCCTCGTGGTGTACCTCTATTTGTTTATTCTCAGTAATTAACTTTCCACAATCTTCACATACTGGACCTCGTTGCAATATAATCATCTTTCTGAATTTCTTCCATTCCTTTGAATCATAAAAACTTTTTAGTGTACTCCACATGTTACCATTCCTTTAACTCTGATTCTTTTTTTCTTAATTCAAATGCCTCTTTATCAAGCTTCAACTTCTCTTTGCTGACTTCTTTCCTATGCTGTAACTCTGGATTAGCTATCTGTACTCTAAGTCTATCCACTCTTAAGCGTTGTTCTTCTGTAGTTGTCTCCCAGTTGGCATGAATCATATCATCATATTTCTTAATCATGTTAGATAGTATTGTCATTGCTCTACTTTGAGAGTTCAAAAAGTTAGCTTGTTTATCCCAAGCGAACTGAATCTCATACTCTTCACTATCCATCTTGTCACCAATAGTTGTTTTCTTTAACTCTTTTGTAATATCTTCTTTATCGTTAACAAACATTATTTTTTGTGACCTTATGATAGCTGCCCACAAAGTAATTATCTGTGCCCATAATATTTCCGTTGGATCAGCATTAGCATCTTCCAATTCTTTTACTATGCTCTTAGTCTTTGTTGGGTAATACTTAGAATACCATCCATCTGTTCTTGCGTTCTGATTACGTGTTGGTGCTCCTCCTGAATTGCCTACTGCATTTTGATTACCCATAGGTGCTCCACCTTTTGGATTATACTTTGCATTCCATTGGTCCACCTTTTTCCAATATGTAATGTTTCTAGGATTCTCATTCAGTTTACTGGCTATTTGTTTTGTTGTTATTTTCCCATGATAATCTTTATAAATTTCAAATGCTGCTAATCTATTAGGGTTCTTTTCTTTTGCCATCATATCCCCCCTTTAAGTTTTACTGTCATTTTTATACTGTACTCAAAACCTCAATAGTTCTTATATATATGATTAATAAAATATGATTAGTTGAGTTGTTTTAATTGGTTTTTAATTTTTTATTTACAGTGAGTAATTAATAGCCAAATAGAAATGATAAAAATTCAATTACAAATTTCATTTCAATGGACAATATAAAACCAATTTTATGGCATGACTATTACCAAATGCTATAAAAAAAATAGTGCACAAATCTCTCTTTTATGTAGTAATTGATAAATAAGCTTATAAATAGCTATTCAACCTTCATTATTACTGGCTTTACACCACTTTCACTAGCCAAATGCTAAATCCGCAAAAACATATATGATTACGGATTTTATTTTTCACTATATATAATAGGAAGTAACTTTTCATTTCACTCATAAATAAGTATGTTCATCCTATTTACGGATTTATATGTTTTTATAACCTACTACCAGCAATCTTGGCTGCACTTTCCTTAACTTTATCCTCTATTCCTAGATATTTTTTAGTTACCTCAACTGATTTATGTCCTAGTGCTATCCTTACATATTCAAGGTCATGGGTTGATTCATATAACCTATTTGCATATGTTTTCCTTAAGCTATGCCCTGTTATGCTTTCAAGATTGATCTCACTATCTAGTGAAACCTTTTTTAATATATCTGAATATGATTTCTCAGTGATATATTTACATCCTCTTCCCTTTTGACTTGGGAATGCATATTCTGATTTTTTCTTGTCTTTTATATAATCTTTAATGTAAGCCTCTAATAATGGTACAATATCATGTTTCCTTTTATCGGGTTGTTTCCTTGTTGACTTGGGATATTTCTTGGTATGTGTTACCCAAGCTTTATATTGTTTCTTTTCTTGAACTTCGAAGTACCCTTTTTCAATAGCTTCTTTCAGATCATATATTGTAAGACTAACAATATCCTGTAACCTATATCCAGTGGCAACATCTAATACGAATATCAATATATTTCTCTGTGCATACTTTCCACTAATCTCTTCTAGTCTATATTTAAACCGTTTATATATTACTTCTGGTATAGGTTTGGCAGGTCTTTTTTTTTATGTTCCATTATACATTTAGCACCTCCACTTATTTTATATCACTCTAATATCTTACATATAACAAGAGGCTACGCCTCATAAATGATTTCAAGGAAAATAGAAAGTAGAACTTTCTTATTTAATAAAAAAGCCCTGGCATTTTATTACCAAGACTTTTTTGAAAGGGGATCAATCCATGCTGTCCAATACATAAGATTTTGGAGGATTTTACAATATTATAGTATCACATATTACTAGCAATGAACTGCCATTTAGTTGACATTTAGTAGACATTTAATTGACAAGGGAATGACATAAAAGTGACATGCTAAATCTGGAATGCATCCAGTTTAATATCAAGTCCTAATTGTATATTGCCTGTTTTCTTATCCTCTATCTGAGCAAATAGTAATGATTGCATTTTATCAATGGCATGATCTCGTATCCTCATACATTGTCTTTCGCTCATATGTATATCTTGACTTATGGCTACCCAAGATTCATCCTCAATATAATATTTTTTAAGTATAGTACTAGAATCATTATCAAGTGTACTTAATGCTATATCAATGTTATTGATTGTGTTTTGTAGCTTCTGTACTCTTGTTTGTAATTCTTCCTTTTTTAGTACTCTAGCCTCAACGTCTGAATGAAATTTGTTAGTAGCCTTTGTTTTCTCTGAATCGTATGCAATACCTTTTATAGTATTATTCTGTTGTAACAACATGTTATATGCTCTTATCATTTTTTTGTAATAGTTATAATTATTTAGTGCTTCCTCAATTATTCCTATCTGATTTATTTTTGTTCCCATACTAACTCCCCTTACTTACATGAGATATTGCACAGTATTCTATAGCTCAAAATTCCAGATGCTTAGTTGTCCTTTCGCTGGTATTGGATCAATCAATTGAATATCATCCAGTATCCATCCATATCTACCTAATTCATAATTACCGAAGTGAAATTCATAGTTGCTTACTGTATATAGTTTATCTCCTTCTAGTAATGCACTGTATTCTTGACTGTCTACCACTTTGGCACAATCTATTAAGTTGGCTTTTGCAATAACAACTCCCGTTGGTAGATTGTCAATGTTATAGCCATGCATATTCAATACCTTCTTAGCGATCTCTTCATAACAGAAATCTTTATCAATCTTTTTACCTGCGTGAATATATATCTCACCACGATATTTAGTTTTCCATGAACGAGTTTCAATTTTCTTAGCTTTCATAGCTATTAATGTAGCCCAAGGCTGAATTATGGTTAAAGCTTTTGATTGCATTTTATTCCCCTACTTTCTATAACTTTGATTTTATCATATATAACACTAAACAGTTCTTTGTTACATATTGTTTTTATGATATAATATTATCTAGTTATTAATTAAAAGGATGGTGTATTTTATGAACAATAAATATTTTAATCTAGGTTTAATTTTTGTTGGTGTTTTTTTACAAAGTGTTTGTCTTATTTGTGCTACTTTTTCAGGACATTATTTTAATGATTTTATGAGATATCAATTACTTTTTCCTAATATTATTAGTTACATATTTATGTTTGCAGGTATTATTGGTATATTTCGTAATAAAATAAATGTTAGTAAAATAAAAGAAAATATATCAAAGCTAATTAACAAAAATAATACTGACAATACAGATAGTACTCATACCAAAATAATGTAAGGAGGTATTAGTGGATATGAATAAAATCGGCTTTCTATTATCCGGTTTATTAACTCTTATAGGTTTTATCACTTTAAACTTAACATCTTTTACAAATAAATTACTTCCTAAAATTGGCAGAATGATATTCGAACTTTCAAGTTCTGGTAGTTATACCCAAAGTGACTATAAAATATTTTTTGCATCAACCAATAGTCTAGCACTCTTTGAAATAATAATAGGTTTGGGATTATGTGTTTTCTTTTATATTAAGATTTCTAAAGCTGATTAAAATATTCAGCTTTTTTCTTAACTAAACCGAACTTTTCTCCGTAATTTGTTTTTCTATGTTCCTAACTAATTCCTCCAGTGTCCATCCATCTGCATATTCAAATTTCATATTCTCACCATACTCTTCAACGGCTACCCAAAATTTATATCCACTATCAAACACACTATCTCTAAAACTTCACAATTATATTTCTTTGCAATATCCTGGCTTCTGTAAATCATCTTACACCACCTTTACTAAACCAAGCTTTCGCCTGCTAATAAATTATTCACAATTTCGAGTCTTTTCTCCCACCTGTCTCTAGCTTCACACGCTGCTTCTAAACTTAATCTTGCATTTGATCGTCTTTTTTTTGTAGTTGTAAATGGGTCCATATCTCTTAATTTTATACTAGCTCTAGTTACTGCTTTTTGTTTTTTTAATATCTCTTTTTCAATATTGTTTTTTGTATATCGTAAAATAAAAATATACTCTGTTTTATTATCTGTTTTTACTGGTTGCCACATGCTCATATAAAACACCTCTTATCAAAATTAAACACAATTTTTCCTCTTATTCATTGGCACATGATAATTCTTCTTCGATTAAATCTGCCAATCCATCTAAGCACTCACAATCTTTAAATAATTTTAAATCATTTTTGATAAATTCAACTAAATCCATGCCATTAGCTCCAAGTATAGTAAATAACTCAATAAACCTATTATTATCTTTTAAGAATTTAGTTTTATGTAGTTCCATTTCTGCTACCTCAACAGCTCTACCTGTTGTACTTTCTCCAATGCTACATGACTTAATTAATTCACCATCTTTTGTAATTGTTAAATGATATATTTCATTTTCATACGTACTATGTTTTACAGTACATTGGTAACCGCCTTCAATTTTTATATTTATGTTCATATCTTACATCTTCCTTTCATCATCTTTAATTTAATTATTTGTCTTGGTTAACTCAAATAATGATATCTGACTAGACAATTCATAGTTATACCAAATGCATTCAGTTCTTTTTAATCCGTACTCTGCTGTTGCTGGTACCTTTTCTTTATGCCATCCTTTGAGATACTCATTATATAAATCACTATTGTATCCAGATATCATGGTCATACCTTTATGATTCAACACTGTTTCTAGTAATTCTATATGATCATTATCCGTCATTTCATATTTATATTGCTTACCAGTCCTAGTTCCTAATACATAAGGTGGATCTAAATAAATGAATACGTTTTTATAATTAAATCTCTTGATAAGTTCAACTGCAGGTCTATTATCTATCTGACAATTCTTAAGTCTATCCGCTATTTGTATTATCCATGATGGAAGGCGATACCAATTATATGCAGCATACATCTGTTCACGACCTTGTATATCATTCTTCCATCCAACCTTGTATCCGTTAGTTCTGAAACCATGTCCCTGCCAACATTGAACTAGAAATCTTCTAACCTTCTCTATTTCTGAACACTCTCCATCTTCATATGTTCTGTCATACTCTTCACGAGCAAATGGAGTAAGAGCTATAAGTCTGGCCAGTTCCTCAGGACTATCTCTAACTATCCTAAATAAAGCACATACAGTACCATCTATGTCATTAATAAGTTCTATGTTGCTACTAGCCTTCTTAAAAAATATTGCTCCACTTCCGAAGAACGGTTCTAAGTATGTATGATGCTTTGGAATCTTGTTTATGATCCAGTCAGCTAAATTCCATTTGCTACCTGGATACTTAAGTATCGCTCTCATGTCTCACCTGCTTTCTACATCAATACAAATTCAATCTTTAGTATTGTCCCATTAGTCTATTCCACGTTTTACCATCAGGCTCAATGCCATTAGCGCAAGAAACAAGAACCTTCAATAATTCTATTTCATCAACATTGATACCAATTAATTTAATTTGATATCCATTGTTAAGAGTGCCTAATTCGCTTAAATCAATATCTTCATTTGCATATGCTCCATCAAAATCAACAGTTATACCATATTCAGTATCACAATCTCCTAATTTCCAATTAAAGTTAGCTTGATGTGTAATTGCAAAATTGTTAGCATCTCTTACCATTTCTGCAAACTCTGAATACCAACTCTTATTAACTTGTATATCATTTGTATTTCCGCTATATATCTGTGTAGCATCTATAGCTACTTGACTATTTTTAGATATTGTAAAGCTATTATTCTGATTAGTATTTAAAACCCATTTTTCTTTATTCATACATACTTCATCCTTTCACAAAACTAATATTTTGTTCATATCATTGATTATGTATCCACCAATTCATGACTTCCTCAGCTGATTTCCAGTTGGTTTCAAGTCCTCTTTTCTCACGTTCTTTCAGCATATTATTAAACGCTTTAAGATACATCTTTTTGTAATGTGGCCATCTTTTAAATTCTTTCATCATTCCTTTTTCACCAGCCATAGGACAACCAATACAACCTAACCTCTCAAAACCTTGGTCATACAACTTGCAATAAGGAATGTCATATTTATGTATAAAGTTCCAGATATCATTGTTAGTCCAATCAATAATAGGATTAAGAATATGTTTTCCTTTAATTGCACAACTTTCTATCATTCTCCTTTTTCCTTCATTGTCATTCATTAAAAATAATTTCCTGTACTTTTTAGTTTGTTTAGATTGACTCCCATATCTATCAAATTCAATCATTTCTCTATTGTTTTTTCTTCGTATACTTTCAGCCCACCTTATACCAGTTATTACAAATCTATCTTTGCCACCACCTTCTTTAAGTACTGAACAACAATATCTTACAATTCTTGTTGGTGGCATTAATTTATATGGTATTAGTTCCCACATTGTCATAGAAGGTTTCTCTCTTTTTACATCTACATGATATTTTTTTATGAATCTTAGTAGCTCTGGTGGATCTACTGTTGTAATATTATAATGAGCATCATATTTAACTCCTGCCATGTCTGCTAATGCTTTGATAACTATACTATCTTTACCACCTGAAAAAGCTAAATAATAACCTTCCTTGGGTTCAAACATCTTATATCTTTTTATAGCTGTTTTAACTTTATAATCTAATTCATCTTGTAATTCTCCAGTATCAAAGTTTATAACTTGTTGACCTTCCAATTATTCACCTTCTATCACTACATATCTACAATCATGAAAATTTATTGTAAATCATTTAGTTTTTTAAGATTCTCCCTCTCAAAAACCTTATCCCCTGTCATCTTAGCAATACACTCTATTCCTAGTATTGCTATCTCTCTGATACTTTCAGACTTATTAATCTTTATCCTATATCGCTCACTAATTCTTATGTATTTGGCTTCCTCTGCTGATTCTTCTAAGTTCAAAAGTGTATGGCTGCTATATGGAAAATACTTACTTCCATCTTCACCATTCTTAATCTTTTCCAGTAACATCATAGTATTCTCATACATTTTCTACCCACCTTGTAATTCAATCTCTTTTAGCTGCCTTTGATATTCAGCTTGTGTTATTTTCCCAGCATCATATAGCATTCTTAGATCTAATTTTTGCTGATAGAGTTCGTATTGCTTTCCATCCGTTTGGTCATAGTTAATAAAACCACTTACAGGCTTCTCCTGTTTCGCCTTTGGTTTCACTCTATTAGCATATGTACCTTCCAGTATCTTGACAGGATTATCACTCTTAAGTAGCCAGTCGAAGTTACAAGCACACCATATCCCATCTCTACCGGTTAAGAAATCACTTGATTCTGTCATTTGAAATATTCTAGTGAAGCGTTCAATGTCTTTATCTATGACCTTTGATTCATAGACTTTCTTAATAGCCTTCTTACGCTTATCGGTTAGTTTTAATACTTTTGGTAAAGATACACATGTTTCATGGTATGTGTCTACAATTTCTTGATAGAGATTTTTTGTTTCTTTTGGTGCTTCTTCTGGCTCGTCTGATTTACTATATATATTATTACTTGTATTATTATATTTTGTATTACTCTCTTCACAGTTTTCCGAAGGGGGGTAATCGACATCTCGAAGGGGGTATTCGGTATCTCGATGGGGGTATTCGATATCTCGATAGGGTATCTTTACATCACGATTAAATCCCTTGTTAGTAACTTGGATAATCCTCTTAATGATCTGCTTTCCATCTTTTATGTATTTAATGTATATGTAATCCTTAGTTTCCAATGATTTTATTACTTCAGAACACCTGTTTTTTGATAGATTAAAAAACTTGGCGAAGTGTTCATTTTTCGCATAACACCCTCCATTGTTATCTAATGAATCAATTTCTACTAAAAATATTCTCTCCTGCATTGTCAGATCATCTGATAACCATATTTCTTTAGGTATCCATATACCTTTAAAATCTCTTTCCATGTTACAATCCCCCTCTAATCCTCTTCACTAAGGATTAAATCCTTTAATTCATTATCTATCTTAGGTTGTATTTCTTGTACTTGGTTAGTCTGTTTTATGCTATTATGTGATTTATCTGTATCAGCCTTATTAATTGCTGTAACATCTGTAGATTCATTAGAAACACTATTACTAGACTGTGATTTGCTCAAAATCAAGTTAATTTTATCCTCTATCCTCGTCAAATCTATGGATACATTTTTATTTTGTTCATAAAACCTAACTGCTTCACATACGTATTGTGAAGCATTAGATTTATTATTCAATAGTTCAAGTACCTCTTTGTTATCTTCATTGAATGTGAGTAATTTTTTTAGTTTGTTACTCATAATACTCCTGCTTTCACTAATCCCACCACTTGAAAGCCTTTCACGTTCGCCCATTGAGTATCTTGATTAGATATGTTGACATGAGGTAAGTTTTTTTTAACATGATCTAGTATGAATTTACTTGTTCCACCTATGAGCATAACTGTCATAGTGGATAGATTGATGTTCTTTTCTCGTATTGGTTTTAGGATATAGTTAGTTATGTAGTTGTCTATGGAGCTGCTTACTAGATTGGCACTTTCTTCTTGTAACTTACCATTAATGATGATACCACCATTTTTCAGAGCGTTTACCGCTGTCGCAAGATCATAATCCTCTCCATAATGGCTTGATAAATCCTCTCTTACTATAGTTTCTAAGACTAAGCCACCATTGTTATTAGAGAATAGACTGCTAGGTACTGGAACACGATTATCATATATACCAAAATTCATGTTACGACCTCCAATGTCAAGTATACCGACTCTCTGGTGTACAAAAGTATGAGGTTGCAAGTAAACTATTCCGCTGCCTTCACATTTTACTATGACTTTTTCAATGTTAATGTTATAAGTTACTTCATCAACACTGATAGTTATAGGGTTGCCATCACAGATATATTTTCTATAGGCTTCTTTTAATTTAGAATTCTTATATATTGCAGTTGGACAACCAATGGTTAATATTACAGTTGGGTTGGTATCTTCTTCTGTAATCTTTGCTATAGCTGTTAATGTTGCTAATTTATGTAAAAGAGAAGTCTTGGTTGTAGTAGTATCGTACAACTCACCTTGTTCTCCAATAATGTACTCATGTCCTTCATATCTCACCTTATATGAATCACCATATACCTCCATGTCTCCATTATCCATGTCATAATATCTTGTGTTAAAAAACACCTGCCTATCTTTTGTCTGAGTTACTTTTCTTCCTACACATTTGGTAGCATGTTTACCTGCATCTACTGAAATGATATATTTCATTAAATTAATCCTCCCTTGTTGGATATCCTATTGATATCCTTGTTAGTTACTGGGATATTATATTGATATCCTAGTTAACTGTAGGGATATCCTATTGATATCTGAAAGGGGTGAAGATATTATATTGATATCCCTTTTTGTGGTTTTTGGATATCATATTGATATCCGTTACTAATGGGATATCAATATGATATCTACTATTAAAAATCAAAGAATAATCTTCACATTACAATCTTCTAATGCTTCTGATAAGTATTGCTTAATTCCTTCCATAGCATTAACTCTCCATCCAGTTCCACCTGCTTCAAATAATGCAGCTTCTGGACCTCTCTGCATCCTTAATACAAATTTGCTGTAAGGCTGCTGCAACTCTGGAAATGTTCTATATGGTGCAAGTTCCACTGGATTAGGTAATTCTACATCAGCTACCCTTGCAATACCTGATCTTGCTGTAACAGTTTGAGTTATTCCATCATCACCAGTATTCTTAACCACTTCTTCCTGAATATTCCCTACTATCTTCAACATGGTTTTTAGGTCTACACTATGTTCAAAACAACTTTGAAGCATGATATTAAATCTCTCTGTGTCCATAAAATAATTGAAATCAATACGTGGTAATATTGCCTCAGCTTCTACTAGTTGTTCTCTATTTCTATCTTTATTGAGTTTTGAATATATCTTTACTATACTTGGTGACTTGATATGTATTGTCAGGTCCTTTCCAACTATATCTCCATCAATACCATTCTTCACATAATCTATAACACCAGTTAGTGTTGTTAGTTGAAAATATTCATCAACTATCGGATCATCTATCTTTTGACATTTGTTAGTGGCATACTTGAAACCGTCAATCTCCTTAATCTCTGTCTTTCCTAATCCTACTAAATACTCTAATGCTTGTTTTAACATACCTATTTCCTCCTAATTTTATTTTTTATATTTACCTTACTTTGTTGATATTGGTTACTTTCTCACTGTCTTTCTCTTCATCAAGATTAATCTTCATCTGTCCTGGTATACCTCCTGTAAATTCCTCTGCCACTAATCTACCATCTGAATCTCTACCTATGGCTATTTCAGTTTTAAGTTTGTCTGCTGGAACCAAAGTTGATTTAGTCTGAAATTCAATGTTAGCTGTTCTCCTGCTTGAACTAGGCTTCAATGAAAGAACTATCTGTATCTTTCTAGCTTTTTCTGCTGGTGTATTCGGGTCCGCTATGTTGTCTAATACTTTCTCAAATTCAGCATCGAACTGCTCTATCAATGCTCCTTGTGCCATCTTAGCAATGTTGAAACAATCAATTTCATTAATATTACTCATGTTACCCTTCCTCTCTTCATTTATTTTTAATGTTGTGCATTAACTATTAGATCTTCAACGTCCCTGCTTTCAACTGAACTCTTATCCTTTTAACGAAATCATCCCATATCTTCTTGTCATGTCTGTATTTCTTAATCTTCCTAATACTCCAATGGGTCATAACACCTGTAATGAATCCTATACCAATACCTAGAACCAAGTTATGCAAAACATTCAGCTCCTTTCTGTTCTAGTTCAACTATTTCAGTATTCATGTATAGATCATTGATATATTCTTTTATCTTGTTGAGCATAAAGCATCCACAATCATCAGAATTGAGCCTAACATGAAAATCTTTAGTCCATTTATTGTCTTTTCTCCAACCATTTACGTGAACTCTACAATCAAGTGTATTGACGTGTCCTGCATATTCAATAAATATTGTATGTTCACTCACGTTGTTTACTAATAAAGTAAGTCTCATAATCTCGTTTATTAAAACCATTTGATTCATTATTTTTTCATCCAAAATTAACACCTTCCTTATTTGATTAATTTGTGATATTATAAAAATACGATAATTTTTAATGGGCTCTTATATAAGGGCTCTCTTTTTTTGTCTATTGCCTCTTACATACCCTCTGTTTCTAAGTTTTCTGTTACACCTTTTTTCTATCTCTTTAACGTTCACACCAAATATATTCATGGTTACAAAATGCATCTTAAGAGCTGAATATAAATCTCCTACTTGTTCCTCTGCATCAATCAATTGTATGTATTCTTCTGAACTGAACTGTGAAACATTGGTCTTGTTTTTCGTTAACTTCTTAATTATCATTAGTGCTTTTATCATTTCACTAGCCTCTTCTATCAAGCTATCATTAACTACCATTGGATGTTTATCAACGTTGTCAAGTACTGGAACATTGAAGAACTCTGTACCTCTTTCAAAAGTGTATTCAGCTATTATTCTAGAATCACCCAATTCTTTGGCAAGAGAAACAATAATGTCATCTGGCATATTTCTTTCTTTTCTCTCATATGCTCCATAAGTGCTTGGTGCAACTCCAACCATTACAGCTATTTGATTCTGATTCAATCCCAACTGCTCTCTTGTAGATTTGATTGTGTCTACAACACACATTAAATAACAACTCCTTTCAACTTGGGGAATCTTCTTATAGTACCTGATTTCTTATGTACAACAACAAATGTCTCTTCACAATCTTTTACCACTAGCCAGTCACTATAATTAAGTTTCTTATCACTCATTAACTTCTTTTGCCTTCTTGTAGGTCTCTTTCCATGCTTCAAAAAAATCATCTCCATTTCTACTATCTTGAATAAAATTACTATCATGAAACTACATTCTGTAAAGGTTAACCTATTTATTTACTACAGCTGCCTTTGATATAATTAATACAAGTTAAATCACTTCTGGAAATGTGTACAACCATTCACTTCTTAAAATAAATTCATAACTTTGTACCATGTAAAGTACAATGATTATCTTCTTTGGCAGAACCTATTACCATGCTTCTTACTCTTGATATATTTTGGTTGCTTACTGGGATCTGCCATTATCTCTTTCACTTCTGATAAGATCCCTTCTACCTCTTCCTTAGTCCATTCATCCCGTCTTAATATGAACACTATGTAACCTACGATACTCCCTATATTCTTCAACCTGATTTGCTCCTTTCATTTTCTTCAATAACCTGCACTAGCTTTCTTCTCTGACTCAATAACCGCCTGTTGTTTTGACTGACCAGATAACCACCAGAATAATTAATCATGTCATCTATCCTTTTGATACGTTCCCGATTGTCCGCCCAAGCGAAGCAATTAGTTCCTATTCGTTCACTCATGGCTATACAACCATCTTTGGTATTATTGGCACAGTTAGCACAAGTTCTTTCTCGCTTAATCATTAACTCACCTTCATATCCAGTAATGTCTAATCAATCATCTTTAATCGCTATAACATTACATACGTTTTTCTTATAACACAACTTACCTATCAAGCATTCATTATTACAGAACCAACTAATAAGACTAGGGTCATTGTATAGTTCTGACATAAGAATAACTATCTCCTGATTAACTGGTAGTATACCTAGTTCATATCTAGCTAATGTTGATGGATGGATGTTTAGCTGTTCGGCTGTCAAATCTCGATTTTTAAAAGATTCATTGAATTTACTAGCTCTTATTCTGGCTTGATAATAGATGTTATCTTTAGCCTTGACTGCTTCTTTACTCATGAATCGTTACCTCCCTTTAACTAAGCTCCTTCAATAATCTTTTTCTTGATGATGTCTATTAGATCAGTCTCTTCACATACTTTGTCAAAAAGCTTATCTTTAATCTCTTGTAATTCTTCCTCACTGAATGACTCCCAAGGTCTTACACTACCATCTGGCATAACAAAAAACTTTTTGACAACTATATCAGTACTTTTACTCACTTTGGTTCCTCCTCCCAAAATCAAATTCATTGTTTTTGTTATAAATGATAAAAATTATGTTAAGAATCAATAATGTCCTACTGCTAAGCTGTTTTACGCAATAGATCTTCTACCTCAACACCTAATGCTTTTGATATTTTCTCTACATCTGGTAACGTGATGTAAGTACTACAGTTCTCAATCCGACTTATCTCAGCCTGTGACACTCCAACCAACCTTGCTAGCTGACTCTGGGTTACTAATTTTTCTTGTCGATAATCTCTTATTCTTTTTGCGACTATTTTGTTTAACATTTATTCACCTCCTGTATAATTATTATATTATACGCTAAACGTATATATGTCAACAAAAAAATACTTTTAATGTATTGGGATTATTCATAATTATTCTATAGAATATACATATAACGAATAAAGGAGTATATTATTATGAACATAGGTAATAGAATTAAGCAGCTACGCAAAACTAAAAACATGACTGGAAACCATCTAGCTGATCTTACAGGTATCTCACAATCAATTATTTCTAGATACGAAAGGAATGTAATTGAACCACCTATTTCATCTTTGAAAATTATTTGTGATGCATTTGGTATTTCTTTATCTCAATTTTTTATGACTGAAAGTAATCCAATAATGTTACAAGAGTTGGTCGATTGTGCGATACAGTTACCTGATGAAAAAGTTGAAGCATTGATACAAGTTGCTAAATATATGAAGAATTAATTGATAAACTATTTCTTATTACTCAAATCTATTAGCTTAATTTTATTAACTTAAGTTACATCATCAAGTAATTGAATAATTGATACCTCTAATACATCACACAACATTTTTAATTGTTTTAAATCTGGAGACGTTTTATTAGTTTCCCAATCACTTATCGTTGTTTGAGGTATCTTAGTCAATTTTGATAACATCGATTGTGATAATTCTTTAGTTTTTCTAAGTTTCCTTAATTTTTCATTAAAATGCAAACCACTATCTCCTTTCATCTCATTAACGTTATTTCGTTAATAAAATAATATCATTATATTTTGCGTTTGTCAACGTAATATCGTTAATTATTTTATTAATTTCTGTTATACTTTTAATAGTTACATTAAAATTAGGAGGTGTTAATTTTGAATATATCTGAATGGACAGCAAACAGATTAAAGGTACTATGTAAAGAAAAAAATATAACTATTAATAAATTAGCTACTTTATCTGGTATAACACAATCTACTTTAAACAGCATTATTAAAGGAGAAAGTAAAAATCCTCGCCTTTCTACTATAAAAAAAATATGTATAGGTCTTAATATAAGTATTAACGATTTTTTTGATGAAAGTTTTGATGAACTTGATATTGATTAATTTTAACTACATAATCAAAATCAATAATGTTTCAAGAGTTAGTCAATTGTGCGATACAGTTACCTGATGAAAAAATTGAAGCATTGATACAAGTTGCTAAGTATAGGAAATAGTTTTGTTAACTATCATTGAAATAATTTCCCGTTAGGATACTTATTCTCAAAAAAATTTTGCTATACTTAAATTTTTTGCATCTAATGTCCAAATTACAGTTACTTTCTCTTAAATATAGTTAATTAAAATATCTCAATAAGACACTTATTATTATAGTATCCAATTAAGATATTGTCAAGAATTTTATTATTTTTTGTATCCAGTAAAGACATTATGCTTGAAAGTCTCCATTTTGGACAGTATAATTATATTAGTTTCCTAGGAAAGGATGATTATATGTTAAGAAATAGGTTAAAAAAACTTCGCATTGATAATCATTTAACTCAAGAAGAGTTAGGGAAAAAAGTTAATTTAAAAAAATCTGCAATATCAAAATATGAAAAAGGAAGAGTAGAACCTAATATTGATGTTATAATTAAATTTGCTGAAATATTTAATGTCTCTATAGATTATTTAATTGGTAAAACTGATAATGCTAACAAGATTCAATTATCTGATTGTACTCAAAATCTTTCTTATGAAATTTGTAGTTTATTAATTAATAAAGGGGTTATATCAGAAGAAGAAGAATTAACTAAAGAAAAGATTGAATGGATAAAAAAAATATTAGGACATGCAATTGATTTAAGTAAAATGTAAAATACATTAAATATACTTTAAGCTCAAAACAATATATATTATCTGACATCTAAGCAGGGCTACATAGTAGTTCTGCTTTTTTAGAGTTATGATAACCTCTATTGATTTGGAAATTCATTAAATAAAACCAACCATTAAATGGCATAAACTATTGTTTAAAGATGATTCAAACCATTTTAATTATAAATAAACTTATAGATTAAATAAATTTCAAAATAATATACATAAGGTGAAAATATGGATAAAAATACTATTGGACTAATAAGCCTATTAATATCAACAATTGCTACAATATTTACTTTAATATCAAAAAAAGAGAAAAAACTATGCCTTACTAAAAGTAGATATTTTCTACCTGGCGATGGCAAAAATGGAAAATTTAAAATTATTTTTGCTATTATAAAGTACATATTATTATATTTATTTTTAGTAATTATATATATATTTATTTTTATTATTCTAGAATATTCAATAAATAATAGTAATCCCTTAAGAATTTATTTATTTTTCACCTACACTTATCTATTTTTATTATACATATTATGTACTCGTAAAATAAATGATGATGATCTAGATAAATATGATAAACAAAACAAAAACAACATTATAATTAGAAGATTATTTATTTTACTAACTTTTTTTGTGACAATGGTTAGTGGTTATGGTCTTATAAACTTAATAGATATTGATAGTATTAAAGATATTAATAAGTCAAAAGATATTTATAACATTATAGCTATTGATAATATTTATGATATTGTAACAGCTATAATTTTTATTTCTATTTCTTTAATTACTTATATATTCATAAGTATTATGTTGTCTAGTATTAATGTTAATTGTTCTTCTTTTTATAAATTCAAAATATATTTTAAAAACAATAAATCTGTTGAATGTGATGAGATAATTGATATTGGAAAGAGTTTATTACTAAAAAAATACTATAAAAATTCTACACCAAAAAGAGTTAATATCATTGAGATAAATAAGAGTAATGTATTTTATGTTAAAAGTTTAATTACATATAAACAGTACCCCTCACCACATAAAAAGGTAAAAAAAATAAGGAATATTTTTCTTAAATTTATTCCCTTTCGTAATAAGTAATTTTATCACATTATATAGGTAAATAAGACATGAATATTAGGAATCCTAGCACTCATGCCATCAAATTATCATAGAAAGCTAATTACAGAGATAAATTCACACTCTAACTAAAATAGAAACAATAAATTAATAATCAACCAATAGTACTTAAAAGGGATATATTGCATATATGTAATATATCCCTTTTTTATTATATATTATATGGATAATGGGAATATAATAACTTATAAATCAAGCTAACTCATATTTCTCATAGTTTCTACCATGCTAACATTAAGTAGTTATTTAATTTTTTATTTTTAAGAAATTCAACCTAATTCAAATCAAAGCTCATAAAATTCAATAGTGTCTATACTTTAATATTATGTAATTCAAATAATTTACTAATAAAATCAATTATTAGCTTTCGTGCATTATTTTGGCATAGTTCATATCCTCCAAATCTATACACATCATAACCTCTTAATTTTAATTCTCTATCAGCATAAACCATTTGAGAATATAGTCTTGGGCTAGAGTTTTCGCCAATTGAATAATGTTGTTTACCATCAATCTCTATTACTACCCTGTCCCTATTTGAAAAAAGAAAAAGAAAGTCCATTCGTTGACGTGGTATTCTTCTCTCTCCTAGCATCTTTATTGTATATGGATCATAATGTAAATACACTTGTGGAATCAATGCTAGCAATTTCTCACTAAACTTATGACGAAATTCTCTGAAGTAAGTATCAAAAAACAACTTTTCAGGTTCTGAATCTAATGATTTATAAAGTCTTTTGTAAAGTTCTCTTTCAAAATTTTTGTTATAACTAGATTTATTTTTACTCCACCAAGTAACCAAGTCTTTCCATAACAATCCTGTCTGCGGAATTGGTTCATCATATATCAAACAATATTCTTCGTTTTTAATTGTTAATAAGTCGTTATTTAATGAGTCTGAAATAATAATTTCAGGTTTAGGTCCATCAGCAGAAAAAATCAAATTTTTAATTGCTCCTTTGACACCTTTAACTAATTCAACTGCTCTATAAACAGGTATCCCTGATATATAATTCAAAATTTTAAGTTCAAATCCATCTATGTTTAAATGTTTATTTAGTAAGTCTACATATTCATATTGTTCCTTCTTATCTCTTACAAGTGGATGAACTAGTTGTTCTACAAAATCTAAAAATTGTTTGTCCGATACATAGAGTACCTTTAGATAAGAATTAAAAAGATAATTGTAGTCCCAATCATCATTATTTATCATATGTTGTCCAATATCACCAACAGCATTTATAAATCTATAATCCGTAGATGGCATCTTATCTAGTTGCCATATCCTATTCAAAAAATCAATAATACTAACTTTTCCTTCTACATTTCCTTTTATTATTACTTCATCTATTATATTCCTTCTTGTTAAGATAGATATTCTAAACATATTATTATTAACAAATTTTTCAGCAATTCTAGCAAAATCTACCGATTCATAATCTCTTAATAATTGTTCTGTTAGGGAAAAAATAAAATCTTGAGATTTAGAAGATAGTCTTTTAGAAACATATGTCCTTTTGCTTGAATAAGCTTCAGATTTCTCTCCAGGGTCAAGACCATATTTTAAACATATTGAAGGAACATCATATGCTTTCTCTTCATTAGCAATCAAATTAGCTATTGCAGTAATCAATTCACTTATTTTTGCCATATAACTCCTCTTTTCTGTTGAAAAAATTTTCAATTAACTCTCAAGAATGCCTACTTTTATAGATGTACATGCTATGGATAATCTGAAATTAGCGTTTTACAAAAGTAATTTTTTCATCTTTATATGTATCAGTTACATAATCTGTTTCATATCCTGCATCTATCCATGCTATTGCTTGTGAATGCGTATAATCATTAGCCCACCATACCTCAGCATGAACATAAGCTGACTTTGGTAATATGTTTCCTATAATTTGCTCAATATCATTAAATGACAGTGTAACAATAGGTGCTGTTGAACTTTGTAAATACCTTTTCAACCCAATATATTTATCACCTTTTGCCATTATAATACCTCCTTTTCGCTTTCCATAATTACTCTAATATTTTATTTTCAAAAGTGTTACTACAATTGAAATCTATACCCGTATTAATGAGCATCTGTGTAAATTTTAACCCTTCTGCTATGATGTTTAATTGATCTATGCTCTATTATTTAGTTTGAATTTTTTATGAATAATTGGCAGTTAAAATATTAAATTCATATTTCTAACTTATTATTCATCTTGAAATTTTTCATAACAAATTTCACACAGCTGTACTCCAGCTACCTCATGTATTTCATCACAATATTCACCACACTTTTCACATATATATAAATCATTCATTTCACCACAATTTAAGCAACGTCCTAATTCAGCATATTCTTCATCAATACATATATAACTTTCACCACAATTCCAACAACATATGGTTGAAACGGGGCTACTACCACCATTTTTAATTGAGGTATACATTTGGCTATCTACTTTTTCTCTTAAACTTTCTAAATTAGTATTTACAAAATCAATTAATTCTTCTATAGCTTGTTGCAATTGCACTTCTCCAAATTCATCTTCAGTTTCAGGCATATAGTAACCTTGTTCCTCATTATAGCTTACTTCACCATTTACATACGGCACATCTAAACTTTTACTAAATTCCTCATATGCAAATATTAATTCAAGGATGCTTTTTCCACCTTGAGAAATATCAATTACTATTTTACAACTTATAGTTATCTCATCTTCTGTAACCAAATGTTTTATATTAAATAGAGTTTGTGTATCTGGTTCATACACAACCACTGCAGTATCTTCTACCTCAATATCTAACCTAAATCTTAATTGTTCTTCTATGACTTGGTGAAATCTCATAACAGCATCTTCAAAAACCATATAAATTTCATCTTCGTTTTTAATTTCTACTCCACTCTCGTTTTCCATGATCTCTCTCATAAATTCATCTTCTTCTTGAGCATCATATTCTTTTTCAAGTCTATCTAACTCCAATTTCTCCAATGATTTTATATTACTATTAATACTTTTCAATGATTGTATCAAATCATTCTTAACATTAAATATAGAATCTTTTATTATATTATATGCTTGTCTATCAATTATTTTATTATGAGCAATGTGATTTCTATTATTACTAAATTTATGAAATTTATCAAAAAAATCATCGGGTAAAAACTTTGAAAAATATTTTTCCCATAAATCATCCGTATAATTAAGCTGTGACATCAGTATACGAGTTGCTTTATCTATGTATCTACCATCAACATTCTTATAACTTTGTCTTTTTTTAAATATCTGTATTAACTCTGTTAGTTCTTGATTATATTCGGGGTTCCACTCTGTTAATTTTAATTTTGTCAGCTTTGAGAGATCTGAAACATCAATCGACATTAATGTTTCATCAACATCATTTAAGGATTGCACTATTGATTTATAAGTTCCTACTTTAGAACGTTGATCATCTTTTAAATCCAATGGAACTATAGTATTCCACCAATCCGCACCAACCACCTTAATCATTACTTGATTTATTAATTCCCTATAAAGATTTTCCGTTTCATAGATTATAGGATATAGATTTGTTGCAAATACCTGAGATTGTTTATCTATTAGCCAAATACATTTTTCCCAAGCTTTACATTTCTTCTTTTTATCTGTATAAAAAACATTGTTTTTTAATACAATCTTGAATATTTCTAAAAATGTAAGTTTTTTATTAGCAAGTAATTTTATTAGTTCTTCCGTATTACTATAACTATTTATACTTATTTCAAGTTGTTTTACTTCATTAAATGTTTCAAAAGAAAAACCAACAAAGTATTTCTGATCATCTATACTGAATTCTGCATAGCACTCATTTCCATTTTCAATACTTACCTTTTCTGAAATATTTAATCTACCTATAAAGCAATTACTAGGTTTTATTTTCATTTCTAAAAAGGTTGCATTAATTTTTTTTTCCATATACTCAAGGTAATCATCAATAAGTATTTTGTTTTTTACTACACCAAATTTAACTATTTCATTCATAAAACTACTCTTCCTTTCCCGGCATACAGAGCTATTTCTTCTTATATTTAAATATTGCAATTAACTGTATATTATAGACACAATATATATTTGTACTTATTATATGTTATAATAGCAAATAAATAGTATTTTTACAACACAGAACATATAAGTATATATATAAACCTAACTTGTTCGTCATTTAATGATTATAATAAATATAATATCTTTCCTATCATGCTATGTAAACACCTCTTTTATAATGATACCCTATCATTACAGGAGGTGTTTCTATGTTCGCCATATATGCAAGAGTATCAACAGATGAACAGACTGAAAAAGGTACTATTAATAGTCAAATAGCTTTTGCTAAAAAATATTGTAATTTGTACAGATTAGAACCATATAAGATATATAGAGAAGATGGTATTAGTGGTACTATTCCTTTTCATAATAGACCAACTGGAAGTAGATTATTAGAAGATGCTAAGAAAGGGTTATTCTCTACTCTACTTGTTTATAGACTAGACCGTCTTGGTAGATCCATGTTGGTTACGTTAAATATAATAAAGGAACTGGAGAATCTAGGTATTCAAGTTAAGAGTATGACAGAGGAATTTGACACTACTACTGTATCAGGTAAATTCACTATCACCACTTTAGCTAGTATTGCAGATTATGAAAGAACTAATATATTATCACGTATGCACCAAGGAATAGATAGAGCTGCTAAAAAGGGTAAATGGGTTGGTGGAATTGTACCATATGGTTATATACTGAATAATGGTTATCCGGTTACTAATAATGTCATAATGAAATGTGGTTATAGTGAAGCTGATGTTATTAAATTGATATACTCTCTTATTGTAGATTATAGATATAGTTCAATAGATATTGCATTACGATTAAATGAATTGCATATTCCTGCTCATACCTTCAATTCAAAGACTAAAGGAAAGAGAAAGTCAAATGTTAGTCCTGTTTGGAGACCAGGACGAATAAGAGGTATAATATCCAATACGATTTATAAAGGTGTTCACTACTTCGGTAAGCATTCCAATAAATCAAGAGAGATTATTGAAAGAAAAGTTCCTGCTATAATTGATACTGCTACATGGGAAAAAGCTCAATTACAGCTTACCAAGAACGTTAATCATAAGTATAGTTATAATATAGATAAAGTGTTCTTGTTATCTGGTATAATCAAGTGTGGATTATGCGGACGTAATTATATTAAGAAGTCTTATAACCGTATTAAAAGTAATAAGAGTATTTATTCTAAGTATTATTATTATTGCAGTGGGAAAAATGGAGATTTAAAAGTATTGAGTAATAGATGTTATTCTAAGAATATAGATGCTTGTATAGCTGAACAATATGTTTTTGATGAATGTATATCGTTACTTATAAGAAATCGTGATGTATTTACTAATCTCAGTAATGATATGTACAATACTTCTATTACTTACACTGATCTGAAAAAAGATTATGATCTTACCCAAAAAGAGTTAAACAAAATTGAAGAAGAAAAAGAGTCTATACTGGATCTGTACCGAAAAAAAGTTATTAATATTAATGATGTAAGTAAACAGATCGGCAAGATAAATAAAGAGTACAATAGTACTAATCAGGAACTGATTACTAAGAAAAAGCATATACAAGAATTCAATAATCGGATGCAGATAATTAAAGATGCAATGGCTAATATAACTATTGATAAGAATGAATTACTTGATTTACCTGATAGTATCAAGAGGAATATTATACTCTCTTTGGTGAAAGAAGTTACAGTCAATACTATACTTGATGAAAATAATAATCCTATAGCTGAATTATCTATAAAGTTTTATTATGTTACTTAATTACTATTTTTATGTTTCCTATCCTGCTATTTAAACACCTGTTATTTAATGATAACCTATCATTGATGGAGGTGTTTTTTATGTTTGCAGTATATACTAGAGTATCTACAGATGACCAAGCTGAACGTGGTACTATTGAATCACAGATAGACTTTGCTAAGAAATATTGTGACTTACATAGTTATGATATCTATAAAATATATAAGGATAATGGTGTGAGTGGTACTATACCTTTTAATAAAAGACCTGAAGGCAGTAAGTTATTTGAAGATGCTAAGAAAGGGTTATTTTCTGCTGTACTTATTTATAAGTTGGACCGTCTTGGTAGATCAGTTATAGTAACACTTAATATTATAGATAGACTTGAAAAACTAGGTATTAAAATTATCAGTATGACTGAACCATTCGACACTTCTACTGCAACAGGTAGATTCATGATTAATACTCTAGCAAATGTTTCTGACTTGGAACGTTCAACTATATTAGAACGTATGTGGATTGGTGCTAATAGAGCTGCTGAAGAGGGTAAATGGCTAGGGGGTATTGTTCCATATGGGTATATAGTAAAAGATGGTTATCTGGCTATTAATGATGAAACAATGTCATGTGGATTTAGTGAGGCTGATATTATTAAGATGATATATTCATTATATGTGAATGATAAGTATAGTACTCTTAGAATAGCTGAACACCTTAATTCATTAAATATACCTACAAGATATGCTAAGGCTAATAGAACTGTATTAAGAAACAATCGCAAACAATATACTGCTAATACTTGGCGTCAAGGTAGAATAAGAAATATGATTATCAGCACTACTTACAAAGGGATTCATCAGTACGGTAAGAAGAGTAATAAGAATAGAGACATCATTGAACGTGAAGTTCCTGCTATTGTTGATGAAGATACATGGAATAAGGCACAAGATCAACTAGTTCTTAATAGGAATTATTCTAAAAGGAACAAGAAGAACAGAGATTATCTCCTTACAGGACTTTTATTCTGTGGGCTATGTGGTAAGCCCTACTATGGATTTTCTTATTATAAAAAGTATGTCACTAAACCACCAGAATTTAAAGCATATTATAAATGCTATGGTAAAATAAATAAGAATGATAAAGATTATGTGTTCTGTAACTCTAAAAATGTAGATGCTAATGAGATTGAAGAGTACGTTTGGAATGAATGCGTCGAAATCATCCAAAATCCGTCTAAATTAGAGTCCAAATTGGACAAGGGTAGGAATAATACCTCTAAGGATAAAACTTCCATAGAAAGGGAAATTATACAATTAAAAGAGGCTATTAAAAATATAGAATTAGAGAAAGAATCTATATTAGATTTGTATAGAAAAAAAATTATATATATTGATGATGTTAAAAAACAGCTAGAAAAAATTGAAGATGAAAAATTACATCTTCAATTAAGGTTAAAGGAAATAAAAAAAGTACACGTTACTCCTTCAAATGAAGCATTTATTAAACAACTTAATTTTTTTAAGCCTTCTATTAATGAACTTGAAACTTTAGAACCTAATCAAAAAAAATATATTGCCAGGTCCCTAATTAAAAAAGTTACAATTTACTCTGTAAATACAAATCTAAATTATAAAATCAATATAATTTTTAATAATTGACAAAGATATATTATAATTTATTGTTATAATTCTATTAAAATATCATAAAATTTGTATATTATTGTCTAATACACACATTTCAATTTTATTAAATATGTATTGCCCTATTGGAAGTAGTATATTTTTAGTATTATTATCACTAATATCATTTTGATCAATTAAATAACGAAATTCAACTTCATACGCGGTTGGATTATTTACTATTATTTGTACAGTTGTTTTATTTCTACCACTAATCAAATCGCAAAAAGTACTAGTCCATATTGTCTCAGGAAATATTTTTACTAATTTATTGTAATCATCAGTTAAATCATCAGTTAGTAATCGCTTAAATTCAATAGAATGTTTCAATTTTACAGCTATAAGATATATATAAGATTTAAATGCTTCTATTAAAAATTTCTTGTTATCATTATACTCATAAAACAATTGTATATTTATCAGAAACTTATTTATATCTCTAATAGACATATTATAGAAAGAAACTACATCCACTATTTCATTTATATAATCATTCAAATAAGTTTTTTGTATAATATAATCTCTAATATTATCAGGTGTTGGAATTTTCATTATAACATCTACAAATCTTATTAAATACCCTGTAGCATCCATTTTCTGTCCATATATTGTAGCTATTGAGTAGCTCAGTTGTTCAAAATCCAATCCTAGTATAAATATTACATTATTAATACCAAAATAATGTTTTATTATTTCTAATGTTTCAATTGCAAAAGTTGGTCTGCATCTATCTAGTTCATCAATTATTATTATCAATTTATTGTTATTATTACTTTTAATTGCATTCTGTATCACATCTTTCAGTTTTTTTTTCAATATATTGTGTTTTTCTATATCTTCAAATGATGGAGGTATAACAGTTGCTTCACTGATAATTTTTTTTCCTTTACTAAATACTTGCTTGATTCTATTATATATTTTATCATCAATACCAATTTTTTGTACATATGATTTTAATACAGATGACGCAATTTGCTTAGATAAATCTTTAAATTGATTTAATATTTCTTTTTTCAAATTTTCCTCTATTTGTTGCATTTTAAAAGTATTATAGATATGATATGCTAGTGGAGTAAATGCATCATCCAAATCATCGTTTTCCCATGCATTATAGTATACAACATTAGCATTTAATGATTTATATAGTTCTTCATGTGGATTTTCTATTTCGTTCTTAAACTGATCTAAAAAAATTGATTTCCCTACTCCCCAAGAACCATCTATAGCTATTACAAATGAGTCATCTCTTAATTCCTCAGATTTATGTATTATCTTTGCCAATTGATCTCCTAATATCTTTCTTTTAAATATATCATCATCTTTAAACGTATATTTTTTACTCATAAATTCTCCCACCTAATTATTTTTATGTTTTAAGTTAATTTCTACCAAAGCAATATTTCTTAAAAATGATATTCCTTCTTCAGTTAAATTCAAATTATCATCTAAATAACCAATATGCATTAAATCTCTTATGTATTCTTCTTCCATCATATCAATGTTATCTTTAAAAAATCTTTGTATTATATCTTTAGGTGATTCTAAAATCATTCCCTTTAACATAGGAATATGCCTTAATAAATTATGTGAATATTCTATCATGCTTATTGTTATTGAAGAACCATTACTACCATTTACTTGAGCTTTTAAAAAATCTAATTGTCTCTCCAATGACTTAATTTCTTCATCTTTGTTACTTAGGTCACTGATAAATTTATTTCTTTCTTCTTTTTGTAAATTGGCTCTCTTAACTAATGTTTCAAACAATTTATTTCTATCCTCTTGCATTTTGGTTAATTTTGTTTCCTCTTTTGCTATTTCTTCTTTTGCATTTTCTCTACTTACTGAATATTGACTATCAAATTTTGTTGATAATTTACTGTATCCTTCATCTAAATGGTTAAGTTTTTCTCCGAACCCACTTTCTATTGATTTTAATAAACCCGATATTTCTTTTGTGAATTTAAAAGTATTATCATAAAAATTATTACTTGTTTCAGTAGCTTTAAAATAAAAAGCAACTGATAATCCAATTGCAAAAAAAGCTAATATTGTAGATAATAAATCAGTATAAGTTATATCTTTAAAGCTTATAGTAAAATCAGTAGTAAATATTTTAATTGTTATTATTACTGCAAACAACGAAATAATTATTATTTTAAACCAACTATGTCTATCTTTTATCTTTGCTTCAACATTATAATATTCTTTTTTCATATATTTTTCTCCCTAGATTATGTAGTGTATTAATTTACAGAATATTTTACAAGCTCATTTTTTAACGTAACTATGAAGATAAACATATTCGTAATCTACATAAAACCCTTCTTCTATATCCTTATAATTTTCTGGCTCAATACCAAATCCGAAACCTGAATTACCAAAACCATAACCTACATCTATTAACTTATTATTTTTATTAGTAAGTGTGAGTACCGGAGATATGACAGTTGCATTGTTATCTTCGTGTAAAATTGCAGTATCAACAAACTCTCCTCCATTATAATTCATATCTTGTTTAATTTTGAACTCAAAAAATAATTTATTACTTTTAGTAACATTTAATACTATTGTTGACTCATATAATTCTAATATTACTTCTTCTTTTATTTCTGCATCAGATTTAAGAGGAATCCACTCAGGTTTAATGAATAATTCAATAGGTATTTCTTGTACTAGTTTTACTTCATACTTCTTACCTTTTTCGACATTATTAAGAATACCATTATTAGAATAATTATTATATATATAACCATATAAAATAATTAAAAATGATAAAAACAGAACTACGAATAGTATTTTCTTTTTCTTTTTCATTGATCTCACCTTGATTATGTAAAAATTACCAACTTTATGTAGCTGGATTTTTTGTATTATTATTAGTTAGCACAATGATTGAATCATTGATTCTATCAACTTTAACTGATGGATATATTACCATCCTCACGCACATGGATTAAGTGAGGCGACCAACATAAAATTGGCAGGATATGTAATTGTTGCATTAACCCTAGAAATAGTAACTTCACCATCTTCTAAGGGTTGTCTCATTACTTCCAAAACATTTTTATTGAATTCAGGCATTTCATCCAAAAATAGTACTCCATTATGAGCTAAACTTATTTCTCCTGGTCTTGGAATTCTACCCCCTCCTGTTAACGCTGAATTGGATACAGTATGATGCGGAGCCCTAAAAGGACGCTTTGTAACCAAAGCTTGGTCTTTTTTCAATAATCCTGCTACACTATATATTTTGGTAATCTCTATACTTTCTTCAAAAGTAAGATCTGGCAAAATGGTAGGTAATCTTTTCGCCATCATAGTTTTACCTGAACCAGGAGGACCTATCATAAGTACATTATGTGCTCCTGCAGCAGCTATTTCTAATGCCCTCCTGACATTTTGTTGTCCCTTAATATCACTAAAGTCAGCAGTATCTTCTTTATTCACATACGATTCCTTAAAAAGGTTTTCAATATCAATCTTTTTTGGTTCTATTGCTAACTTGTTATTTAATAAATTTACAACTTCAGTTAGGTTTTCTATTCCAATTACATCTATACCATCAACAACTGCACCTTCATCAACATTATCTGCTGGAATGATACATCGTTTAAATCCATTTTTATAAGCACAATAGACTATTGGCAATATGCCATTTACCCTATGGACTTCTCCATTTAAAGATAATTCCCCAATAATAAGGGTTTTATCCAACAAATCGCTTTCAATCAACTCCATACATGCTAAGATTCCAACAGCAATTGGTAAATCAAATGCAGGTCCTTCTTTTCTAATATCAGCAGGTGCTAAATTAACCGTTATTCTTTTGCAAGGAAATGTGTAACCTGAATTATTGATAGATGTCCTTACTCTTTCAATTGACTCTTTTACTGCGGAATCAGGTAAGCCTACCAAATCAAGTTTTGGGAATCCACTTGATATATCTACCTCCACTCCAACCATATATCCATCTATACCCATTAAAGCTGCACTATAAACTCTACTAAACATGTTGTCCCCCTTACCATATGTAAATTTGGTTATTCAATAAAATGAAATATTAAACAAATTAATAATGTATTATGTTTAATTCATCAAAGCATTAACCATATTAGTAATTTTTGTTATTTAAATAATCCATACCATTATATCATAAAATAATTATATTATTAATAAAAATATAAAGTTTTAATCAGAATTATAGTAATAAATATAGACATTTTCAACAAAACCTTTGATTAAATAATTAAATTTACATCTTTTTCATATAGTCCCTTCAATAAAACATGATTAATATTTGCTGTTTTGGCAATAATATAATTTAAATTATAACATCATTAAATATATTGTCAACATAATTGCTTTTTTAGCAAAGACAATTGTTATTATTATTTTTATTGATATAATACATATAAATGTTTATTATTAATTTATATCGATAAGGAGTTTATTAATGATTCGATTAAAAGAATTAAGAAAAAGTAATAAAATATCTTTAGAAGCCCTAAGTGAAATTTTACATGTTAATAAATCTACTCTATCTCGTATTGAAAATGGTAGCAGAGAGCCAAAACTAAGTTTTATAGAGGATTGTGCTAAATATTTCAATTGTACAACTGATTATTTACTTAATCTTACAGATGTTTCTTGTAATGATAAAAAGGTAAACAAAAATAATTGTCTTGAAAATATTTTTAAAGAAATGGAAAATATTCTATCATGTAAAAACAATGTAAAATTCAATGGTAATATTATGGATAATGAATCCAAAGAATTAGTTTTGTTAGCTATAAAACATGCTAAGGATATAGCTGAATACACCTCAAAATAAATTTAGTTACATTGAATATTCTTATCTTAATTCATAAGCTTTACCAACATTACCTCCTAATTTTCCCCATAAATAATTGTGCTCATCTACTGCATTAGAAAAATCTTCATTTTTCCAATTATATAATATTGTGAGAAGTATTTTTTTATCAGGATAATCAGATGCTAGTACCTCTATAATTAAAAAATCAACTCTTTCTTCCGTAATTTCTAGCTCTCCCCATATTTCATCTGCAATAATTTTGGTGTTAGCCATCATATGCATTTCTTCCCATACTTTCTCTTGACTTCTTACATATACTCTTGAAAGCTCTGTCTTTTTTATAAGTTCTTGATATTTATTATCATCTATCTTCTCGATTTTATTAGTACAGCTTGTGATTATGACAATAATAATTATTAATATAAACATCCCAATCTTTTTCAAGTCCATCACCTCTAGCTAGTAAAATGTTTATACTGTCATTAATTAGTATAACTTCCTTATTACACTAGTTTTTCCAAACTTAATTAGGATTATTATATTATGCTCATAATCATCAATGTTATATTATTCCATAGAAAAAAAGATGCTATGCCTCGTTTTGCAAAGCGTATTTATCCGTTAGGAAAGTTTCCTTAGCGCATATAAAAATGCTCCTATTTCATATGCAAAAAAGTAGGACTTTCCTTTGAGGCAAAAAAAGGTTTCCACTAGGGAAACCTATTTATCATTTAATATTTTTTTGAGTTCATCCATAAAAGTATTGATATCTTTGAATTCACGATAAATTGATGCAAATCTGACATAAGCTACTTCATCAATGGATTTAAGTCTCTCCATAACTTTTTCTCCGATATCTTTACTCTTTATTTCTTTTTTCATAGAATTATATAAACTGTTTTCTATTTCATCTACTAACCCTTCAATTTGACTCATTGATACAGAACGTTTATGACAAGACCTAACAACTCCATTCATCAATTTATTTCTATTATATGGTTCTCTTGTCTTATCTTTTTTAATAATGACTAAAGGTATCGTTTCAATCTTTTCATAAGTAGTAAATCTTTTTCCGCACGCTTCACATTGTCTTCTTCTTCGTATTAAATTGTTTTCGTCAGATGGTCTTGAGTCAACTACTTTAGTATTATCCTCATTACAAAAAGGACATCTCATAAGTTATTCTCCCTACTTTCCGCTTATAGCCACTATTTTAGTCATATTATAAGTTATAAGTAGGAAAAGGTCAACCTATGAAGTGAATTATTTACTTAAAGCAACTCAACTTTCTCACCTTTAAATTAACTTGGCTGTATAGAATATTCAAATGAGAAATTGGATTAGTAATCTGACTCAACTAAAGATTTTTCTACATTGATTTCTACAAGTATTATATCTTCTCCAATTTTTTTGATACTATCCCATGGTATCTGATATTCCTTACCTCTTCCAAACATTCCAAATAATTTAGCTGGTCCGGGAACAATTAATTTAGTAAGCTTACCATCTTGTAAATCAACCTCAATATCACTTATAAATCCCAATCTTATTCCATCGTTAGAATTTATAACTTCCTTTTGCTTCATATCATATATCCTAACCAATATACTCCCCCCTAAAAGCTGTCATTACTTAGATTTTCAATTAATCGTGATAATCAATTCAAATATCTTTTCATGTGTCTAATAGCTGATTTTTCTAATCTAGATACCTGTGCTTGAGAAATACTTATTTCACTAGCAACTTCCATCTGTGTCTTACCTTCAAAAAATCTAAGCTTTAGTATATTAAATTCTCTTTTAGGAAGTTTTTTCATAGCTTCTCCAAGAGCTATTGATCTAACCCATCTCTCTTCCTTATTTTTTTTATCACTTACTTGATCCATAATATATAAAGAATCGCCCCCATCATTATAGACAGGTTCAAATAAAGATACAGGATCTTGAATTGCATCAAGAGCAAAAACGACATCTTCTTTTCTCATATCTAGTTCCTTGGAAATTTCAGTAATAGTTGGTTCCTTGTTATTTTCTCTTAGTAGTCTTTCTTTTGCTTGTAAAGCTTTATAAGCTGTATCCCTAAGGGATCTGCTTACTCTAATACTGTTATTATCTCTTAGATATCTTCTTATCTCCCCAATTATCATTGGTACGGCATATGTTGAAAATTTAACATTTTGAGTAATATCAAAATTATCTATCGCCTTTATAAGTCCTACACAACCTACTTGAAACAAGTCATCTACCATTTCACCTGAATTACTAAATCTTTGAATCACACTTAACACTAATCTTAGATTGCCGTGTATATATTCGTCACGTGCAGCAAGATCCCCATCAAGTATTTTTTTGAATAATACCTCTTTCTCTTTGTTTTTTAAAATGGGTAACTTTGATGTATTAACACCACATATTTCAACTTTATTCAATGCCATACTCTACCTCCAGTAATCATTTTGTCATAAACAAGAACGACTTCATGTTTTTCTTTATATTAAAATGATTACCAGTGGCAATATATTTATACCTTTTTTTATTGCATTCTAATAATTTCCTTTTGCAACCTTTTTATAATTTTTTTTTCTAGTCTTGATATGTACGATTGTGATATACCTAACATATCAGCAACCTCTTTCTGAGTCTTCTCTTCTCCATCAGCTTTTAACCCGAATCTTAGCTCCACTATGACCCTTTCTCTATTTGATAATTTGCTTAGAGCTTTTTTCAGTAGTTCTTTATCAACTTCTTCTTCAATATTCCTATAAATAACATCTTCCTCAGTACCTAATATATCTGATAAAAGCAATTCATTGCCATCCCAATCGACGTTAAGTGGTTCATCAATAGATATCTCTAACTTAGTCTTATTATTTCTTCTTAAATACATCAAAATTTCATTTTCTATGCACCTAGAAGCATAAGTCGCCAACTTTATCTTTTTATCAGGTTTAAAAGTATTGATTGATTTTATTAATCCAATGGTTCCAATGGATATTAAATCTTCCACACCAATACCAGTATTTTCAAATTTCTTGGCTATATATACTACAAGCCTTAAATTATGCTCAATAAGTATTGATTTAACCTTAAAATCGTTTTCACTTCCAAGCATAGCAATAATTCTTGATTCTTCTTCATTTCCCAGTGGAGCAGGTAATATTTCACTGCCACCTATATAATGAATCTCTCCATTATCCCACAAAAATAATTTCCTGAATCTCTGAATAAGTTTTATACTAAAAACATTTAGTAGATTTTTATTCTTACATATCAACTCTATTCCCCCTATTATATATCCCTTGTCTTAGTAATGCCTAACAAAAGATATTTTCCTTAGCGTTTTAGTTATGATATTGTACTTTAGCTAATTCATAAAAATATATTCTAATGTACACTAATTAATTTCGGATGTATAAGGACTTGGTAACTGTTGTCATTAGATAGTTTTTTATCATATACAGCAACTACCACATCTCTATAATCTTTTGTTTCATTCCCAAGATTAATACATATATTATCTGCAACAATTCCTAACAACATACCATTTTCATTGCCTAATGAAGAAAATGGAATCAACCTTAACTTTAGATTACTCTTTTCACCGAACTCAGCGAAGCTAGATAAATTATATACATCACAAGATATATCTCTTAATTTATCATAACTATCTTTTTCAATTAATTTTTTTAATAATTCTGTTTCAGCTATTAAAACTGGATTTTTAGTTATTGGATCATATAAATTATTACCAGTATCTAACAAACCATTTACCATAATTTTCGAATCATTGATATTGATTTCTACTCCATATAGATTTTTGTTAGTCATAACCGTATTAGCCATAACTTTTCTAATGATCTTAAATATGATAATTGCAATTATTCCAAAAATTACGAATAATCCTACTCCCAAATCCATATTATATGTACCATTAATAACTTTACTTACAGCAACTCCAATAGATGAATAATAATATAGTGCAAACATTATTCCGCCAAGCATAATTGCGCTTAAATACATAATAATAGTTAATTTAATAAATTCACTTAATATTTTTGGTTTAAATGATATATATATCAAAAGTACACTAGTCAGTAAGTATCCCACAACAACATTAAAAAAATAATTATCATAAGGAAGTATTACAATCATACACATCATAAGTGCTCCAACTACAGCACCTAAAAACAATCTTATTTTCTTGGTATTTCTCTTTGTTAGTACCTTGACTATAAATAAAATTATATAGTCCATAATCAAGTTAATTATAAAGACTATGTCAATATAGACTTCTAAATACACGCCCCCCCTCCTTTACAATTTCAGCTAAATAGCTATTATCTCTCTACTACACAAATTACTATAATATATTTTATTCATTAATTGTTTGAGCTATGCTAATTATAGCATGGTTAATTGGAATAATTTGTCAAAAATACCAATTGAATACAATTTTTTTTAATATTTTTTTCAACATTTTTAAAAAAGGACATAAAAATAAGAGGTTATCTTTTAACAAATAACCTCTTTATTCTTATTCTTATCTATTCCTTCTTCTTTGTAAAAAAGGAGGAATATCTATTGGTTTTTCATCAATATGTATATCTGTTTGATCATTTTTCTCGTCTAGTTCTTTAGTGGCACTTGCCATTTCATTAGTTTTTGCCTCAATTCTACTATTGTTATTAATACTAGAATCAATAGGTGCTTCAAAACCAGTTGCAATAACTGTAACAACTAATTCATCTTCCAAATTATCATCTATAATTTGTCCATAGATAATATTGGAATCATTACCAGTAGCTTCTTGAATTAATTGTATTGCATCATTTGCCTCAAACATAGACATATTAGAATCACCACTGATATTTATTAATATGTGCTTAGCTCCATCAATTGTTGTCTCAAGTAAAGGACTTGATATAGCCATTTGAGCTGCATCTTCAGATTTATTATCTCCTTTAGCTTTTCCGATACCAATATGAGCAATACCTTTATTTGACATTACGGTTTCAACATCAGCAAAGTCAAGATTAATAATTCCTGGAGTATATATCAAGTCAGAAATACCTTGTACACCTTGCTGTAATATTTCATCAGCTTTCTTAAAAGCCTCTCTGACAGTAGTTCTTCTATCAATTATAGATAATAATTTTTGATTAGGTATAACTATCAAAGTATCCACTGATTTCTTTAACGCAGTTATTCCTGCTTCTGCATTCTTCATTCTGACTCTGCCTTCAAAATCAAAAGGTTTTGTTACAACACCAACTGTAAGAATTCCCATTTCTTTAGAGATACTAGTTATTACAGGTGCTGCACCAGTTCCTGTACCACCACCCATTCCAGCAGTAACAAAAACCATATCTGCACCTTTCATGGCTTCAGATAATTCTTCTTTGCTTTCTTCAGCAGCTTTTAATCCAACCTCTGGATTAGCTCCAGCTCCTAAACCTCTAGTAAGTTTTTCACCAATTTGAATTTTAACAGAAGCTTTTGAACACTGTAAAGCTTGTACATCAGTATTAACTGCAATAAACTCGACACCATTGAGCTTATCTTCTATCATTCTATTAACGGCGTTATTTCCACCTCCGCCTACTCCTATGACAACAATTTTTGCCACACTTGCCTTTTCATTCATCTTTATTTCAAGCAAAGTAGTTCCTCCTAACAACTCTTTTCTTAATCTATATGCATTAAGTGATTTTATTGACATAATCTCTTACACATAATAATATATTTTTTTATAGAATTAATCAATATCAAATTATAAAATTTTAATTATTTTTTTCCATATCTGAGTAAAAATGAAAGTTATAAACGTTTTCGCTTATGTCAACTAGTTATTATTTACTATTATAGGGAGTAAATATAATATTTTTTTTATTTATGTCAGTCAAGTCAATTGTACCTTCTGCGCCTTCTGGCAATTTGGTAATCAATTCCTTTAATAGTTCAAATTTCCTATTTATGTTTATTATATTGCCGATTGATATAGATATTTTGTCGATTTTTATTACAATTTGTTCTGGGTCATTGTAATTAAAGTCAATATAGTCTATTTTGAAATCAAATTTTTTCATTTTCAGTGATGTTTCCAAAATAGCTTTAAAAATTCCTGTTTCATCATTAAATAGCTTGTCCCCAATAACAAAATGGTCAAAAGATAAGCCATGTACAATAGGTATATTTTTCTGTAAATCATTAGTATAATCAATTACAGTACCATCTTTACTCAAACATAAATATTTACCCATATATGGAATATATGATATTATACTTTTTTCTGTTACAACGATATCTACATTGTTGAAAGAGTGGTACTTTATATCTATATTCTCAATATATGGATATTCTTCTAAAACAAAGTCTTTAGAAGCTAATTTATATACAAATAAATTTGTTTTTTCATGGATACCTACTACATTTTTAATTATCTCTTCACTATATATTTTATTTCCTATAACAGTAATGATATTTACATTAATAAGTTGAAAAGCAAAAATAACTGCAATAAATACTAAGCAAATTATCAATAAAACAAATTTACCAGATTTATTATTACGCTTTCTAACTTTTTCCATTGAAATAACATTAGACATATTATCACCTTTTTAATCTGAAGAGTATTTTATTTTGGCTCCCAACAAGCTTAAATCTTTATCCAAATTTTCGTATCCTCTCAAAATATGACTAGCATTATTAACAATAGTTTTACCTTCTGCGCCTAGACCTGCTAGTACTAATGCTGCACCACCCCTTAAATCTTCTGCAAAAACTTCTGCTCCATTTAATCTAGGAACTCCCTTTAATACTGCTATTCTTCCATCTATAATAATATCTGCACCCATTTTTACTAACTCTGTAACATGTTTGTATCTTGATTCAAATATCGTTTCAGCAATTATACTTGTTCCATCAGCTGATACAAGGCAACTCATTAGCTGAGCCTGCATATCTGTAGGAAAACCCGGATATGGCTGAGTCCTTATCAAATCAATAGATTTTAACCTTATAGGTGCTTTTATTAATATACTATCTTCATACTCTTTTACTGAACATCCCATTTCATTTATTTTAGTTATTGTTGCATTCAAATGATCTTTACATACGTCTTTAAATAGGACTTCACCTCCAGCAGCAGCTACAGCACACATATAAGTACCCGCTACTATTCTATCAGGCATTATCCTATATTCAACTGAATTTAACTTATTAACGCCTTTTATAACAATAGTATCTGTTCCAGCTCCTTCTATCTTAGCTCCCATTTTACATAGAAAATCTTGTAATTCAACTATTTCAGGTTCTTTAGCAGCATTATTAATAGTTGTGATTCCTTCAGATAGTACTGCTGTTAACATGATATTTTCTGTAGCACCGACACTAGGATAATCTAAACTTACTTTATTACCTATTATTTCGTTAGTACTACATTCAATAAATCCATGTCTATCTTTTATATCAACATTCATCTGCTTTAAAGCTTTTAGGTGTAAATCAATTGGTCTGGTACCAATTGAACATCCACCGGGAAAAGATATTTTCACATTTTTTAATCTTCCAAGAACAGAACCTAATAGGATAATGGAAGATCTCATCATCTGAACATATTTTTCTGGTATCACATGCGTTTTAATAACTGAAGAGTCAATAATCAAAACATCTGACTCCCATTTGATTACACACCCTATAGCAGTTAGTATATTAAGCATATTATAAACATCTAGTATCTTAGGACAATTGTGGAAATATGTTTTTCCTTCATTTAAAACAGTAGCTGCAAGTAATGGGAGAACTGCATTCTTTGACCCTTGCACTTTTATTTCGCCACTTAGACTGTATCCGCCTTCTATAATATATTTACCCATGTACTGCGACCTCCGCACAAATAGCAATTCTATATAATTTATAGTATTCATTTATTTCTTTTATGTTACTATATAACTTATCCGTAAATATATACAATAACACAAAATACTAATAAATAAATAGTTAATTATTGTAAACTGTAGTTTATTATTTATCCCGCTTTACTTATCTTTGATTTTCTGGCTATCCCCAATACCATTCCCATTTCTATCATAAGAAATAAAAGCGATGAACCTCCATAACTAATAAATGGTAAAGTCATACCAGTTGCAGGTATAGAATTAGTAACTACGGCTACGTTAATAATAACTTGTAATCCTATCTGTGCCATAACTCCAACTACTATCAGTAAACTATTGAGGTCTGAACAATTACTAGCTATTACCATACATCTCCATATAAGCAACACAAATAGTATAATTAACACTATCGCTCCTACTAAGCCCAATTCTTCACATACGATGGAAAATATTATATCGTTATGAGCCTCAGGTATGAATCCTCTCTTTTGCATGCTCTGACCAAGTCCTGTACCAAACAAACCACCTGTACCTATGGCATATAATGATTGAATGGTTTGATAACCAAGATTAAGGGGGTCACTCCATGGTCCTTCTAACCATATCTTAACCCTGTCTAATCTATAACCAGCAAACGCTATTCCTATTCCACCAAGAACTACACCAGGTACAACCGTTATCAACAATAATTTATAGACTTTTGGAACTGCAACAAATAAGATAGCAGTACCTACTGCGAAAACAACAATCGCTGTACTCATGTTTTTTAGGCCAACCAAAGCTGAAGGAATTGCTATTAAGAATAATATGAAAAACATCAATCTATATTTATCCAGATGATTAACCATCTTTGATGCCACATAAGATACTACAATTATTATTGTCAATTTCGCGAATTCAGAAGGTTGAAACCTTAATTGACCAACTCCCAACCATCTCCTAGAACCGTTAACTTCTATTCCTACAAACAAAACTAAAACCAAAAATCCTATTGATAATATGTACATCAACAATGCAAATCTATTAAATATATGAAAATCGATTCTAGATACAACCAGCATTACAACTATTCCTAATACTCCCCACATCAATTGTCTTTTAAGAAGATGAGAACTATCATTGAACATATTAATACTGTAATAATAGCTTGAACTATATATCATAATAATTCCAAAAATAATAAGAATAACTATTATTGCAACTAGGGTAAAATCTGTTTGATTCTTTTTTTTTCTTAGGAATGATCGCCTTCTACGATGTCTATTGTTTGTTGTTTCATGCAACCTAACCCCTCCCTATTGACTTTCCAACTCATATACACACTGCTTAAACAAATTTCCTCTCTCTTCAAAGTTCTTAAACATATCCCAACTGGCACATGCTGGTGATAATAATACATTTTCACCTGACTTCGCTAAAGAATACGCTTTATATACTGCTTCTTCAAGTGTATCCACTTGATAAATTTCATTAAAACCATTTTCCCTAGCAGCATTTTCAATCTTATGAGCTGTTTCGCCAAATAAAATTAAACCTCTTACTTTATTATCAAAAGCTTTTATCCAATCGTCATAACTTGAACCTTTATCCATTCCACCACCTATTAAGATTGTATTACTCTTCATGGATTTTATACCATTTATAGCAGCATCCTCATTAGTGGCCTTCGAGTCATTAAAATATTTGACTCCTTTTATTGTAGTTACATATTCAACTCTATGTGCAACTCCTTTGAAATTTTTTATAACATCTTTAATTACGTTTAAAGGAACATTCATACACAATGTAATAGCTACAGCAGCCATAATGTTTTCAACATTATGTTCACCTAATTCAGTAACATCAATAATCTTTTCTTCTTTATTATTGATGTTAGTACATAACAATCCATTTTTTATATATACACCTTTTTCATATTCAAAAGATTCTTTGCTGAAAAAATATACATTACAAGTAATTTTATTAACTAGATCTCTGCAAATTTCATTATCATAATTAAGAATACAAAAATCATCTTTCGTCTGGTTCTCGGTAATTCTAAGTTTTGCATTAATATAGTTTTCATATGTCTTATGTCTATTAAGATGGTCAGGTGTAATATTCAATATTGCACTTACTCTTGGAGCAAATTCATGTATTGTCTCTAATTGGAAACTGCTTATTTCAGCTATAACCTTTGAATCTTCATTAGTTCTGCAGACTATTTGTGAAAAAGGTATGCCTATATTACCCACAACATAAGTACTATCATAATATGACTCCATAATCTGTCCAACAAGAGTTGTTGTAGTCGTTTTACCATTAGTACCAGTTATAGCAACAATGTCAGATTCACAAAATCTATACGATAATTCTATTTCACTCCAAACAGGTATATTAAGTTCATAAGCTTTTTTTACAAAAGGTAAGTCCAAAGGTACTCCAGGGCTTATGATTATCAAATCTGTATCATTTAGTATAGTATAGTCAAAATCTCCAAATATGAATTTGGGTTTAAAATCATCCAATAACTTTATACTGTCAATTAATTGTTCTTTACTTTTTCCATCATATACTGTGACATTAGCTTTTTTTTCTAAGCATAGTTTAGCTGCACTTATACCACTCAATGCCATACCTATGACTAGTATATTTTTATCTCTTAATTCCATTCTAATAGCACTCCTTTATCCTAAGTAACCTAAAAAAATCCGTTAAATGCTAATAAGCCTATTAGACTCAATATTGCAGTAACTATACAAAAAACCACAACAACTTTTGTTTCATTCCAGCCTGACAGTTCAAAATGATGGTGTATAGGTGCCATTTTAAAGAATCTTTTCTTAGTAACTTTGAAATAACCAACTTGAATCATAACTGATAATGCTTCAATTACATATATAAGTCCTACAATCAATAAGAATATAGGCATCTTCAAGTATATTGCTGTAGCTGCAACAAATCCTCCTAATGCAAGAGAACCTGTATCTCCCATAAAAACTTTGGCAGGATAAGTATTAAATAATAAAAATCCCAATAAACTACCTACTGCAGCACAAGTAATAGGAGTGATATCACTCTTGATACCAATACTTATAACTGTAAAAAATGTCGCAACAAGTACTGTCACACCAGATGCTAAACCATCTAGTCCATCTGTTAAATTAACACTGTTCACTGTACCTATCATAATAATGAATACTAAAGGAATATAGAACCATCCTAAATCAAAAGACACTCCTCCTGAAAAAGGAATAAACACTTCAGTAGTAAGTCCAGCAACATTAAACATATAATAGCAATATATCCCAGTAATTAAAAATTGAGCTATAATTTTTTGATATGCCTTCAATCCTAAAGAACGTTTCATGACTACTTTAATAAAATCGTCCATAAATCCTATAATACCAAATCCAAGTGTAGCAAGTAGTATAGGTACAATATCAGGATTACTACCTACATATATGAGTGAAGTAAAAAATAGTCCAGCTAATATTACTACTCCTCCCATAGTAGGTGTTCCTGCTTTTTTTAAGTGAGTTCTTGGTCCATCATCCCTAACGAATTGACCTAATTTCAATCTAGCCAAAAAAGGAATAACAATTGGGCATAATACCACACTTATAAAAAAAGATATTAGTACTGGTATTATAAAGGATGTATTTGTCATAAGTTCCACCTCTTCAAATCATTAACTTTCGTTTAACTTTTATTTAAATATCGACTGCAATCTTTCAATTACTTTTTCTAGATGCATACCTCTAGATGCTTTTATTATGATTGTATCTTTAGCTTTAACTAATTCATCTATATCATCTATAAGTTCTTCTTTAGTTTTATAGTATGATATTTTATTTTTATCTATGCCATTACTCATAGCACCTTCATAAATGTATTTAGAATCTTTTCCTACACATATGATAAAATCAATATTCTTAGTTGCTGCTACCTTACCAATCCTTGTATGAGTATCTTTTGACATATCTCCCAACTCAAACATATCTCCAAGAACAGCAACTTTCCTACCTTGTGTATCCAAAGTTGATAATGTATCAAGTGCCGATATCATTGAGTCTACACTAGCATTATATGCATCATTTATCACAACAATATTATCGTTAAGTTCAATTCTATCCATTCTCATTTTTGAAGGCTTATAACTATAAGCACCTTGCTCTATTTCATTAGCAGTCATATTTAAATGATTACCAATTATTATACCTGGTATTATATTATATAACATATGTTTTCCAAGAGTATGAATTTTAATATTATATTCTTCATGTGTTCCTGTTATTTTTCCAATCAAGCCATCCCAGCCTAATTCTTTATAATCAGATATATAATAATCATTATCATCATTAAATCCAAAAGTTAAAGTATTGAAAGGAATATTTTCTTTCAGTTTTCTTAAATAAGGATCATCCCCATTCAAGATAACCAATCCATCTTTCTTAAGGAAATCAAGTATTTCACTTTTAGCTTTTAGAATATTATTTTTAGTTCCAAAATATTCAATATGCGCTTCACCTATATTCGTAATAACAGCAATATCAGGTCTAGCTATTTCACTTAATCTATGAAGTTCTCCATAATGATTCATTCCCATTTCAAGAACTACTACTTCATGTCTATCTTCTAATTTAAAAATAGTAAGGGGAAGCCCTATTTCATTATTAAAATTGCCTATTGTTTTGTGTACATCATACTTGACGCTTAATATTGAGCCAATCATTTCTTTGCAACTAGTTTTACCTACGCTTCCAGTAACTGCAACTATAGGTATCTTAAACAAAGAAAGATAATACTTCGCAAAATCCTTTAATGCTTTTTTAGTATCGCTAACCAGTATACCAATTTGATTGGAAGGAATCCTACTCTTATCTTCCGTAAAACATATCATAGCACCTTTTTCATAAGCCATTGATATGAAATTATGACCATCAAAGTTATCTCCCTTTATAGGTATAAATATATCGTTTTCTGCTATGGTTCTAGAATCAATTGAAATGTTGTTATATTTCCAATTGATATCTTCTCTTAACAATTCCTGATTAACTATATGTCCACTGACTTCTTCTGCAATTTTTTCAATACTTACTTGTTTCATTAAAATATCATTTCCTTTCTAAGGCTACCTATTCTTCTGTCATAAAATAATTCAAAACTACTTCAGCATCATCAAAATGGATGACCTTATCATGCAGAATCTGATAATCTTCATGACCTTTACCCGCAATTAATATAAGATCTCCTTTTTGTGCCATAGAAAGAGCTTTCTGAATACCTTCTAATCTATCTGGTATTTTAACATATTCACATTCAGTTTTTTTCATGCCTATTTCTACTTCATTTATGATTGAAACTGGATCTTCTGTTCTAGGATTATCTGATGTAATCACACAGAAATCAGAATTATTACCAGCAATTTCACCCATCACAGGTCTTTTACTCGTGTCTCTATCGCCACCACAACCGAATACAGTAATGATTCTAGCTTTTGCAAATTCTTTCATTGATTGTAGTACATTCAGTAAACCATCTGGAGCATGTGCATAATCAACTATCACTGTGTAACCTTTATCACTTGTAAAAGATTGGAATCTTCCTCTAATGCCTTTATTCTTTTTTAATCCTCTAATAACAACATCCATAGGAACCCCTAGTGCCAAACAAGCTCCCATTGAAGCCAAAGCATTATATACACTGAATTTTCCTGGAGTATTAAGAGATACTTGGTGTGTCTCTCCCTCATAAACTACATTAAAAGTAACCCCGTTCAAATCAATATTCAGATCAGCAGCATTTAGGTCTGCTTTCTCATTCTCTATACCATAAGTAAGATATCTTTTACATGTTCCATTTTCTATCATATATGGCCCATATTTATCATCTATGTTTATGACTCCTATTTCACACATCTTGAACAATTTCAACTTTGCGTCTCTGTAATTTTCCATAGTTTTATGGAAATCCAGATGGTCTAAAGTCAAATTAGTGTAAATACCTACGTCAAACCTACTAGCATCAACCCTATGTAATGCAAGGGAATGTGATGATACTTCCATTACCACTGCATTAACGTTTTCTTGAAACATATTATAAAATAATTCTTGTAAATCCAGTGATTCTGGAGTTGTTCTGCTAGCTTTTAAAACTTTATTGCCTATTCTATTCTCTATAGTACCTATAATTCCAGTCTTTTTATCAAATTCCTCTATTATGCTTTTGGTCAAATAGGTTATAGATGTTTTTCCATTGGTACCAGTTACACCAATAAGTCTAAACTTATCAGAAGGATGATTATAATACCTTTCAGCAATAAATGCAATAACTTTTCTTGTATCTTCTACTTTCAGAATAGTTATATCTTTATCAATTCTCTCAATATTATCTTCAACCAAAAGTGCCTTTGCTCCATTAGCTATAGCTTTTTCAGCATAATCATGACCATCTACTTTAAAGCCTTTGATACATACAAAAAGGCTATTATCTGTCACTTTCCTAGAATCATATTGTATATTAGAAATATTAATATTATCATTACCTTGTAATACTTCATAATCTATATTTTTTAACAGTCCCTGTAATTTCAAACTATCTCCTCCAAACTATGAGAATTATATTTATCTATAATAATTCTCTAAACTATAATTTACCATTAATATTACCATAATTTTTTTATTCTGCAAAGAGAATTAATTTACTGTCTCTATTAACTTTATCATTTGGTAAAGGAAACTGCTCCGTTATAGTATCTCCATTACCAATATTTACTATTTCCAATTCAATATCTTTTAGTATTTTTTTTGCTTCATCTATATTCTTACCCAATAAATCAGGTATAGTAACTTCTCCAACCTTAAATTCATCAAAATCCCTTTGAACATACTGTGGATTAATTCCCATATATGGTAAAATATTTTCATATAACTCTCTTATTACAGGAGCTGCAACAGTTCCACCATAATATATACCCTCTGGTTCATCAACTAGTACCAGTGCTATTACTTGGGGATTATCAGCAGGTGCAAAACCCAAGAATGAAGATATATACTTGTTACTACTTCTAGGAAGTTTTTCAGAAGTGGCAGTTTTTCCTCCCACTTTGTAACCTGGTACATAACATCTTCTTCCTGTTCCTTCTGAAACAACACTTTCTAATAAAGTTGCCATCGTATCAGAAGTTTCTTTACTTATAGCTGTCTTTGAATTGTCATATTCAAGTATCTCTACAATCTCTCCATCTGGATCGATAATTTCCACACCCAAATGAGGAGTTACCAACTTTCCACCGTTAACCACTGATGCACCAGCTCTTATAAGCTGTAATGGTGTAATCTGAAAAGACTGTCCAAATGACATTGTAGCAAGCTCTACAGGTCCGATATTAGCTTTTTTATGCATAATGCTTACAGCTTCTCCAGGTAAATCAATACCAGTTTTATGCAATAACCCGAATTTATCAAAATATTTAAGGAAATTATCGACACCTAATCTTTCAGCAACTGCCATAAATACTGGGTTACATGAATTCTGTACACCTTCAACGAAAGTTTCAGAACCATGACCTCCTGCTTTATGACACCTTATTCTTCTGTCTGCTACTATACTATATCCTGGGCAGAAAAAAGTATCGTCAAGTTTCACAACACCTTCTTCAAGTCCCGCCGAAGCAGTAACGACTTTAAAAGTGGAACCTGGTTCATAAGTATCATTTATACAATAATTTCTCCATATCTGATTAAGTATATTTTGTTGTTCTTTAGTTGAATCAACTTGTAGATCTCCTAAATAAAATGGATCATTGAGATCAAAATCAGGTTTATTGGCCATAGCATATATTTCCCCATTTTGGGGATTCATTACTATAATTGAACCTCTATTGGCATTTTTCGATATGAGTACCTTTTCCAGTGCTTGTTCAGCATATTTTTGAATATTAACATCCAAACTGGTAACTAAATGATTACCGGGTACTGGCTCTCTTCTACCTTCTGCTACATTTTCGATTTCAATACCTTTGGCATTGGTTTTAGTTAATATCATACCTACTTCGCCTTTTAGATATTCATCATATTTTACTTCAAGGCCGATAATTCCTTGATTATCTTTTCCAACAAAACCAATAACATGAGAAGCCAAAGTAGAATATGGGTAGATCCTTTTGTAATCTTCATCTATTACAACTCCATCTAGATCATACTCTCTTATCTCATCTGCTACTTCTTTTTCAACATTCATTTTTATTCTTTCGAGTGCTACTTTATTCTCTACTTTTTTCTTGACAAAATCATATTCAAGTTCTAATTTGTCACATAAAACTTCTATAACTTTTTCTTTATCTGTAATTTGATTATGTATAACAGAAACACATGTTACCGATTTGTTTACTGCTATAGGTTCTTTATTTCTGTCAAGTATATTCCCTCTTTCAGATTTTATGACTCTTTCTCTATTATGAAGTTCTTCAGCTTTTTCCATTAGAAAGTCCACTTGAAATAGCATTATATAACCTATACGAAAACATAAGGCAAAAAGCATTAAAACAAATATTGAACATATAAAAAATGTTCTTTTCCTATTATGTGTTTTTGTCCTGAACATAGTTTCACCATAACATAACTTTTATATAATTCTATGAATTTTAGTAAATGTTATGCTAAATTTAAAGGAAACTTAATAATTAATATGAAATAACTTTTATTCTACATCTTGATTATTATTAACTTCTGTTTCATTAGGGCTTGAATTTGTGTTATCTTTTTGTTCAGTTCCTATACGAGGATAAATATTCATATATGGAAGAGCCTTTTCCATTACACTTTTAAAGATATTTTGTGCATAGGAGCTCGATGGTTTCGGTACATCTGGTTCATCTATGATTACCAATAACAATAGTTTTGGGTCATCTACTGGAGCGAAACCCATGAATGAAACCATCTTCTTGTTTTCTGATCTAGGGAATTTCTCTGCTGTACCTGTTTTTCCTCCTATATCATATCCTTCTATCGATACAGGTTTGGCTGTCCCGTTAACAACAACTGAATGTAGGGCTTCTTTAATATATTGAGCTGTTTTTGCAGATATCACTTGTCTTACTTCTTTGTTTTTATTAACTTCTACTATATTACCATCTTCGTTCACAATTTTTTTCATGACATGTGGTTCATATAGGTATCCCCCATTAATCAATGAACCGAATGCAGAAATAAGTTGTATAGGTGTTATATTGAAAGTCTGTCCAAATGAGCTTGTAGCAAGTTCAACAGGTCCTATTTCTTCTTGTTTATGTAATGTCGAATTTCCCTCTCCTATTAAATCAATATTAGTTTTTGAATCAAATCCAAATAATTTTTGGTAATCACAAAAAATCTCTTTACCAATCTTTGCACCTATATCCATAAATGCCACATTACATGAATTCTCCAATGCTCCAACTATAGTCAAATCACCATGTCCTCCACCTTTCCAACAAGCAATATGTCTGTTATATAGAGTTTTACTACCACTACAGTGAAAAGTTTCAGATAAACCTACTTTCTTTTCTTCTATAGCTGCTGCTGCTACAAAAGGTTTAAAAGTCGAACCTGGTTCATAAGTATCACTTATATTAAAATTACGCCATAGTCCATTAAGGAAATTGGATTTTTTCTCTAATGGCATATTCTTAATTTCTTCTTCAGTGAAATAAGCAGTCAAATCATATGGATCATTCAAGTTATAATCTGGATAACTTGCCATTGCAAGCACTTCCCCATTTTGTGGATTAGTAGCGATGGCATAAATATTCTTAGGTTTACAAACTTCCAGATTTGCTTTTATAGCTTCTTCTAGATAATATTGAATAGTCTGATCTATAGTCAATATTATATCATTACCGTTTTTGGGTTCTATATACATATTTTGTATATACTTACCGTCATTTATAACACCGAATTCTCTACCTTCTTCTCCACGAAGATAGCCTTCAAAACTTTCCTCTACACCCCAACATCCTTGCTTGTTATTATTGACGAATCCCAATACATCTGAAAGCATGTTATTGTTAGGATATATTCTCTTGTATGATTCCACAAGATTTAGCCCTTTATATTTTCTGTTGCTTATATCTTGAAAATCTTTTTCAATGTCATTATAATTAAGCTTAGTCGCCAATACTTCATAATTACTGAAATTTCGATTCTTTAATAAGTCTCTAAGTGTAGATTCTTCAAATTCATAAGTATTAACCAAAAAATCAACTGTTTTATCAATATCTTTTTCTTTACATTTTGATAAAACCCCTGGATCAAAGATTAAATCATACACTTTTTTGCTCTCTGCAAAAATTCTTCCGTTCCTATCGTAGATTGTCCCCCGTTTAGGTTCTAATAAATTATTATATCTGATACTGTTATTAACCTGCTGCGACAACACATTCTTTTTATAGTTAACACTGTCAGCATTAACTATAGAACATATTTTAACTATCAATAGTGCAATACATATAATAAAAATAAAGAAAAGGAGAAATAAATTCCTTTTCGCTTTGTAAGTATGTTTACTTATGCTATTCAATGAAATCACCTTCCCTTTGATAAAATGAAGCCAAAGATGTTTATTATATTTTCTTCTTGTTCCTTAGTTTCCGTGATCTCATTTAATTGTTCTGTGTAACTATTCTCTGCAACATCTAATTTAGCAATCTGATTCTCACTAGGTACTACCATGCCGAGCTTAGTAGTTGCAATTTCATAAACCTGATTAAGATCTATATTGGTATTCATTCCTTCTTCAATTAATTTATTATTTCTTTTGAGATTGTTGAGTTTGTTTTCTAATTTAACAATATTATCGCATCTGTCTGATACAGTGAATTGAGTCTTAAGCATAACGATACACATTAACATGGTAATGCATAAAACAGCTAGAAACTTCATTTTATATCTGTATTTTCTAACAACTCTTCTATGACCCTGATTAGGCCTTGCTGTGTTAGAATGTTGTCTATCATATGAATCATTAGTATTATAATCTCTATCTAATTTAGTTGCATTATTACCAATTACATATAATTCATTATTGATATTACGATATCTTTTCCCCATCTACTTCACCTCAACTTTCTCAAAAATTCTAAGCTTAGCACTTCTAGATCTACTGTTATTTGTTTGCTCTTCTTCAGTAGCTATTATGGGCTTTCTAGTTATTATCTTTCCTTTGGATTTCTTGTTACAAACACATACTGGAAAATCTGGAGGACAAGTACAAGGATCTTGATTATCTTTAAAAGCTCGCTTAACTATTCTATCTTCTAATGAATGAAAAGTTATTATACAGAGCCTTCCTCCATCGTTAAGTCTATCTATCATATCATTTAACGTATTCTTCAATACATTTAGTTCTTGATTCAATTCTATCCTAATTGCTTGAAATGTTCTCTTAGCAGGATGTCCACCTTTTCTCATAGCTTTATTAGGTATTGAGCTTCTAATGATATCAACTAATTGTAATGTTGTTGTTATAGGTGTTTCCTGTCTTGCTGCAACAATATTCCTTACAATTCTCGAAGCCCATTTTTCTTCTCCATAAGCCCTTATGACTTTTATCAATTCAGCTTCACTATAATTATTAACAATATCAGCTGCTGTAGTTGTTTGTCTTGTATCCATACGCATATCAAGAGGAGCATCTTTCATATAAGAAAAACCTCTCTCAGCTGTGTCAAGTTGATGTGATGAAACACCAAGGTCAAGAAGTATTCCATCTACTTTTTCAATATTTTCTTCATTAATAACTGATTCGAATTGTGAAAAATTAGCTCTGCGTACTTTAACTATATCTTTAAATTCCAATAATTTTTTTTGACCAGCCTCAATAGCATTTTCATCTTGGTCAATACCTATAAGCAGTCCATTGCTATTTAATTTTTTGCATATTTCGTAAGAATGTCCCGCGCCTCCAAGAGTTCCATCAATATAAATTCCATTAGGTTTTATATTAAGCCCTTCTATGCATTCCTCTAATAGTACTGACTTATGTTCAAATGCCATCTTACTCCCTCTTTCTATATATCCCATTTATCTATATGTCTAAATCTTCCATGTCTTCAGCCAATTCACTTATATCAATGTCATCATCTGCATTATATTCTTCCCAATTCTCTCTAGACCATATTTCAACTCTATTAGATACTCCAATCAAAATAACTTCTTTTTCCAACATTGAATGTTCCCTTAGATGTGATGGCACTAGTATTCTTCCCAGCTTGTCCAATGTGCATTCATTAGCTGAAGCAATAAAGAATCTTTGTATTCTTCTTGCATCTTTTTTCTTCATAGGATTATTATTCAACTTCTCGATAAATTTATTCCACTCTTCCTCTGTATAAACCATCAAGCACTTATCGAATCCTTTTGTTATATAAAAAGTGTCACCTAGTAGAACCCTGAATTTTGCAGGGACTATCAATCTTCCCTTAGCATCAATTGAATGCTTATATTCTCCTATAAACACAGCGTTCACCTGCAATTCTATGATAATCTTATTATAAGACCATCATCCACTTTCTACCACTTAGCACCACTTTTTACCACCTATATCCATATAATAGTATATATGAAAGAGTTTTTCAAGTATTTTGACAAAAAAAAATAACAGACTTGTATATCAAATCTGTTATTTTATATAAATTTCCTTTAGATTTTTATGCATTATTACTACCTTTACCAATGATACTACTATTTAAAACGAATGCTTTTTTATATTTTCTATATTTTTATATAATTATTATATGTAAATCGCACAAAATTTTATATATTTTTTTTGAAAAAACTACTGTTGTTTACCAATAGTAATTAATGCTCACTTCTTATAATAAATAAGCACTAATTACTATAGATGCTATAATCTGATAATTCAATTATTTACATTGCTATACTGTTTTTCTGCTATACTAGCTCTAATATAATAGCTTTCAATAAGCTTATCGAGTTCTACACTAACTCTATAAATTTCTTGTTGATCTGCTTTACAAGCAATCAATTCATCAAGAATTTCCCTTAGCTGTTCAATATTGTAATCCTGCATTTTTCATTCCCCTTAGCTTTTAAGCTTGTTAAATATTTATAGCATTCGTTTTTACTTTGAACTTTTCCTCCTCATTATTATTATAAATACTAATGACACAACTATAAAGACCCCTGCAAGTAACTGTGAAATCGGAATTCCTGAACCACCAATTATCAATTGATCAGTTCTTAGACCTTCAATCCAAAATCTACCTGCTCCATATCCCAAAAGATATAATGCAAATATTTCTCCCTTGAATTTTCTTCTTTTGAAATATATAAGCAATAGAATTAAAACTCCAAGATTCCATAATGATTCATATAGGAAAGTTGGTTGTACCTGAATATAACTCACTCCATTTACTATTTTAATAGTATCTTCTAATTGGGCAGGAATATATTTAGCTTTAGAAGTATTTAGCATCATAGCGAAAAGATTATCCGTATAACCTCCAAATGCTTCCATATTCATGAAGTTACCCCATCTTCCAATAATTTGACCTAGTATAAGGCCTGGAGCTGCAGTATCTGCGAAATTCCAAAAATCAACATTTTTACGCTTTGAAAATATGATTAGAGTTAATACTGCTCCAATTACTGCTCCATAGATAGCTAGTCCGCCTTCCCTGAATGCAAATATCTTCAATAAATTATCTTTGTATTCATCCCATGAAAATACAACATAGAATATTCTAGCAAAAATAACTGAAACGATAAGTGCATAAATTAAAAAATCAGGATATAAAGCTTCATCTATTCCATTTCTTTTACCGAGTTGAATTGCTACAAAAAGTCCTGCTAGTATTCCAAATCCAATTATTAATCCATACCAATACACATCTAACCCAAAAATGCTAAATGCAATATTGTTGATATTATTTATCTCTATACCTAGATTCGGAAAAATTATGTCTGGTCCTAGATTCATTTTTTCATTCCTCCATAAAAAATCATATTACAAATATAATATAGCATATTCTTAGAAAATGCAAACTTTTCGTCTACATTTATCATAACAAATTTTTATACGACATATACAGACAGAAAACTTCTCTTCTTATATATATACATAAGTAATCTTGTAATATATTAACTTATTAAAGCTGTTAAATATATATTATTGATTAATTTTAGGACATTGTGTTATACTAATATATAATTATAATTTAATACATTTTAATTCATTAAGGAGGTAGCTACCATGAATAGACCTAATTATAGAAGGCCACTTCATCGAGTTGGTGAAAAGCAAGTTAAAGAACAATCAGAACAAGCAAGCATAATGGAATTTGATTTCAAAAAAACTACTATTATAATAGCTTTATTATGTTTCATAGAAGGTTGGTTAATAGGACTTGCAATGAATAGAAAATAAGATGATTAATATTATAGGGCATTCTCATCTATGAGATATACCCTTTTTATTTGTTTTAGTTGACAATACTACCATAAAAAATTTATAATAGCAACTGTAAAGAAGTTATTATTAGTATTAGGAAGGAAGACGACAAATGAAATTAGGAATTGTAGGATTGCCAAATGTTGGTAAGAGTACGTTATTTAATTCTTTAACAAAAGCTGGAGCAGAATCTGCAAATTATCCATTCTGTACTATTGACCCTAACATAGGCATTGTTACAGTACCAGATAGAAGATTAGATGTTCTGACAGATTTATATTCTTCAAAGAAAACAATACCAGCAGTTATAGAATTTGTTGATATTGCAGGACTGGTTAAAGGTGCTAGTAAAGGTGAAGGATTAGGTAATAAATTTTTATCAAACATAAGAGAGGTAGACGCTATAGTTCATGTAGTTAGATGTTTTGAAGATACTAATGTAGTCCATGTAGATGGTTCAATAGATCCTATTAGAGATATTGAAACGATAAATCTTGAATTAGTCTTTTCAGACCTAGAAATATTAGATAGAAGAATAGCCAAAACAACAAAATCTCTAAAAGGAGATAAATCTCTTATTAAAGAAATTAATGTCTTAAAAAAATTAAAAGAAGAATTAGAAGAAGGAAAATCAGCAAGAGCGGTTGAATTTAATTCCGATGAAGATGTGAAATTTGTAGAATCATTAAATCTACTTACATATAAACCAGTAATCTATGCTACAAATGTTGCTGAAGAGGATCTTGTGGATGATGGAGCAAGCAATAATTATGTACAAACTGTAAGGGATTTTGCCAAAAAAGAAACTTCTGAAGCCTTTGTCATATGTGCTAAAATAGAAGAAGAGATTTCAGAACTGGATGATGACGAAAGAGCAATGTTTTTAGAAGATCTTGGAATTAAAGATGCAGGACTTGAAAAATTAATAAAAGCAAGTTATAGTTTACTTGGTCTTATCAGTTTCCTTACTGCAGGTGAAAAAGAAACTAGAGCATGGACAATAACTAAGGGCACAAAAGCTCCAGGTGCCGCAGGAAAAATCCATACTGATTTCGAAAAAGGTTTTATCCGTGCAGAAGTAGTTAAATATGATGACCTAATAAACACAGGCAATTACACTTCAGCAAAAGAAAAAGGATTAGTTCGTCTTGAAGGTAAAGATTATATAGTTCAAGACGGTGATATAATGTTGTTCAGATTCAATGTATAGGTATATTATGTTTTGTTCATAATATAAAAAAAGTCAATGTCTCCTAACAAAATGTTAGAAGGCGAAGATAAAACCAATCTTAAGAAAATCTTAAGAAATAATTAATGAAATGCAAAGTTAATAAACATCCATAATTGATATATTAAAAGTGTGAGACTTAATAATTATTTTGATCAAACTAGATTATTATTTCAAATCAAAAAAAGATTGAAGGTAGATAAAATGCATGTTAACGATAAAAAACAAGAAGTAGTAACAATAGATAATGTTAATTATAGTAGATTTGCTATAAAAACACATGTTGTTACTAATAAAGATAATTTATTTGATGTAATTAAAGAATATACTGTAGATAATTATCAGAAAAATGATTTGCTCTTTGTCTCGGAAAAAATGGTTGCATGTACCCAAAATCGTGCCATCCCTATTAAAGATATAAAACCTAGAAGATTAGCAAGGATTTTATCTAAATTTGTAACTAAAACTTCTAGTGGTATTGGTTTGGGAATGCCAGAAACAATGGAAATGGCTTTCAGAGAAACCAGTACCTTAAGAATTCTATTTGCATGTGTAGCTAGTGTAATAGGTAAAATTTTTAGAAAAAAAGGTTGGTTTTACAAAGTTGCTGGAGAAAAAGCAAGAGGGATAGATGGACCATGTCATTATACTTTACCACCTTACAATCAATATGTAGTTCTAATTCCAAACAGTCCTCAAAAAATATGTGAGGAAATATCCAAGAAATTTGGAATTATTGTTTCTATAATTGATTGTAATGATCTTGGAATAGATATTTTGGGACTATCAAGCAACGACTTATATACAGAAGATATGTTGTGCAAAATCTTAAAAGACAACCCTTTGGGGCAGTCCAGCGAACAAACTCCAATGGGGATCATACGAAAGAAACCCATTACAGAAGAAAAAGTTGGTTAATTAAAATTTTTCATACATTATACAAGCCTTCTTGTATTAATACAAGAAGGCTTAAATTATATAATCAATTATTTATTTTTATATTTCAAAACTTTATATTATATTTCTACAACTTCATTTTTACTGGCTTTTAGTCCAAAACAAATTAGTAAAATTATACATACTATTAATAATATAATTGGAACAGTAAATGAAAGTGTTCTATCAAAAATAAAACCTATAAGAAGTGGACCTGTTGCAGCAAGTAAATATCCTGCTGATTGTGACATACCCGAAAGCTCAGCAGCTTTTTTTGCATTTGGGGAACGAAGAGAAATGAATGCAATAGAGATACTTATGCTTCCTCCCATACCAAGACCTACAAATATTAAAGAAACAATAATTGATATTTTTGAATCCGATACTAATAGTAAGCTCATTCCAACTAGATAGATTAACGATGAAATAGTTGTTATCACCTTCTGATCCTTAAATCTATCAGCTATTATTGGCATTAGAAGTGTAGCTGGTAATCCTACCAATTGAAATAAAAGTGCCATCATGCCAGAAAATTCTGCACTCATTCCTTTTGATGTGATAATAGATGGTAACCATGCAACAAGACAATAAAACAATAAAGATTGTGTTCCCATAAATAATGTTACCCACCAAGCAAGAGGAGATTTCCATATTGATTTACCTTTTGAATCTTTTATCATTGTCTCTTTGCTCATAGAACCCTTTGATTTCTTAAGTTGTGGAAACCAAATAAAAACAGTTATTAAAGTCAATACAGTCCATACTGCTAAAGCATTTCTCCAACCGAAATCTAAACCAACTGCCAATGGTACACTTACACCTGAACCGACTGCTGCAAATATACACATACTTGTGGTATAGATACTTGTTACTATACCAACATTCTTTGAAAATCTAAGTTTAATAATACTTGGAATTAAAACATTGCCTATTGCAATTCCTATACCAATAAGAGTAGTTCCTGCAAACAATCCGAAGGAATTAGTATATGAACGAATAATTTCACCTACAATCATAAAAACCAATCCACTAAGCATAGTTAATCCATATCCTAACTTCGAACTAATCTGTGAAACAAACGGCGAAACCACTGCAAAAGCAATAAGAGGTAAGGTAGTAATAAAACCTGCCATACCACTAGATAAATTGTATTCATTTTTTATTAAATCAATAATAGAACCAACTGCTGTGATAGGTGCTCGTAAATTAAATGAAATAAAAACAATTGATAAGATGATAAATATTTTTGTTGCTTTCTTCATGTATACCCTGCTTTCTGTGTAATTAAATGTCTAATATTTTGACAATAGTGTCTTCTGCTTTTTCAACATTTTTCTCATAAATTGCATTGAAAAGTTCTGTATGTAATTGATCTATCTTATCTCCTTCCATATTATTAATCTCAACTTTTTGTTGTATAGAGTTACTGATAAATTTAGATACATATTTGTAAAGATCATAGAAAATGGTATTGTGAGAAGCTTTTGCAATAGCTATATGAAAAGCTATATCAACATCAGTATTTTCTTTTGCCGTTAATTTAATCTGATTTCTTCTCTCTAAAGCTTTTTTAATATGCTTAATATCAGATTCCGTACGTCTTGTAGTTGCAAGTTTCACGATATCTTTTTCAAGACATAGTCTAACCTCATACACTTCATTCATATCTGAGTCACTTAATCTTTTTAATATATTTGCTTCAAAACGTCCTGATACCAATATATAAGTACCATCACCTTGACGTGCTTCTAATACACCTGCATGAATAAGAGACTGAACTGCTTCTCGTATAGTATTTCTACTCACTCCAAACTCTTTCGCAAGTTCTGGCTCAGATGGAATTTTACTACCTAGTTTCAAACTACCATCTTTAATAGCTTTTTCGATTTCACTAGCAATTTGCTTTGGTAATGATAATCTAATTGGTTTTTTTATATCCATATATGTAAACCTCCAATCATTGGACAACTTAAGTATATATCTTTTTATCTTACCAGTCAACTAATTTCATTAAAACCTCGTTCAATATTTAATTAATAATACCTTGAAAATCAAAAAATATGGCATATAATGTTACTTATTATATGCCATACTCTTTACTCTTTTATCAAAAGCTTTATTTAGAATCTTTTTTATATACTGGTCTATTTTATTTTACTATATATTTCCTTTATCTTATCTTTTAGATATGCATGGTCTCTCTTCGCACCATTGTTTTTATTCTCCATATAATTAATTACTTCTATTACTATATCTGCAATATCATGTTCTTTAATTATACTTTTAACAGAATCTTTCGAACTAGCTTTTAGACTTATATCATATCTATACTTAATCATATCATTAAATAGATTATATAATTCGTTTTCATCATTGGTATTTTTAAGTCGTTTATATATATTATGTAAATTCTTGTCTTGTTTCTTGGAATGAGCTCTCATACATAACAATAAAACAACTAATCCAACCAAAATAATTAATACAATTAAGCCTATGAGCAAATTATTCTTATTCAATCTTAATGTGATATAACCAGTATCTTGTGTATTATAATTAACTTGATCAATTGTTACCTTTTCTATAGCAGCAGGTTCATTATTTGTGGATTTATCCTTTTTATCAACAGGAACTTCACCTGTAACCTTAATAGTTGTTCCAGGTATCTCTGCATTTTTATACGTTTCTGTTTCCGTATCGAAATATGAAATATTAATTGGTTTTATTTCCAAATCACCATTTTTTTCTGGAACTAATATAATCTCAAATTTTTTCTCAGCATTATATTTATTATTTACTACACTTTCTTTTGTATCTTTCACTGTTTCATACACTGAAAACCCAGGTAATTCATCTTTTATTATTTTATTAAGTAGTTCTAGATTGCAATTACCAGATGCAGTGACATTAAGCGTCAATGAATCTCCATATTCAACTTGGTTCTTGCTATAGTCAGATTCTATCTCAAGATTTCCAACCAATCCTGAAAAATCAGCAGGTTTATTGTCTTCTGGCAAAGGCTTAATCGTTAACTGCTTCTCATCAGTTTCAAAATAATATGGTTTAGCCGAACTAAAAACATCTCTAGTACTTACCCCTACCTGAAAATTATAGGACGGTATGGTAAACTCACCTGGTTTTATTGGTGTCATGTAGATCTTTTTCGCCTCGTACTTAACATACTTGTTTCCATTTATATATACATAATTAGCCTTTATCTGATCCTCTTGTTCCTCATTGATAATGAATTCATCTAGTGATATCGGATCCGTGAATGAGTAGCTTTCTATACTATATCGTGAATATAGCTCATATGTTAATGCAACTTTTTGACCTAAATATATTTCATCTTCTGCCAATACTGTTTTTACAAATATATCTTGTGCATTACTGTCTGTTGCAGTACTACTTTCACTAACATTAACATTCAGAATGTTAGTCTTTTCCGCATTACCCTCATATTCCACACTTCCTTGAAGAGAAAAGTCACCTGTCTTCTTAGGCATGATAACATAATTAATGTCAATCTGAGTAGTTTTATCCCCATTAATGATTTTGGTGGACTGTTTTTGACCTGATGATAAAACATCAAAATTTTCTAATCCATCTATTTTTAGATTTTTACAATCATTAGCATTTATAATAGAAAAAACCAAGTTAGTACTAACTCCTTTTTCTAAATTAAGAGTATCCATATCAAGACGAAATTCTGCTTCTTTAGCTAAAGCACTTCCTTCACTCACTATTAGAAGCGTAAATACCAAACATAATATGAAGGTTATCCTAGCTTTCAATCTTTTACCAGTCATATTCATCCTCCTTACCGTAGCCTTTTACTTGTTGATTATTTTTAAGACTACTCTCTTCTTGTTGTTCTAACATTTGAAGAACCTGCATAATATCTTTGTCTGTTTGATTAGTATCAGAAGGATCCTTTTGATTCATACCAGAAGCACTCTTATTATCCTGTTCGTCCTGATTTGTGTCATCTTCTTTATCCTGCTGTTGATCTTTCTGGGAATCTTTGTTTTCTTCCCCGTTTTGTTCATTATCTGTATTTTTATCATTACTAGAACTACTGTCTTGTTTATCTTTGTCTTGTTTACCATTTTGATCTTCACTTTGTTGATTTTCTTGGTTTTGTTGATCTTCGTTTTCTCCAGAATTCTGTTTATCCTGTTGGTCTTGTTTATCCTTGGAATCTTTGTTTTCTTGACTATTTTCTTGACTATTTCCTTGATCATCTTTTTTATCCTGCTGGTCCTGATTATTATCTTGCTTATCTTCATTGTTGTCTTGTTTATTCTCATTATTTTTGTTTAACTCATCTATTTTAGACTTGACGAATTCATAATTATATTTTATTTCCACATTCTCAGGAAAAATGATTATACCATTTTTATATGTTTCCAATGCTTGGTTCAGATAATCCATTTTCTGTTTCATATCATCTATACCATCAGCTAATTTATAACTGGAATTACCTGAATTTAAATATCTATCTATTTTTGTAGAAGATTTGGCAAAATAATCTATGGCTTTTTCATAATCCTCTAATGCATATGATGTCTGTCCTAAATTATAGTTCAAAATTTCATCATCTGATTCTTCAGTTAGAGCTTTCTCATATACTTTAGAGGCTTTTCCATAATTACTTGCAGCAAATAATCTATTACCATCTGTTATTGCTTTCTTTATGCTATTATTAAAATCTAATACTCCTGTCATAAAAAGCACCAACATAATTAATATTAATATTCCAGATACAAAAGAAATCTTTTTCACGAAATTTTCCTCCTCGTATTATATAGTAGTAGTGTTTATAGTCCCTCTCCAAGGACTGTATGCTATACTATTGGAGATACTGTGGATTGGTTTCATCCTCCTACCACTTGATGGTTCCAGAAAGGCTCCAACCACAG